>NZ_JAJSOK010000150.1 GCF_021283305.1 Pseudonocardia kujensis
CCGACCGGCACCGCCGCCGTGAGGCCGCCGGACAGCACGATCTCGCCCGCTCGCAGGCCCTCGCCCTCGGCGGCGAGCGCGCGGACCAGCCAGGCGACGGCGGCGGCGGGGTGGCCGAGCGAGGCCGCACCCGACGCGGTGGCGACGACCCGGCCGTTCCTCTCGAGCACCACGCCGACGAGCCGCAGGTCGATGCCCGCGGGGGGCACCGGGGCCCCGACGACGTACCGGGCGGCCGAGGTGTTGTCCGCGACGACGTCGGCCATCGTGAAGCCGTAGTCGGCGTAGCGGGAGTCGAGGACCTCGATCCCCACGGCGACACCCGACGACGCGGCCACCACGTCCGCCGCGGTGACGTGCGGCCCGGCGAGGTCGCGGCCGAGGGTGAACACGATCTCGGGCTCGCAACGGGGCTGGATCTGCGCGCCGGTGTCCAGCGGCTCGCCGAGGTCCAGCGCGCCCGCGGCGGGCAGGAAGCCGTAGATCGGCTCGCTGACGTTGACCTGCGCCTGCTTGGCGCGCGAGGTCACCCCGAGCTTCCAGCCCGCGAGCGGGCCCGCGGCGCTGCGCAGCTCGCGCTGCACCTGGTAGGCGGTGGGGATGTCGAGCTCGGGGTACTCGTCGGACGGCTTGCCGATCGCGGTGCGGTCCGCGACCGCCTTGCTCAGGCGGGCGGCCAGCTCGCTCACGGTGATCATGCGCCCACCCTCACGGTGATCGCGCCGAGGCGGTCGAACTCGGCCCGGAACACGTCGCCCGGGGTCATCGGGACGGCCGCGTGCAGCGCGCCCGTCATGATCAGGTGGCCGGGTTCGAGGGCGACCCCGTTCTCGCCCAGGACGTTCGCCAGCCAGGCGACGACGGCGACCGGGTCGCCGAGCGCGGCCGCGCCGGCCGCGGTGTCGACGAGCTCGCCGTTGCGCGTGAGGGTCATGCCGACGAGTCGGGTGTCCAGGTCGGTCACCGGCACGATCCGGCTCGACGTCGCGGCGGCGCCGTTGGACGCCAGGTCGGCGACGGTGTCGGCGAGCTTGATCCGCCAGTCGGCGATGCGGGAGTCGACGATCTCCATCCCGGCGACCGCCCCGGCGAGCGCGGCGCGGGCCTGCGTGACGGTGACACCCGGGCCGGCCAGCCGCTCACCGAGCACGAACACGATCTCGGCCTCGACCTTGGGCGCGATGAACCGGCTCAGCGGGACCTCGTCCCCGTCGCGGTAGACGGTCGAGGCGAGGACGGGCCCGTGGTCGGGGGAGTCCACGCCGATCATCTTCTGCATGGGCTCGGAGGTCAGGCCGACCTTGTACCCGACGATCCGGTCGCCGTCGGCGAGCAGGAGGTCGATCAGCTCGCGCTGCACCGCGTACCCGTCGGCCATCCCGAGCGTCGGGTCGTCGTCGGTGAAGGGCGGGATGGGCGTGCGGGTGCGCCGGGCGTCGTAGAGCGCCCGGGCCTTCG
>NZ_JAJSOK010000151.1 GCF_021283305.1 Pseudonocardia kujensis
GCTGAGCGAACTGCTGGTGATCAATCCGAGCCCGCGGCATGGGCTCGATCGTGTCGGTCATCGCTGGTCCTTCCCCCGGGACACGCCCGGAGCTACAGACCAGTTACACCGAAGATCGGACACTCCCCCCTGAGGTTCATCTCGACCAGTGGTGAGGGACGTAGCGCGCTGCGGCCCGGCGACGGAGCGCTGTGGGCTGTCGGGAAGGGCGGCGACGGTCCGCGGCCCGACGGGAGAACGCCGGGCCGCGGACCGGTGCGGCTCAGAGTGCGGTGAACACCTTGTCGAGGGTGTTCAGGAACTGCTGGACCTGCTGCGGCGCCGGGAGGTGCCCGGTCGGAGCGGTGCGGGTCGGGACCGGCCGCTGCGGCAGCTGTGGGAGCGGGGCGGGGTACTGAGGCATGCCCCGATGCGGTCCGCTCGGGTGCGACGGCCGGTCGTGGCCGCCCCGCCCGTGCTGCGGCTGGTGATCGTTCCCGGGCTGGGGGCCGTGCTGTGGGCCGTGCTGTGGGCCGCGGTGAGGACCATGGTGCGACCCGTGCTTGGGGCCGTGCTGAGGCCGGTGCTGCGTGCCGTGGTGGGACCCGTGCTGCGGCCCGTGGTGAGCGCCGTGCTGGGGGCGATGCTGCGGTGCTGAGCGGTGACCGTCCTGGTGGCGGCCGTGGTCGGCTCCGGAGCCGTGCGAGCCGTGATCGTGCCGGTCGGCTGCCGGGTGCGAGTGGCGGCCCTGGCCGCGGTCGTGGCTCGGGCGCCCGTGGTCACGGTCGCCGCCCGGGTGTCCCGAGTGTCCACGGTGATCGGTTCGGTGATCGCGGCGCCCATCGCGATGGGCGCGGTTGCCGTCGCGGTGGTCGCGGCCGCCGGCCTGGTGGTCGCTCCGATGGCCCCCGTGCTCCTGCCCGTCGCGGTGGTGGGTACGGGAGTCCCCATCGGTATGTCCGTCGTGCGACCGATCCCCCTTGTGCCCGCCGGGGCCGCGCGTCGGGTCTGCGGTACGGCCCGGGTGGGCTCCCTGACGGTGCGGTCCGTGCGAACCGTGGCCCTCGGAGTCCGGTCGCTTGCCGCCATGACCGACGCCGCCATGATCGACGCTGCCGCGACCGTGGGAGCTTCCCGACCCAGCGGGGGAGTGTGGAAGGCCCGGGAAGCGCTGCTTCCCGTGGCCGGTGTTGTTGCCGGGCTGGCCGCCGGTGTTGTTGCCGGGCTGGCCGCCGGTGTTGTTGCCGGGCTGGCCGCCGGTGTTGTTGCCGGGCTGGCCGCCGGTGTTGTTGCCGGGCTGGCCGCCGGTG
>NZ_JAJSOK010000152.1 GCF_021283305.1 Pseudonocardia kujensis
ACCACCACCCCAACCCGCCTCGCCATCACACACGCCCGACCCCGAAGGCATAAACGGCGTTTACAGCCACCACCACGAGCAGCACCGCCACCCTCGCAACGTCCTATTTCAGCGGACTCCTAGGCCGAGAAGTCCGGCAAGTGTCCGGTAGTCGTCGTCCAGGGCGTGCCCTGGGCGCTCGATCACCTGCACCGCGACGTGATCGGCACCGGCGGTGATGTGTTCCTCGAGCCGCCCGGCGATCACCTCGTCGCCGCCGCTGACAATGAGGTCGGTCATCAGGCGCTCGCTACCGCCGTCGTCGAGCTCGCCCGCGTAGCCGAGGTACTCCAGGATCCGACGCGAACTGGGGAAGGACAGATACGGGTGGCGGACCGACTCGACGGCGGCCGCGAAGTCCGATCGTTCGACGCCAAGGACGACCCGCTGTTCCGGGGCGAGAAGCGAACCGGTTCCGACCCAGCCGCGAGCGCGACGAGTGTGCTCAGGGGTCACCAGATAGGGATGTGCTCCCGCGGTGCAGGCCCCCGCCAGTTGTATCGCCCTCGGATTCAGCGCCCCGACGACCAGGTGCTCCCGTGGTACGTCGCCTGCGAGGAGTTCATCGATGTAGGGCTTGAGCGCAGCAAACGGAAGCCCACCGGTGCCGATTCCCAAGAGAAGCCTGTCCGGATATCGGCCGACCACGCGCTTGTAGGCGTCGGCGAGCTGAGCCGGCGGCGCCGACGAGATGGTGACGACGCCGGTCGCGATGACGAGATGCTCGGAGGCGTCGAGTGCCTGCTCGATCAAACGCAGGTCGGGGGCCGGGGAACCGCCGATCCACAACGCTGCGAACCCGAGCTCGTCGAGCAACGCAGCCGTCGACGGGGTGGAGGCGTCGCAGCTTCGCCAGATGCCGTAGCGGCCAAGTGCAGGGGTGCAAGGCATGCCCATGATCTTGCCACACCGAGGTATCCGAAAAGGGAGGGGTTGCTCCAAGGCACCTGTTTGGATACAATGGTCTCGCCCAAGTGCGTGGTGTCGCGTCAGTCGCCAAGCCACGAGAGGGCCATCTGCCTGCAACAAAGTGGCCGAGGAGTCATCGATGACCGCCGCGTCAGCCCAGATATGCGCCGATCGGCTCACGGTGCTGGGGGAGATCGAGCAGCGGGTGCGCTGGCTCTCCACCGCGATCATCGACCACGCCAACCGGGTGCGGCCCAACCCGACGGGGTTGAAGGTCGGTGGGCACCAGGCGTCGTCGGCGTCGATGACCA
>NZ_JAJSOK010000153.1 GCF_021283305.1 Pseudonocardia kujensis
CGGCCGGGTGCGCACCGCGCTGGACCGGGCGAAGAACACCGCCTCGCTCGACGTCCTGGTCGGCGGGGGCAGCGACGACGCCGAGGGCTGGTTCGTCGACCCCACCGTGCTCGTCGGCACCGACCCCTGCGACGAGGCGTTCAGCACCGAGTACTTCGGCCCCGTCCTCGCCCTGCACGTCTACGACGACCCCGACTGGCTGCCGACCCTGGAGCTCGTGGACCGCACCAGCGCCTACGCCCTCACCGGCGCGGTCTTCGCCACCGAGCGTTCGGCGATCGACGACGCCCACCGGCTGCTGCGGCACGCCGCCGGCAACTTCTACGTCAACGACCGGCCCACCGGCTCGATCGTCTCCCGGCAACCCTTCGGCGGCAGCCGCGGTTCGGGCACGAACGACAAGGCGGGCTCGCTGCTCAACGTCCAGCGCTGGACCAGCCCCCGGGCGATCAAGGAGACCCTCGTCCCGCCCACGGACCACACCTACCCACACATGACCTGAGCAGGCTTTGCGGCTCCGGCCCGTCGATGTCGACAGCGCAGTTCACCCAATACTGCACGGGTATTCCTTCAAGGTGCTGGTCGGTGGCCGGGCGGGCAGCAGCGCCTCAGGACGAAAGACCCCGGGTGGCATAACCGGAATTATGACAGCTCGTTCATACGTGGCGCATGCGGTCCGGCGTCCGTCGGCGTATGCTAGCGGTATGTCCCAGCGGGAGCGAGCCACGTTTTCCCTCGACAGCAGCACGGTCGCGCGGATCCGCCAGTGCGCAGCGAGCAACCGCGGCGGCGCCTCGGGCTACATCGAACGCCTGGTCCGGGAGGACGCCATGCGCGACGCGGTCGCCCAGCTGGAGCGGTTCCACCGCGACAACCCCACCTATGCCGAGGACTCCGCCGCCGAGCGCGCCGCCGCGCAGGACCAAGCGTGAGCGCGGCGTGAGCGCTGCCGCAGGCCCGCCGGTACGCGGCCAGATCTGGCGCTACCAGCCGGTCCTGCAGCGCGAGAACCGCAGCGACCTGCGGCTGATCGTCTCCACCGACGCGATCAACACCAGCACCGTCCCTACCGTGTTCGCCCTGCACGTACTGCCTGAGGCCACCGAATCCCTCCTGGTGGCGCCGGTCGCCCCGCACGGCTGGGCTGCGGTGGGCACGCTCGAGCAGGTCATGCGCCGCCGACTCACCGAACACGTCGGCACCGCCGACCCCGAGGCGATGGAGGCCGTCGACATCGCGCTACGCGCC
>NZ_JAJSOK010000154.1 GCF_021283305.1 Pseudonocardia kujensis
GGGGTCGGTGCCGACGAGCACGGTGGGGTCGACGAACCAGCCCTCGGCGTCGTCGCTGCCCCCGCCGACCAGGACGTCGAGCGAGGCGGTGTTCTTCGCCCGGTCCAGCGCGGTGCGCACCCGGCCGAAGGCGCGCGCGTCGATCAGGGCGCCGCCGAAGTTCCGCAGGTCGGCGACGTCGCCGTAGGTCAGTGAGGCGGTGACGTCGGCGAGCTCCTCGCGCAGCGCCGGCCACAGCGAGCGTGGCACGTACGCGCGGGAGGCCGCCGAGCACTTCTGGCCCTGGTACTCGAACGCGCCGCGGACCAGCGCGGTGGTCAGCGGAGCAGGGTCGGCCGACGGGTGCACGACCACGAAGTCCTTGCCGCCGGTCTCCCCGACGATCCGCGGGTAGCTGCGGTAGCGGTCGAGGTTGTCGGCGAGGGTGCGCCACAGCGTCTTGAAGGTCGTCGTGGAGCCCGTGAAGTGCAGGCCGGCGAACCCCGGGTCGGTGAGCGCGACGCGGGAGACGGCCAACCCGTCGCCGGTCACCAGGTTGATCACCCCGGGCGGCAGGCCCGCGGCCTCGAGCAGCCGCATCGTGTACTCGGCGGCGAGCTGCTGGGTCGGCGTCGGCTTCCAGACGACCGTGTTGCCCATCAGCGCGGGCACGGTCGGCAGGTTCCCGGCGATGGCCGTGAAGTTGAACGGCGTGATCGCCACGACGAACCCGTCGAGCGGGCGGTGGTCCATGCGGTTCCACTCGCCGGGGACGCTGCGGGGCTGCTCGGCGAGGACGCGTCGGGCGTAGTGGACGTTGAACCGCAGGAAGTCGATCAGCTCGCAGGCGGCGTCGATCTCGGCCTGCTGCACGGACTTGGACTGGCCGAGCATGGTGGCGGCGTTGAGCGTGTCCCGCCACGGCCCGGCGAGCAGGTCGGCGGCGCGCAGGAGCACGGCCGCGCGTTCGTCGAAGGGCAGCGCGGCCCATTCGGGTGCGGCGGCCTTCGCGGCGGTGACGGCCTCGGCCACGTCGGCGTCGGTGGCGTTGGCGGACACCCCGATCACGGAGCGGTGCCGGTGCGGCTCGACGACGTCGAACCGTTCGCCGGAGGCCATCCGGCGCTTCCCGGCGATGGTCATCGGCAGCTCCGGACGCTGTCCGCGCAGTTCGGCGAGCCGGGCCTCGAGCGACGCGCGTTCGGCGGTGCCGGGGGCGTAGGTGTGGACCGGCTCGTT
>NZ_JAJSOK010000155.1 GCF_021283305.1 Pseudonocardia kujensis
CAGCATGCCCGGCGTCGGCACGCCGGGCATGCTGTTCCTGATCACCGCCGCGTTCGGCGTGCTCGCGGTGATCGTGCACGCCGTCTCGGTGAGCGCCGGGGCGCCCGCGGCGGCCGGGGTGCCGCTGTTGTGCATGGTCGCGGTGCCGGCCGCCCTCTCCGACGCGCTGCTGCCCTGGTGGGCGGTGGCCTGCGCGGTCGCCGGGTACGGGCTCCTGCTCGTCGCCCGCGACGGCACCGGGCGGCGCGGCGGCGCGCTCGTCACCGGCGGGATCGCCGTCGTCGCCGTGGCCGGCGTACTGGGGCTGCTGCTCGGCAGCGCGGCGACCGTCGTCGGCACGGCCGGGCGGTTCGTCAGCGGCGGCGCGGGCGGCGGCAACGGCGGGGCGATCGGGCTCAACCCGTTCACCTCGCTGCGCGGCCAGCTCACCCAGAGCGACCCGGTCGAGCTGTTCCGCACCACGGGGCTCCCGCGCCCGACCTACCTGCGCGCGCTGACCCTCTCCGACTACCGCGCCAACTCCGGCTGGCAGGCCGCCCAGCCCCGGCCCGGCGTCCCGCTCGCCGGGCCGCTCACGGAGGACCCGGCGGAGGGCGAACGCGTCCAGGTCGCCGTGCAGAACGTGAACTTCCGGGACTACTGGCTCCCGCTCTACGGCCAACCCGAGTCGGTGACCGGCGTCGACGCCGACCGGTGGGCCTACGACCGCAGCAGCGGCATCGCCTACACCCAGCGCCCGCGCGAGGAGGAGGCCTGGCAGGAGACGGCCGTGCTGCCGGCGCCGTCGGCCGACGAGCTGCGCGCCGCCTCCGGCCCGACCCGCGTGGAGCCGATCTACCGCGACACCACCGGGGTCGACCCGCGGGTCGCGCAGATCGCCGCCGACGTCACCCGCGATGCCGCGACCAGCTTCGACAAGGCGATCGCGGTGGTCGAGTACTTCACCGGCCCGCAGTCGCAGTTCCGGTACAGCCTCGAGACCGCGCCGGGCAGCGGCGACGACGCCCTCGTCGACTTCCTCACCGTCGGGCGCGCGGGCTACTGCGAGCAGTTCGCCTCGGCGATGGCCGTGATGCTGCGGACGCAGGGCGTGCCGGCGCGGGTCGCCGTCGGGTTCACCGCCGGCACCGAGGGCGACGGCTATCGCAGCGTGAGCACGCGCGACGCGCACGCCTGGGTCGAGGCGT
>NZ_JAJSOK010000156.1 GCF_021283305.1 Pseudonocardia kujensis
CCGGCGGCCCAACCCTTGTGGAGGGAGTCGTCGAAGGTGGGACTGGCGATTGGGACGAAGTCGTAACAAGGTAGCCGTACCGGAAGGTGCGGCTGGATCACCTCCTTTCTAAGGAGTCTCACCGTGTGGTGGGCGTCCCCGAGTTTTCGGGGTCCTTTCACTGATACGCCTCTGGATGGCATTCGCTGTTGTGGCAGTGGGTGTGGGGGCGCTGGGTGGAACACAATTCTGCTGCGGGAACACGTTTCGAGGCTTGGCACACTGTTGGGTCCTGAGGAGACACCTGGGTGGGTGTGTTCTTCGGCCGCGTCCGGTCTGGTTCATCTAACGCTCGAGGTGTTCGGGTGGTGGTGTGACGGTGGGTCGGGGTGTGGTTGTGTGTTGAGTGTTGCATAGTGGATGCGAGCATCTTGTTGTGGTCAAGTGTGTAAGGGCACATGGTGGATGCCTGGGCATCAGGAGCCGATGAAGGACGTGGGAGGCCGCGATAGTCCTCGGGGAGTTGTCAACCGAGCTGTGATCCGAGGGTGTCCGAATGGGGAAACCCAGCGCCCGTCATGGGGCGTTACCGTGCGATGAATTCATAGTCGTGCGGGGGGAACGTGGGGAAGTGAAACATCTCAGTACCCACAGGAAGAGAAAACAACCGTGATTCCGTGAGTAGTGGCGAGCGAAAGCGGAGGAGGCTAAACCGTGTTCGTGTGAGACCCGGCAGGGGTTGCGGATGCGGTGTCGTGGGTTGTGGTCGTCGTGGTTCTGCCGGACCGCGGATTGTGTTGTTGTGTGTTAGTGGAAGACTTCTGGAAAGGGTCGCCGTAGTGGGTGAGAGCCCCGTACGCGAAAACGCGCAGCGCATGATGGACTGTATACCCGAGTAGCAGCGAGCTCGTGGAATTTGCTGTGAATTTGGCGGGACCACCCGTTAAGCCTAAATACTTCCTGGTGACCGATAGCGGACGAGTACCGTGAGGGAAAGGTGAAAAGTACCCCGGGAGGGGAGTGAAATAGTACCTGAAACCGTGTGCCTACAAGCCGTCAGAGCCTTTTACGGGGTGATGGCGTGCCTTTTGAAGAATGAGCCTGCGAGTTATGCTTCGTGGCGAGGTTAACCCGTGTGGGGTAGCCGTAGCGAAAGCGAGTCTGAATAGGGCGT
>NZ_JAJSOK010000157.1 GCF_021283305.1 Pseudonocardia kujensis
AGTGGGAGCAGTGGGCGCAGTGGGAGTGGGGGGCGAAGGAGGCGGTGGGAGCGGTGGGAGTGCCGGGGTGCAGGAGGCGGTGGGGGCAGTGGGGCAGTGGGGCACTGGGAGTGTCGGCAGTGTCGGGACTGTCGGGACTGTCGGGACTGTCGGGACTGTCGGGGTATAGGAGGCGGTGGGAGCGCTGGGCTGGGGAAGATCACCGTCTCGGCCGCATCCCGGCCACGGGCGGCCGTGCACGGTCCCGCACGGCGATCATGGCGGGGGGAAGCCCGCGGCCCGCGGCGGTGATCATCGCTTTTGGACGGGAAGGGTCGATTTCCGACTCTCCCGTTCCGCGAGTGGTGATCACGCCGGACGGCGAGAGCGGCGAGAGCGGCGAGAGCGGCGAGAGGGGCGGGGGTGCGAGGAGCGGGTACGGCGCAGCGGGGGAGTGGGGAGCGGTGGACTCGCGAAGATCACGATGCTGGTCACATCCCGGCCAGTGGTGGCCGTGAGCGGCCCCGGACAGGGATCACGGCGGGATGCTGCCCCGATCCCGCCGACATGATCATCGCTGTTGGACGGGGAGGGTCGATTTCCGACCCTCCGGGTCCATGAACGGTGATCAAGCCGCCTCCGGCGAACCGGCCTGTCGCCCGGACGAGTCGGGCTCCGGGCTCCGGCTTCGGGCTGCGGGCTGCGGGCTTCGGGTCCTCGGTCCCAGGGCTTGGTGCCGGGCTTTGGTGCCCGGCCTCGGTCCCCGGCGTCGGACCCCGGACCTGGGCCCCGGACCTGGACCCCGCACGTGGACCCCCCGCATCTGGACCCCGGACCTGGACCCCGCACGTGGACCCCGCATCTGGACCCCGGACCTGGACCCCGGACCTGGACCCCGGACCTGGACCCCGGACCTGGACCCCGGACCTGGACCCCGGACCTGGACCCCGGACCTGGACCCCGGACCTGGACCCCGGACCTGGACCCCGGACCTGGACCTGGACCCCGGACCTGGACCCCGGACCTGGACCCCGGACCTGGACCCCGCACGTGGACCCCGCACCTGGACCCCGCACCTGGACCCCGGACCCGACCGCGACCTCAGCCCCAGACCCCAGTCCCAGACCCCAGC
>NZ_JAJSOK010000158.1 GCF_021283305.1 Pseudonocardia kujensis
CTAGTGTCCTGCGCCTGAAATTCGCTAAATATCGGTAGGCTGCCGGTCGTGCCGAGTAGGGGCCGGCCGGTGGCCGAGGTGAACCTGACCGACGAGCAGCGCGAGACGCTGGTCCGGTGGTCACGGCGGGCGAAGTCCTCGCAGGCACTCGCTCTGCGCAGCAAGATCGTGCTGGCCGCCGCGGACGGTGAGTCGAACACCGCAATCGCCGCGAAGCTGGGCTGTCATGCGGTGACGGTCGGGAAGTGGCGGTCGCGTTTCGCGAAGGCGGGGCTGGACGGATTGGTCGACGAGCCGCGCCCGGGTGCTCCCCGCACGATCACCGACGAGCAGATCGAGCAGGTCGTCGTGGACACCCTGGAGCGCACCCCAGCGGACGCGACGCACTGGTCACGGGCGTCGATGGCCACCGAAAGCGGCCTGTCGCGCTCCACGGTGGGCCGGATCTGGAAGGCCTTCGGGCTCAAACCGCACCAGGTCGAGACGTTTAAGCTCTCCACCGACCCGCAGTTCGTGGACAAGGTCCGTGACATCGTCGGGCTCTACCTCGACCCGCCGGAGAAGGCGCTGGTGCTGTGCGTGGACGAGAAGACCCAGATCCAGGCCCTGGACCGCTCCGCGCCGGTGCTGCCGATGATGCCGGGCATGCCCGAGCGGCGCACCCACGACTACCTCCGCCACGGCATCACCACCTTGTTCGCCGCACTCGACGTGGCCACCGGCGAGATCATCGGCTCCATCCACCGCCGCCACCGGGCCGCGGAGTTCCGCAAGTTCCTCGTCAAGCTGGACAAACAGGTCCCGGTCGGGCTGGACGTGCACCTGATCTGCGACAACTACAGCACCCACAAGGCCCCGACGATCCAGCGTTGGCTCGAGGCTCACCCGCGGTTCCACATGCACTTCACCCCGACCTACTCGTCCTGGCTCAACCAGGTCGAACGCTGGTTCGCGCTGCTCACCGACAAGCAGCTCCGCCGCGGAGTGCACAAGAACCTGCACGCCCTCGAACGTGACATCCGAGCCTGGATCTCAGCCTGGAACGACCACCCGCGCCCGTTCGCCTGGACCAAAACCGCCGACGAGGTCCTGG
>NZ_JAJSOK010000159.1 GCF_021283305.1 Pseudonocardia kujensis
CATGGCACTGAAGTTCTGGGTGACGACGCCCTTCTTCTACTCGGACATGGACCGCCCGTGGGGCGAGCTGCTGCAGGACATGCTGACGATCGTGGACACGGCCGAGCGGCTGGGCTTCGAGGGCGTCGCGATCAACGAGAACGTGTTCCAGAACTACGTCGCGAATCCCAGTGCCCTGGCGTTCGCCGCACTCGCGGCGGCCCGCACCACGCGGCTGCGGATCCTGCCGGGCGTGGTGGTGCTCCCCAGCTACAACCCGCTGCTGATCGCCTCGGAGATGGCGATGCTGGACCACCTGGCCCCGGGCCGGGTGGGGATCGGCGTGGCCCGGGGTGGCGGCCGCTACCAGCTGGACCGGATCGGGGTGGACCCAGCGCAGAGCCGGGAGATCTACGAGGAGGCGCTGGAGATCATCCGGCGGGTGTGGGTCGAGGACGACGTGACCTACGAGGGCCGCTACTTCTCCTTCCCGCGCACCACGCTCGTGCCCAAGCCCGCCTCGCAGCCCGGCCCCGACCTGTGGGTCGCCTCGCAGAGCGTCGACGGCGTGCGGAAGGTGGCCGCGGAGGGGCACAACCTGCTCACCGCGCCCAACTGGGGCAACTTCGAGCCGCACGGGGACCTCGAGGCGCTGCTCGAGGCGTTCAACGCCACGGCCGCCCAGAGCGGCGCGCCGCGCGGCGAAGTCATGGTCTACCGGCACACCTGGCTGGGCCGGACCGAGGCCGACGCGCTCGAGTTCTTCGACGACATGGTCAGCGAGTACAACCACTACCTCGCGCTCACCCAGACCGTCAGCCAGGGCACCCGTGAGGACCGCCTCAAGGCGCGCGGCACGGGCGAGAAGGTCGACTTCGTCGAGGCCGGCCGCGTCCGGCCTGCGAACGAGTCGCCCTCCTCGGAGAACCTGTGGGAGAAGTACTCCGACCCGGTCCTCACCACCGCGGACAAGATGATCGAGCGGTTCAAGCAGATGGAGGCGATGGGCGTCGACCACCTCGCCTGCCTCATCGCCTGGGGCCAGCCCATCGAGGCCGTCGTCGCGCAGATGGAGCTGATGGCCGAGCAGGTCCTGCCCGCCTTCGCCG
>NZ_JAJSOK010000015.1 GCF_021283305.1 Pseudonocardia kujensis
CCGCCGGTGGTCGACCCCGCTCGCGGCGCGTGCGCGGGTCCGGCCCCCGCGGGCGGGGGCACGCGCGGACCGCCGGCCGGCGGGGTGGGCGCCACGGGCGACGGACCGGGCGGCGGGCCCTGCCCGATCGTGGCCGGTCCCGGCGGCACGGGCGGGGTGGAGCCCGGGCCGGGGGTCACGGGCGGGGGCGGCGGCGGGGCCGCGGGCATGCCCTGCCCGGCCACCCCGTAGCCCGCCGGCACGCCTTGCGCCGCGCCGTAGCCCGGGGGCACACCCCGCGCGGCAGGGAGTTCCCGCGGATACGGCGAGGGCGCGCCACCGGCCGGGCCCGCTCCGTCCTTCTCGTGCTCGACGACGCCGCGCGTCAGCCGTCCGACCAGGACCCCGGCCAGGGCGGCGCCGGCGAGGAAGGCACCCGGGCGGCGGCGGGCCACCCGGCGGACCTCCTCGACCCGGGCGCCCGGCGCGCGGGCGCGCAGCCAGGACGCGAAGCGCTCGGCCCGGTCCGCGGCCTCCTGCGCCAGGTCGGCCACGGGTCCACCGTCGGCCGACCCCGCCATCTGCCGGAGCTGGTCGGCGACGTCGCGCACGCCGTCGGCGGCCTGACGCTGCGTCGAACCCGCCTGCTCCTGCAACCGGCCGCGCGCCTGGCCGAGGAGGTCCCTGGCCTGCCGGCGGGCCTCGCCGGCGACGTGGCGCGCCTCGTCCGCAGCCGTACCGACGACCTGGCCGCCCGCCTCGGCGGCGGTGCGTCCGACCTCGGCGCCCTCGGTTCGGACGGTCTCGCTGGTGCTCTCCGTCACTGCCCGCTCCTTCCGTTCGGAGATGGCCGGGGCGGTACCCGAGCCGGATCCGGGGACACGCGACCGACGGCCCGTCGTCGACCAATCACCCGGACGGCCCAGCCGCCGTCGCGGGCTGCCGATCGGGTGGCCCCGGGAAGATCCGCGCGACTGTTTCGGCCGGGGCGACACGGGTAGTGACGCGGGAGGACGAAGGGGGACCGCATGGGCGTGCGGACGTGGCTCGGGTCGATCGGGGCCTCGACGCCGTTGGGGTCGTGGCCGGTGTACCGGCAGCTCACGGGCGCCGACCGGCTCGGGCGGGGCGCCGCCGCGCAGTCGCCGCGGCACGTCGGCCTGCGCCCGCGGACCGCCTCTGCCGACCGTGTGGCCGGGTCGGTGTGCCCGTTCTGCGCCGTGGGCTGCGCGCAGAAGGTCTACGTGCGCGACGAGGAGGTCGTGCAGATCGAGGGCGACCCGGACTCCCCGATCTCACGCGGTCGCCTGTGCCCCAAGGGTTCCGCGAGCCTGCAGCTCGTGACCGGCCCGCAGCGGCTGGACAAGGTCCGCTACCGGGCGCCGTACGCCACCGAGTGGACCGAGCTGGACCTGCACGAGGCGATGGAGATGATCGCCGACCGGGTCGTCGCGGCGCGCGAGCGCGGCTGGCAGGAGCGCGACGCGCAGGGCAGGCGGCTGAACCGGACCGTCGGGCTGGCCGCCCTCGGCGGCGCCACGCTGGACAACGAGGAGAACTACCTCCTCAAGAAGCTGTTCACGGCCATGGGCGCGATCCAGATCGAGAACCAGGCCCGTATTTGACACTCCGCCACGGTTCCCGGTCTGGGGACCTCCTTCGGTCGCGGCGGGGCGACGGACTACCAGCAGGACCTGGTGAACTCCGACTGCATCGTCATCATGGGCTCGAACATGGCCGAGGCCCATCCGGTCGGGTTCCAGTGGGTGATGGAGGCGAAGGGCCGCGGCGCCCGGGTGATCCACATCGACCCGCGCTTCACCCGCACCAGCGCGGTCGCGGACACCTACGTCCCGATCCGCGCGGGTTCGGACATCGCCTTCCTCGGCGGCGTGATCCGGTACGTCCTGGACAACGACCTCGACTTCCGCGAGTACGTCGCGGCGTACACGAACGCGTCGTTCCTGGTGAGCGAGGACTTCGCCGACACCGAGGACCTCGACGGGCTGTTCTCCGGCTACGACCCGCGGACCGGCGCCTACGAGCGCGACAGCTGGTACTACGAGGGCACGGAGCCGCCCCGGGACGACGACGGCAGCCGCGCCAAGACCTTCAGCGAGCCGTTCCAGGCGGGGGCGAGCGGCGCCGGCGTCGCCGGGGCGCACCTCGCCGAGCGGGACCCCACGCTGCAACACCCGCGGTGCGTCTTCCAGGTCCTCAAGCGACACTTCGCCCGCTACACGCCCGAGATGGTGGAGCGGGTCTGCGGCACGCCGCAGGAGCAGTTCCTCGACGTCTGCCGCGCCTGGACGACGAACTCGAACCGCGACCGGACCACCGCGCTGGTCTACAGCGTGGGTTGGACCCAGCACAGCGTGGGCGCGCAGTACATCCGCGCGGGTGCCATCCTCCAGCTGCTGCTGGGCAACATCGGCCGTCCCGGTGGCGGCGTGTTCGCGCTGCGCGGCCATGCGAGCATCCAGGGCTCCACGGACATCCCGACGCTGTTCAACCTGCTGCCCGGATATCTGGCGATGCCGAACGTGGCGCACACCGACCTGGACGCGTGGATGGCCGACCAGCGCACGGGCGGGCACAAGGGCTACGGCTACGACGTCGACGCCTACATGGTCTCCCTGCTCAAGGAGTACTTCGGCGACGCGGCCACGCCGGAGAACGACTTCGGCTTCGACTGGCTGCCGCGGATCGACGGCGACCACGGCACCTACCGCACGGTCATGGACATGATCGACGGCAAGGTGTCCGGCTACTTCGTCCTCGGCCAGAACCCCGCCGTCGGCTCCGCGCACGGCAGGCTCCAGCGGCTCGGCATGGCCAACCTGGACTGGCTGGTCGTGCGGGACCTCAACGAGATCGAGACGGCGACCTTCTGGCGGGACTCGCCGGAGATCGAGACCGGGGAGATCGTCCCCGAGCGGTGCCGCACCGAGGTGTTCCTGATGCCCGCGGCCTCGCACGTGGAGAAGGAGGGCACGTTCACCCAGACCCAGCGGATGCTGCAGTGGCGCACGAAGGCCGTGGAGCCGAGCGGGGACCGGCGCTCCGAGCTGTGGTTCGCCTACCACCTGGGCCGGTTGGTCCGGGAGCGGCTGGCCGGGTCCACCCGGGAGCGGGACCAGCCGATGCTGAACCTGGCGTGGGACTACGCGACCGAGGGTGGCCACGACGGCACCGGGGAGTGGGTCGAGCCGTCCGCGGACGACGTGCTGCGGCGGATCAACGGGTACGACCTCACCACCGGCGACCTGCTGCCGGACTACCTGGGGCTCAAGGCCGACGGCAGCACCTCCTGCGGGTGCTGGATCTACAGCGGCGTCTACGCCGAGGGCGTCAACCAGGCCGCCCGCCGCAAATCGCACACCGAGCAGGGGCCCTACGACGCCGAGTGGGGCTGGACGTGGCCGATGAACCGGCGAGTGCTCTACAACCGGGCCTCCGCGGACCCGGAGGGCCGGCCCTGGAGCGAGCGGAAGAAGCTCGTCTGGTGGGACGCGGACGAGGGCGCATGGACCGGCTACGACATCCCCGACTTCCCGCGGAACACCCCGCCGGGGCACCGGCCGCCCGAGGACGCGACCGGCCCCGAGGCCCTGTCCGGCGACGACCCGTTCATCATGCAGCCCGACGGGAAGGCCTGGCTGTTCGCCCCGCACGGCCTGCTCGACGGGCCGCTGCCCACCCACTACGAGCCGCACGAGTCGCCGGTGCGCAACCCGTTGTACGGGCAGCAGGGCAACCCGACGCGCAAGGTGTACGGCCGGCCGGACAACCCGTCGAACCCGGCGCCGCCCGAGGCGGGCAGCGAGGTCTTCCCGTACGTCCTCACCGCGGCACGGCTGACGGAGCACCACACGGCGGGCGGGATGAGCCGGCAGCTGCCGTACCTGTCCGAGCTGCAGCCCGCGCTGTTCGTGGAGGTGTCGCCGGAGCTCGCCCGCGAGCGCGGGCTCACGCACCTCGGCGACGCGCACGTCGTCACGAGCCGTTCGGCGGTGCAGGCCCGGGTGGTGGTGACGGACCGGATGGCACCGCTGCGGATCGACGGTCGCGTGGTGCACCAGGTCTGGCTGCCGTACCACTTCGGACACACCGGTCTGGTGTCCGGCGACGTCGTCAACGACCTGTTCGGCGTGGTCGAGGACTCCAACGTGTTCATCCAGGAGAGCAAGGTCGCGACCTGCGACGTCCGGCCCGGCCCGCGCCCGCGCGGACCGGCGCTGCGGGCCCTGCTCGACGAGGTGCGGGCCGCCGCCGGGATCACCGTGGAGACGGGGACCCGGATCGCCACGGCCCCCGGCGTGGCGCACACCGAGGAGGGTTCATGAACCGGCTGTACGGGCCGCTCGACGACGTGGCGGGTGACGCCGGGCACGTGGAGCACCCACCGCGCGTCGGCTTCTTCACCGACACCTCGGTGTGCATCGGCTGCAAGGCGTGCGAGGTGGCCTGCAAGGAGTGGAACGCGGTCCCCGAGGACGGCCTCGACCTGCTCGGCATGTCCTTCGACAACACCGGGATGCTCGGGGCGGACTCGTGGCGGCACGTCGCGTTCGTCGAGCAGCCGCGGCGGACGGCGCACCAGGACCCCGCGTTCGCGGGCCTGCCCACCGGCCCGAGCGGGATCCCGGAGACGGCGGGCGCGGTCGAGCCGCGGCTCGAGGCCGCGCCGCGCGGCGGATCGGAGCTGGGCACGAACCCGCTCCCGCCGGGCGGCCCGGAGCCGCAGGAGCTGGGCATGCCCGGCTTCTCCCGGCCGGGGGACCTCACCGGGCCCGAGAGCCGGACCGACTTCCGGTGGCTGATGGCATCGGACGTCTGCAAGCACTGCACGCACGCCGGCTGCCTCGACGTCTGCCCGACCGGCGCGCTGTTCCGTACCGAGTTCGGCACGGTGGTGGTGCAGCAGGACCTCTGCAACGGCTGCGGGTACTGCGTCTCCGGCTGCCCCTACGGCGTGATCGACCGGCGGCAGCACGACGGCCGGGCCAACAAGTGCACACTCTGCTACGACCGCCTCGGCGACGGCCTGGAGCCGGCCTGCGCCAAGGCGTGCCCGACCGACTCCATCCAGTTCGGCGAGCTCGACGAGCTGCGCGAGCGCGCCGACCGCAGGCTCGCCCAGCTGCACGACCTCGGGGTGTCCGAGGCGCGGCTGTACGGGCGCGACCCGGACGACGGCGTCGGCGGCGACGGCGCGTTCTTCCTCCTGCTCGACGAGCCGGAGGTGTACGGCCTGCCGCCGGACCCGCACGTCCCGACCCGGGACGCGCCCTCGATGTGGAAGCGGGCGGGCCAGGCAGCGGCGGCGTTCCTGCTGGCGGGCGCGGCGGCGTTCCTGGCGGGAGGTCGGCGGTGACCGGGCCCGATCCGGCGGAGCTGCCCAGCGACGCGGGCGGCAGCGCCGCGCGGTCCGCGGAGATGTTCCAGGGCATCGGCCGGCGGCCCCGTCGTCGCGGTGGCGGTCGCGGTGGTGGTCGCGGTGCCGGTCGTGGAGGTGGTGGTCGTGGCGGTCGTGGGGAACCGACCGTCGTGCCCGAGGCGGAGTTCCGCTCGTACTACGGGCGGCCGGTGCTCAAGGCGCCGGTATGGGAGTGGAAGATCGCGGCCTACCTGTTCTGCGGTGGGCTGGCCGCGGGCGCGTCGGTCGTCGCCGCGGGCGCCGACCTCACCGGGCGGCCCGCGCTGCGACGGTCGAGCCGGCTCGGCTCCCTGGGCGGGCTGCTGGCGAGCCTGTACTTCCTGGTCTCGGACCTGGGCCGGCCCGCGCGCTTCCACCACATGCTGCGGGTGCTCAAGCCGACCTCGCCGATGAGCGTGGGGACGTGGATCCTCAGCGCGTTCGGCGCCGGTGCGGGCGCGGCCGCCGTCGCCGAGGTGGTGCCCCGCCGGTGGCGTGGCACCTGGCCGGCCCGGCTGCTGGGCCGGCTGGCTCGGCCACTGGGGGTCAGCGCAGCCGCGACGGCCCCCGGGGTGGCGTCGTACACCGCGGTCCTGTTGTCGCACACCGCCGTTCCCGGGTGGAACGAGGTGCGCGACGAGCTGCCCTTCGTCTTCGTCGGGTCCGCGGCGGCCAGCGGGGGCGGCTTCGGCATGCTCTGTGCGCCGGTCGCCGAGGCGGGCCCCGCGCGGGTGTTCGCAGCGGTCGGGGCGGCGGGCGAGATCGTGGCGGCGCGCGTGATGGAGCACCGGCTCGGCCTCGTCGGCGAGGTGTACCGGGAGGGGCACGTCGGCCGGCTGCGGAAGGCCTCGGAGGCGTTGACGGCGGCGGGTCTCGCCGGGACGCTCCTGGTCGCCCACCGGAGCCGGGCCGGCGCCGCGGCCTCGGGCATCGCCCTGCTCGCGGGCAGTGCGCTGCAGCGCTTCGGCGTGTTCGAGGCGGGCGTGGCCTCCACGAAGGACCCGAAGTACGTCGTGGTCCCGCAGCGGGAGCGGGTGGACGCGAGGACCGCGCCCTCCTGAGCCCGGAGGCGGTCTTGTGCCCCGTTTTGGATCCATAACGCTCTCAGAAGCGACCTTCCGCCCCGTCATGGATCCATAACGCGTGCAGAGGTGGTCCTTGGAGAGCGTTATGGAGCCATAACGCCCTCAGTGGTGGCCTTCTGAGGCGTTATGGATCCATAGCGCTCTCGGGCGGGGCCTTCTGGCGCGTTATGGAGCCATGACGCGCTCAGGACCCATGAGAGGCAGCCTTCGGGTGCGTGGTGGAGCATGACGCCTTCGCAGGGCGCTCTCGGGTGCGTCGTGGATCCAGCGTGACAGCGGACGACGGGGTCAGAGGGCGCGCAGAGCGGTGTCCAGGGTCGGGTAGCGGCTCATCCGTCCCACGAGCTGTCGCGCGGGCAGGGCAAGGTGCCCCGCGACCGCGTCGAACCCCACGAGGTGCAGGCCCAGTCCGTGGCGTGCCGCGGTGCGAGCCGCGGGGGCGAGCGTCTCGACGGCGGACGCGTCGGCCGGTTCGACCGCGCTCAGGTCCAGGACAATGTGCCGCGTCGACGCGCTGCCGACGTGGCGGAGCCGGGTCCGCGCGTCGACCAGCCGGACGAGGCGGGTGGCGACGACCGGGTCGAGCACCCCCTCGACGGCGATGACGTGCACGTCCGGTCGGCGGCCGGAGATCGCCGATCGGCCGGGCCGGATCGGGGCGGCCACCACACCTACGACTGCTCCTTCCTCGTGTCCACCGGTCGCGTTCCCGTGGCGGAGTGCGTTCAGGCGTCGATCGGGTAGCCCGTGGCCGACACGATCCGTGGCGCTCAATCTGCATCTTGCACTACAGATATCTGTACCGCACGATGGAGATATGTCGAGTGCCGGGTGGAGAACCGCGACGCGCCGGTCCGCCACCCGCCCGTCCTCACCGGAGGTTCGCGATGCCCGTCGACCGCCACCGCAGTCCTGCCCCGTTCTCGACCACGGCCGCCCCCGAACCCGCCGTGCCGCCCGCGAGTGCGACGCGCCCCGAGCGTCCCGCGACGCCCTTCGCAGACCCGCCCACCCTCCGCGCCCTCGAGTCGCTGCACGGGGACGGTGCCGATGCGTGAGGAGTCGACGCCCCACCACGGGACGGGTGCTCCGGTCGGCTACGGCCGGTGCGGTGCCTGCGGGCACGTGAAGGTGCTCGACGAGCGCGGCCACCCCTTCCCGCACAACCGCTTCCGCTTCCGCCGCCGGCTTCGCGTCCAGCGCTGCCCCGGCGAGCACGCCGCGGCGACCCCGCTCGCCCCACTGGCCGAGGCGGGCTGAACGGGAGCCGTGACGCCCGCGCGGCTGCGCCCACTTCCTTGCCGAGGCGGCAAGGGAACCTGCCGCTGGCGCCGTGCCACGCGCACTGTCGCCCCCGGAGCGGGGGCCGGGCGGAGGTCCGCGGGTACGGCGGCGAGGTGCTGACCGGCGAGGTCGCCCACGCGGCGGCGCCCCTGACGGACGAGGCGGCGGAGCAGCTGGCCGCGCGCGACGCGGCCGTCGTGCACGGCCGGGTCGAGTCGCTGGAGGTCGTCGACGACCGGCTCGTCGCGGTGCGGCTCGCCGACGGCCGGAGCGTCCCGCGAGGCCCTCGCACTCGCCACGCAGAGGGCGGGGCGGGCTCGGACCAGCGGGTCGCGGCGCTGGTGGCGGGGGACCGCAGGCACGGCTTGTGACCGAGGTCACCCAAGGCCAAGTAAGGGCTTTCGGCCCCTGCCGCACGATCGGTCGGTAGCGAGAATCGCTGATGTGCCGGACCCCTCCACAGCCGTGTCGGACGGCAGGGCCGATCTCGTGGAGATCGACCGTGCCGAGTGCCTGCGGCTGCTGGCGACCGCCGACCTCGGACGGGTGATCTACACCGAGGGCGCCATGCCGGCCGCCCACCCCGTCAGCTACGTGCTGGACGGCGAGGAGATCGTCTTCCGCTCCGCGGGCGGGGCGACGTTGATCGCGGCGACCCGCGGGGCGGTCGTCGCCTTCCAGGTGGACCGGATCGACGCCGAGGACCACACCGGCTGGAGCGTCCTCGGCGTCGGGCAGGCCTACGAGGTCACCGATCGCTCACGGCTGTCCGAGCTCGTCCGGCAGCTGCGCGCGCCCTGGCCCCCGAGCCGGCCCGGGCACACGATCGGCATGCCGCTCGCCCGCCTGACCGGGCGCCGGCTGATCGCCCGCTGACCGCCGGCCCTCCCGGCGCACGACGTCCTCCCCCCGGCGATCCCGGGTCGTGCCCGCGGCCGCGGCACGGGAGGATGAGCGCATGGTCCGACCCGAGCGGGTGGCCGGCGGCCCGTTCGACGACGAGCCGGCGGGCTCCGTAGGCCTCGACGAGGTGCCGGAGGGCGTCGTGCTCGCCGTCAGCGGTGCGCTCGACCTCGCGCTCGCGCCCAGGCTGCAGCGCACGGTGGAGCGCGCCGCGCGGCTGCGTCCCGCCCTGCTGGTGATCGACCTGACCGGGGTGACCTTCCTGGCGTCGGCGGGCATGGCCGAGCTCGTCCGCGCCAACCGGCAGCTGCGCGGCGAGGTCCCGGTCCGCGTCGTCGCGACCGGGCGGCTCGTCCTGCGCCCGCTCGAGCTGACCCGGCTCACGGACGAGCTCGCGATCCACCCCACCCTCGCCGACGCGCTCGCGGCGGGATGAGCCGCCGATGAGCGTCGGGACGAGCGGGACCGACGGGGTGGGCCCCGAGACCGACGCCCTGTGGGTCGCCCTCACCACGGTGTTCACCGCGCCGGACGGGCGGCCCGTGCCCGTCGAGCGGCGGGCGCTCACCCCCGCCGAGCTCGCCGGCCTGCACCGGGAGGACGGCGAGGTCGTCCTGGTGCCCGACGACGCCCAGCTCGCCGCGCTGCTCCCGGGCGCGACGGCCGCCCTCGTGGTGCTCGACGGCGACGGCACGCACGACGGCGACGGGAGCGGTGACCCGGCGGCCGCGGCCGTCGCGCTGGTCGCCCGGGCCCCGGTGGGCCGCTCGCACCTGCTCGCGGCCGAGGCCGTCGGGGCGGCGACCGGCGGGCTCCGCCGTGCGGTGGGCGCCCTGCGCACCGAGGCGGCGGTGATCGACGCGCTGCACTCGGTGGGCCGGCGGCTGACCGCCCAGCTCGACATCGACCGCATCGTGCAGGAGGCCACGGACGCGGCGACCACGGCGGTCGGGGCCGCGTTCGGCGCGTTCTTCTACAACCTCGTCAACCAGTTCGGCGAGTCCTACACGCTCTACACGCTGTCCGGGGTGCCGCGGGAGGCCTTCGCGCGGTTCCCGATGCCGCGCAACACCGAGGTGTTCGCCCCGACCTTCGACGGCAGGGGCACGGTCCGCAGCGACGACATCACCGCCGACCCGCGCTTCGGCCGCAACGCCCCCTACCACGGCATGCCGGAGGGCCACCTGCCCGTGCGCAGCTACCTCGCGGTGTCCGTGATCAGCCCGACGAGCGGCGAGGTGCTGGGCGGCTTCTTCTTCGGCCACCCCGAGCGCGGCCGCTTCACCGGGCGCCACGAGTACGTGGCGGAGGGCATCGCGGGCTACTCGGCGATCGCCCTGGACAACGCCCGGCTGTACGAGCGGGAGCGCAACTTCGCCCGCGAGCTGTCGCGCAGCATGCTGCCGGAGGCACCCGCGGTCCCGGGCCTGGAGCTGGTCACCCGCTACCTGCCCGCGGCGACCGGGCCGAAGATCGGCGGCGACTGGTTCGACGTCATCCGCCTGGAGCCGGGCACAGTATCCGGCACGGCGTCCGGCACGGCGTCGGACAGGGAGTCCGGCGCGACGGCCTTCGTGATCGGCGACGTCGTGGGGCACGGGGTCACCGCCGCCACCGTCATGGGGCAGGTCCGCACCGCGATCCGCTCCTACGCCCTGCTCGGGCTGCCGCCGTCGGAGGTGCTGCGACACGTCTCCGCCCTGCTCGGCAGCGTCGCCGGGTCCACCTTCGTCACCTGCTTCTACGCCGTGCTCATGCCGGACGACGGGCTGGTCTACGCCAACGCCGGCCACCTGCCCGCCCTCCTGCTCCGCGCCGACGGCAGCATCGAGCAGCTCGGCGAGGCGATGGCCCAGCCGCTCGGCGTCGGCGCGACGTTCCCCGAGCGCACCGCGGAGTTCCGGCGGGGCGACGACCTGTTCCTCTACACCGACGGGTTGGTGGAGAGCCGCTCCCGGGACGTCACGCAGGGCCTGGAGTGGCTGCTCGAGGCGCTCGCCGAGCTGCCCCGACCGTTGACCGGCGAGGCCTGCGACGGTCTGGTCGAGCGGCTGACCGGCGGCACGCACGACGACGACGTCGCCCTGATCTCCGTGTACCGCACCGGGGAGGCGGGGTGAGACCCACGCGGGGCGGCGACGACCGGACGTCGGGGGCGTCCGGGGGCCGGGATTTCCACGTCCGCCTCTGGGCGACGGCGGAGCGGCTGGTCGGGCTGCGCCGGTCGCTGGCCGGCTGGGCGGCGGGGACCGGGCTGCCGGAGGAGCGGCAGGAGGACGTCGTGCTCGCCGCGTACGAGGCGATGGCGAACTCCGCCGAGCACGCCTACCCGCCCGGGGAGGGCGGACCGGTCGAGGTCACGGCCCGGTGCGGCGTGGGCGAGCTGACGGTGACGGTGGCCGACGAGGGACGGTGGAAGCCGCCGGACCCGCGGGAGTCCCTGCGCGGGCGCGGCCGGCCGTTGATCGGCGTGCTGGCCGACGCGAGCGCCACCGTGCACCGCGCGGACGGCACGACCGTCACGATGAGCTGGCGGCTCGGGCCGGCCTGAGCGCGGCCCGGCGGTCCCGCGCCCACCACTCGGCGCCGAGCAGCACCATCAGCGCCAGCTCGACGGGCAGACCGCCGTAGTACAGCAGCTCGGCACCGGCCCGCGCCGCCGCCGCGGGGACGCCCGGCGGCGGGTCGGCGTGGACGGTCTTGGCGAGGACGTCGTGGGCGGCGACGGCCGCGACCAGCACCGCCGCGCGGAGGCCGAGGCGCGCCCGGTGCGGCGCCGGGTCGGGGCTCACCAGCGCGGCGGCGAACAGGGCGCCGGCCAGCAGCATGTGCACGGCGACGAGCAGGTGGACGACCGGGTCGGCCGGCGCGGGCAGCCCGGTGCGCAGCAGCACCCACAGCCCGCCGACGTCGAGCACCGCGGCGACGACGGGGTGCGTGAGCCCGCGGGCCGGGGCGGACCGCAGCAGCCGGGCCAGCCCGCGGGCGCGGCCCACCGGCAGGGTCCGCAGCGCGAGCGTGACCGGTGCGGCGCGCACCAGCAGCAGCGGGGCGAGCATGCCGAGCAGCAGGTGCCCGGCGACGTGCGCGCGGAAGTCGCCGTGCCCGGTCGGCGAGGCGCCGAGCACGGCCGCCGCGACCCCGCCGAGCCAGCAGGCCGTCCGCGCGGGAGGCCAGGGACGGCCCAGGACCGCGGCCAGGTAGAGCCCGGCCGCGGCGGCACCGACCGGTCCCGCGAGCTCGTGCCCGGTCACGCGCCCCGCTCCCGGGTGCGGACCAGCAGGACGAGCCCCGCGACCAGCAGGACGGCGGCCAGGACGTTCCACACGACGTCGTAGACCAGCACGTCGGGCACGTAGCGGATCTGGTGCAGCCCCAGCAGCTTGTGCTGGACGAGCCCGTCGTAGAGCTGGAACGCGCCGCCGCCCGCCAGCGCCCCGCCGACCACCCGCAGCGGCCGGGCCGCGCGGTCGCGGCGCAGCGCGGCGATCAGGAACAGGGCGGCGACGGTGGCGGCCCAGCCGAAGGCATGGAACAACCCGTCGGAGACCAGCCCCGCGGCCGAGCCCGCCCGGTCGTAGAAGTGGTGCCAGTGCAGCAGCTGGTGGAACACGGTCTCGTCGGCGAACGCCACCACGCCGAGCCCCAGCAGCACCCCCGCGAGGGCGTTGCGCCGCGCCGCCCGGCCCGTGACCGCGCGGTCCGTACCCGTCGTCCCCACCATCGTCCCGCTCCCTTCGTCGCCCCTCCGTCGCCCCTCCGTCGCACACGGGCACTACCCGGCGACGCCGACCGGACACGGGACGGGTCCGGCGGGCGGAGCGCGTGTCGGGTCGGGCGGACGCGGGTACGGCACCCAGGTGGCCGATCACCCGCGCGCGGAGCGACCCGTGCCCACCACCACCGAGACCGGCTCGCCCTGGCTCGCCGACCGCGGCGGCGTCCGCTACACCGGACCGACGACCGAGCGGCACTTCGACGTGCTCGTCCTCGGCGCCGGGATCACCGGGCTGACCACGGCGTACCTGCTCAAGGAGCGCGGCGCGCGGGTCGCGGTGGTCGAGGCGGACCGGGTGGCCTCCGGCGCGACCGGCAACAACACCGCGAAGGTGACCGCCCTGCAGGCCACGATGCTGTCCCGGATCCGGTCGGTGCGGGGCGAGGAGACGGCGGCCGCCTACGCCGAGCACAGCCTGCGTGGCGTCGAGCTGGTGGCGGCCACGGCGGAGGAGCTGGGGATCGACTGCGACCTGCGCCGCAGGGAGGCCTGCACCGTCGCGGCCGACCGTTCCGAGCTGCGATCCGTGGAGCAGGAGTTCGAGGCGGCGCGCGCGGCGGCGCTGCCGGTGGAGTGGACGGAGGAGACCGACCTGCCCTTCCCGGTCGCCGGGGCGGTCCGGCTGGCCGGCCAGGTCGAGCTGCACCCTGTCCGGTACGCCCGGGGGCTGGCGGCGGCGGTGCACGGCGGCGGCTCGGCGGTGTTCGAGCGCACCCGCGCGGTCGCGCTCGCGGAGGGGAACCCGGTCCGGGTCGAGACGACGCGGGGCACGCTCACCGGCGAGCAGGTCGTCGTCGCGACGCACTACCCGGTGTGGGACCGCGGCGGCTACTTCGCGCGGATGGAGGCGAAGCGGGCCTACTGCGTGGCGGCGCGGGTCCGCGGCGGCCCGCCGCGCTCGATGTCGATCACCGCCGGCTCGCCGAGCTGGTCCTTCCGCTCCCTCAGCGACCAGGTGATCCTCTGCGGCCAGGACCACGCCGCCGGCGAGCGGGGTGTCGACCCCGGCCGCTACGGCCTTCTCGAGGAGTTCCTGCGCCGCCATTTCACCGTCGAGGCGGTCACACACCGCTGGTCGGCGCAGGATGCCCTGCCGTACGACCACACCCCGATGGTCGGCACGTACACACCGGTCTCCTCCCGGGTGTTCGTCGCCGCCGGCTACTCCAAGTGGGGGCTCTCCGGCGGCAGCATGGCGGGGGCCCTGCTCGCCGAGCAGCTCGCGGGCGGGCCGGGCTCGCCCGTGTTCACCCCGCACCGGGTCAGCCCGCGCGGGTTGCCGACCCTGGCCCGCACCAACGCGAAGGTCGCGCTCGACCTCGTCGGCGACCGGCTGCGGCCGGGGGAGGCCGGGTCGGCGGCCGAGATCCGGGCGGGGGAGGGGCGCATCGTCCGTTCGGGTACGGACCGCACCGGCGTCTACCGCGACCCCGACGGCGGCCTGCACGCGGTCTCCGTGCGCTGCACGCACCTGGGCTGCCTGCTGCGGTTCAACGGGGCCGAGCGCAGCTGGGACTGCCCGTGCCACGGCTCCCGGTTCGACGTCGACGGCGCGGTCCTCGAGGGCCCCGCCGTCCGCCCGCTCGAGCGCAGGCCGGTGCCGGGCACCAGGACCACCGCCGACCGGCACTAGACTTCGATGGTGCGACCCGCCGAGAGCGGAGCGACCACGGACATCGGCTCCCACACGACCGGTGACCGGCTCCGCCGGATCCAGACCCTCACGGACACCGAGCTCGCCCGGCTCGGGGTCGACGAGATGCTGGCCGAGGTGCTCGAGCGCGTCCGGGACCTGCTCGAGGTCGACACGACCGCGGTGCTGCTGCTCGACCCGTCGGCCACGTTCCTGGTCGCCACGGCCACCCGCGGGCTGGAGGAGGAGACCCGCCAGGGGGTGCGGATCCCGATCGGCAAGGGCTTCGCCGGGCGGATCGCCGCGGAGCGGCGGCCGGTGATCATCGACGAGGTCGACCACTCGAACGTGATGAACCCGATCCTGCGGGAGAAGGGGATCCGGTCGCTGCTCGGCGTCCCGCTGCTGGTGGGGGGCGACGTCATCGGTGTGCTGCACGTCGGCACCCTGGTCCCGCGGGCGTTCGACGGCGAGGACGCGGAGCTGCTCCAGCTGGCCGCGGACCGGATCGCGCTGGCGACCCGCGCCCGGATGACCCAGGCCGAACGCACGGCCGCCGCGGCGCTGCAGCGCAGCCTGCTGCCGGGAGCGCTGCCGTCGGTGCCCGGCCTGGAGCTGGCCGCCCGGTACGTGCCCGGCGGCGGCGGCGAGATCGGGGGCGACTGGTACGACGTGTTCGGCCTGCCCTCGGGCCGGCTGTGCGTGGTGGTGGGCGACGTCGTGGGGCGTGGGCTGCCGGCGTCGGTCGCGATGGGCCGGCTGCGCAGCGCCGTGCGCGCCTACGCCCTGCTGACCGAGGACCCGGCGGAGCTGCTGCGCAAGCTCGACGTGCAGGTCCAGCACTTCGAGCGGGACGTGATGGCGACCGTGCTGTGCGCGGTGGTCGAGGTCGACCAGAGCGTGGCGTGGGTGGCCTCGGCCGGGCACCCGCCGCCGGTCCGCGGGACCCCGGGGGAGCGCGGCGAGCTGGTCGAGGTCGACCCCGACCCGCCGATCGGTCTGGCGCCGGTGCGGCGGCGGCACGTCCACGCCGTCGACCTGCCCGTCGGGTCCTGCCTGGTGCTCTACACGGACGGCCTGGTGGAGCGCCGGCGCGAGTCGCTCGACGTCGGGCTGCAACGCCTCACCGAGGCCGTGATCCCCGGTCCCGCCGAGCAGCTCTGTGCCCGGATCATGGGTCGGCTCATCGGCAACGAGACCTCCGCCGACGACGTGGCCCTGCTGGTCGTGGCCCGGCCGGGCGACGACGGCACGGCGCCGTTGCGGCTGGCCGAGCCGGCGGAGCCGCGGTCGCTGCGTGCCGTGCGGCAGGCCCTGCGCAGCTACCTCGGCTCGGTCGGCGCCTCCGCTGAGGAGGTGTCCGACCTGGTCCTGGCCGTGGGGGAGGCGTGCGCCAACGTCGTGGAGCACGCCTACGGGCCGGGTGGCGGGCTGCTCGAGGTGCACCTCGAGATGCACGGGCGGCGGGTGAGCGCGACGGTCCGGGACACCGGCGCCTGGCGCGAGGCGCGCGGGGTCAACCGCGGGCGCGGCACCACCCTGATGCACGGGCTCGTGGACGAGGTCCACGTCGACCGGGACGCGACCGGTACCCGGGTCGTGCTGGAGAAGACCCTGGGGAGGAAGTCGTGACCGAGGTGAGCATCGACGCGCGCGAACCCGAGCCCGGCCGGTGGGAGATCTCCCTCGGCGGAGAGGTCGACCTGGACAACGCCGACGCCGTCGAGCAGCGCCTGCAGGACGTGATCACCAACCGCGCCCGGTCGGTGGTCCTCGACCTCGGCGGGCTGACCTATCTCGACAGCGCGGGGATTCGCACCCTGTTCACCCTCGCGAACCGCCTCGAGCTGCTGCAGGTCGGCCTCGAGGTCGTGGTGCCCGCCGGCTCCCCGGTCCGCAAGGCGATCCGGCTCGTCGGGCTGGGCGAGGTCGTCACCGTCCGGGAGGGCTGAGAGCGCAGCGGTCCCGCGGAGGGAACCCTTGCACGGCTCGAACCTGTAGTGCACAATGCAGATATTCCGATCGGAGCCCACAGGTTCCGGTCGGGTGGCATCGCCGACCAGTGCCGACCAGGAAGGAGCGACCCGCGATGCTGATGCGTACCGACCCGTTCCGCGAGATCGACCGCCTCGCCCAGCAGGCCCTCGGAGCGGCCCCCGGGACGTGGTCCCGCCCGGCCGCCATGCCGATGGACGCCTACCGCCACGGCGACGAGTTCGTCGTCGAGTTCGACCTCCCCGGCGTCGACCCCTCGGCCGTCGAGCTCTCCGTGGAGCGCAACGTGCTCACCGTCAAGGCGGAGCGCCGCCCGACGCTGCACGACGAGCACGTCGAGATGCAGGTCTCCGAGCGGCCCCTGGGCGTCTACTCGCGCCAGCTGTTCCTCGGCGACACGCTCGACACCGAGCACATCGACGCCGCCTACGACTCCGGCGTCCTCACCCTCCGCATCCCTGTCGCGGAGAGGGCCAAGCCGCGTACCATCACCATCTCCACCGCGAACGATCCGGGGCGCCGCGAGATCGACGCCTGACCGTCCGTCCGACCGGGTCGACCGGGCCCGGCCGGCTCTCCTCGGAGCAGAACGCAGGTGAGCCCGATGAGCGCACGCGACCTCGGCGGGACCCCCGCCGTGCGCGGACGCGCCGGGATCCCCCACGCCCTGCCCCGCGAGCGGTCGCCGCCCCCGTCGGCGCCGCGCCGCGCGGGTGCCGTCTGCACCCGCGCGGTTGCGGGCCCGCCCCTGCCCTCCGCCCCTCCGCACGTCACGCCGAGCCCCGCTGCACCCCAGGAGCCCCCGTGAGCCTCGCCTCCGTCTGGCTGCAACTGCACGACGGCAGCCTCGTCCGGGCCGACCAGGCCACCGAGATCACCGTGCACCCGACCCCGGCACTGACCGGGAAGCCGGCCCACTGGCTGCTCACCGTCACCGTCCCCGTGCCGGTGGGCAGCGGTGACCGCGGGGGCTGGCGCACCGAACCGCTGCACCGCACGCTCACCCAGACCGCCACGCCGCCGACCGACGCGCCGGTGGCCCTGGCGCGGCTGCTCGCGCGGCTCGACGCGGCCGACGCGGCCGGCGTCGTCCGTGCCGACACCTCGCACGTGCGCCACGCGCCCCATCCCGACCACGCCGTCGGCGCCGGCGAGGTCCGCTTCGGCTTCACCGCCTTCGCCGGCGCCGGCCCCGGCACGGCCCTCGACGGCGTCGTCAGCCCCGACGACCCGGAGGAGCTCGCCGACGACCGGCCCCGCCGGGCCGCACTCGCGGGGAGCGGCGCCGCCCCCCGCTGACCCGTCCGAGACCTCGTTCCCGCACCGGCCGGACGGTCCGCCACCACGGGCACCGGACGGTCGACGAACCTTCACCGTCCACCACGACCGAGAGGAGGGCACACCCAGCGAGACCACACGCGGATGAGATCGGATCACCCACCGGGCCGGGCGACGGGAGCACGGCGCTGCGCACGCACGCCGTCACACCACCTCCCGCCGTCCGGCCCTCGACATGCGCGCCCCGGCCCCGGGGAGTGGTCGCGCGGAGGCGGGGTACCGCCCCGGGATGGCTGCACCTGCGGACCTCACGCCCGACGGCTCGTCGCTGACCTTCGTCGGCACGGCGACGACGCTGCAGCGGCTCGGCCCCTTCACCGTCCTCACGGACCCCAACTTCCTGCATCGGGGCGAGCGGGCCTATCTGGGCCACGGCCTCACCAGCAAGCGCCGCACCGAACCGGCCCTGGGGCCCGACGAGCTGCCGCCGCTCGACGCCGTCGTCCTGTCCCACCTGCACGGCGACCACTTCGACCGGCGCGCGCGGCGCGGGCTCCCGCAGTCCGTGCCGATCGTGACCACCCCGCACGCGGAGCGCCGGCTGCGGCGGCAGGGGTTCCGGGCCGCGGAGGGACTGCGGACCTGGGAGAGCTGGGAGACCGCGCGCGGCGACGCCGTGCTGCGCGTGACCGCGGTGCCCGGGCAGCACGGTCCCGCCCTGGTGCACCGCGCGCTGCCGCCCGTGATGGGCGCGGTGCTGGAGCTCGAACGGGACGGACGCACGGTCCTGCGCCTCTACCAGACCGGCGACACCCTGATGCGGCCCTTCCTGCACCGTGTCCACGAGCGCTTCGGGCCGCCCGACGTCCTCGTCGCGCACCTGGGCGGGACGCGGGTCGCCGGGGTCCTGGTGACGATGGACGCACGGCAGGGCGCGGACCTGGTCGAGGCGTTCCGCCCCGGCACCACGATCCCCGTGCACTACGACGACTACGACGTGTTCCGCTCCCCGTTGAGCCACTTCACCCAGGAGCTGTACGACCGCGGCCTGTCGGCGGGGCTGCGGGTGCTGCACCGGGGCGAGACCGCGGCGCTGGAACCGGCCGCGGCACCCGTGCGCGGCTGACCGGGCCGGCCGGGCCGGACGGGCCGGTCGGACCTGCAGGGTCGGCCGGCGGCTCGGCGGCGGGCGGCCGGTCGTCGAGCAGCCCGCGGCGGAGCTCGGCGAGCGTCCGCGAGAGCAGCCGGGACACGTGCATCTGGGAGATGCCGACCCGTTCGGCGATCTGCGTCTGGGTCATCTCGCCGAAGAAGCGCAGCATGAGGATGGTGCGCTCCCGCTCCGGGAGCCGGTCGAGCAGCGGGCGGAGCGCGTCGCGGTACTCGACGAGGTCGAGCTCGCGGTCCAGCTCGCCGAGCCGGTCGGCCAGCGGGGTGTCGCCCTCCTCGTCGCCCGCGACGGCGTCGAGCGAGCCGGCGCTCTGGTTCGCCTGTGCGTCGAGGGCCTCGATGACCTCCTCGACCCCGGCGCCCAGGTGCGCGGCGAGCTCGCTGGGTTTCGGTGCCCGGCCGAGCTGCTGGGACAGCGGCCCGGTCGCGCGGCGGATCGCCACGCCCAGCTCCTTGAGCCGGCGCGGCACCCGCATGCTCCAGGTGCGGTCGCGGAAGTAGCGCAGGATCTCCCCGCGCACGCAGGGGATGAGGTAGCCGAGGAACTCGCCCTGGGCGCGCTCGGGGTCCCAGCGGTCGATCGCCGCGATCAGGCCCACGGTCGCGACCTGAACCAGGTCGTCGAGCCCGCCGGGGTAACCGCGGCCGTGCTTCTTGGCCAGGTGCCGGGCCACCGGGAGGAAGCCGAGGACGAGCTCGTCGCGCAGCGCGCCCCGCCGGGGATCGGCCGGATCGAGCTCCGCATAGGCGTACAGGCGGGGCATGAGGTCGACGTACTCGCTGTCCGGCGGCACCTCGTCGGGGCGCTCGGCGTCCCCGGTCCCGCCGGCCGGCGGCGTGCGCAGCCCGGCCGTCACCGGGCACGCCGCGGGTACGACCGGCACGACGGGACGGGTCGGTCGGCTCGGGGCCCGACGGTCACGTGGTGTGCTCCCTCCGTCGTGGGTCGTGCGGTTCGACGGGCGGACTGTTTCACCCCGGCGCCGGGCGCCGCGGCGGACGCTACCCGGGCGTCCGACCGACCGCAGGCCGGGAGCCCGGGCGCGGCCCGGAGCCGCCCGATCGGGCGGCTCGCGGGCGCCGTCGCCCCACCGCCTTCGCGGTGCACTCCGCGGGCGCGTCGTGACCGTCGCCTCCGTCCTGCCCCCGTGATGTAACGCCTCCGGCCCCCGCCGCGCTGACACCCCGGTGAGCACGTTCGAGTGGCGGGAGGTCGACCTCCGGGTGGCCGGGGCACGGGTCGACGGGGTGCGGGTGCGGGCGGCCGAGCCGGCGCGGGGCACGGTGGTCCTGGCGGTCGCCGGCGAGATCGACGTCGCGCAGGCCGGCGCCGTGCGCCGGGCCGCGGAGCCGTGTCTGGGCCGCGGTGTGCGGCTGGTCCTCGACCTCTCGGGCCTGACCTACCTCGGCTCGCACGGGCTGGCGGTCCTGGCCGATCTCGACGGCGCGGCGCGTGACCGGTCGGCCGCGCTCGTCGTGGTGACCGGCGCGGGGAACAAGGCGGTGCTGCGGCCCGTGGCCCTCACCGCGATGGACCAGGTCCTGCGCCTCGCCCCCACCCTCGGTGCCGCGCTGGACGACCCGGCGGCCTGAACCCGCTCGCCGCGCCTCCACGACGTGCGCGCCAGGCCGCCGCGCGGGCGGCCACCTCGGCGGCGGACGGCGCGAACACGGGCTCCTCCGGGCCGTGCGCGTCGGCGTCGGGCAGCGCGTCCACCCACGCCCGGTCCCACCGCCATCGGCCGACGGTACGGCGCGCGGCCGTGTCGTGGTGCCGCCGGACGGGGCAGCCCGCGCCCCCGCTGTGACCCGGACCACCGGGTGTTTGGCACTCCTGCCCGGGTGGGACCCGCGGATCACGAGGGTCGAGCCGACGGCCCCTACCGGCGAGCCGGCCCCCGAGTGCCGCGACGACGTCCGGGTCCCCGTCGGGCGGCCCGGGCGCGGTCCACCGCTCCGGCCCGCCCGACCCCGATCCTGGCAAGGAGCGCCCGTGTCCGTGCACGCCCTTCCGGAGTCCGGCCACGACCCGGACCCGCAGCTCACCCGGCCCAGCGAGTACGCCGACGAGATGCCGCGGCTGCGGCGCTTCGCGGCCCTCCCGGAGGGCTCGCCGGAGCGGGCGCGGCTGCGGTCCGAGCTGATCGTCGCCTTCCTGCCCGTGGTGCGGAACCTCGCCAGGCGGCACGGCGCCGGCTACCGCGGCGGCCAGGAGGACCTGGTGCAGGTGGGCACGGTGGGCCTGATCAACGCGGTCGACCGGTGGGACCCCGAGCGGGCCCAGGGCGAGTTCCTCGGCTTCCTCATCCCGTCGGTGCGCGGCGAGATCCTGCGCTACTTCCGCGACCGCACCTGGTCGGTGCGGGTGCCGCGGCGGCTCAAGGAGCTCAGCGTCGAGATCACCCGGGCCACCGGCCCGCTGTCGCACCGGCTCGGCCGGGCCCCGAAGCCGAGCGAGCTGGCCCGGCACCTGGGCGTCGACGTCGGCGAGGTCGTCGAGGCGCTCACCGCCAAGGCCAACCAGCACAGCACCCCGCTGGAGGCGGTGGCGGGCGACGAGCCCGGCACCGGCGTCGTCGACGGCCTCGGCGACCTCGACCGCAACCTCGAGAAGGTGGAGAACCGCGAGGCACTGCGCCCGCTGATCGCCGAGCTGCCCGAGCGCGAGCGCGGCATCCTCACCCTGCGCTTCTTCGGCGACCGGACGCAGACCCAGATCGCCGAGCACTTCGGCATCTCGCAGATGCACGTCTCCCGCCTGCTGGCGCGCACCCTGACGCGGTTGCGCGAGGGCCTGACCGAGGACCGCGGGTGAGCCCCCGGACGGGGCCCCGCCGCGGCCCGGACGGTTGGGCGAGGCGCCCGCCGGCAATCCGGGCGGTGTGGCCGGGATGAGCGACGACGGGGGAGACCGGGCACGGGCGGCGGAGACCATGCGGTCGGCGCCGGCGCCGGCGCTGCGCGCGGGCTTCGCGCTGTGCGAGCTCAGCCTGCGCGACCTCTGGACGGCGCAGGTGGCCCTCGGCGGGATGCTGGGCGAGGACGAGCTGCGCGAGATCCTGGAGCTGCGCCGCGAGCCCACCTGGGCCGAGCACGACGTGGTCGCGGCGGCGCTCAACGAGTGGTTCACCGAGCGCGGCCAGGACCATCCCGTGGCCTACTCCGAGGAGCTGCGGGGCGACGGCCCCGAAGGCCCGTGACGGACGGTTAGGAACGGGGCCGGCCGGGAACCCGAACCCCGATCGGGTGATGCGCCCGGACCGACGGACCCACGGGGAGCGACCATGACCTCGACCGACCGGCCGACCACGCAGCGCCGGGGCAGCGACGACGGCGGCGACGGCGACGGCGCGCGCCCGCACCCGCGTGAGATGTTCATCGGCTTCCTGCTCGACACGGTGCGCCAGGACCCGTTCCCCAGCGGGACGCAGCTCGACCTCATCGAGGAGTCCATCCCGGCGCACATGGTGCCCGAGTACGTCGAGGTGCTCATCGAGAAGTCGCGCGAGGGGTGCTTCCCGAGCACGGACGTCCTGCGTCGCATCCAGCGGATGTCCGCCGGTCCGGGGCCCGCCCCGCGCTGCTGAGGCCGGCCCCGCCCGGGGACGTCGTCGCAGGTCCGGGCATTTCGACGCGCGCACGGGAGGGGTGCGGCCGTACCGTCGACGGTGCTCGCCGCGCTCGCCGCGGCGGGCCGGGGTGAAGCAGACCGCCCTCGTCGGAACGATCGGCGGAGGGATCCCCCGTGCGCCCCACCACCGTGCGCCCCGCACCCGTGCCCCGACCCGGACCGCGCCCGTGACCCCCGAGGCGATCGCCGAGCCCGAGGGACAGGCGACCGCGAGCGAGTACGTCGGGCTCATGCCGGCGCTGGAGCGGTACGCCTCGTTGCCCGCCGACCATCCGGAGCGCACGCGGCTGCGCGAGGAGCTGGCGCTGGGCTTCCTGCCCGTCGTGCGGAACCTCGCCGCGCGGCACGCGCGTGGCTACCCGGGTGGGCTCGAGGACCTGGTCCAGGTGGGGACGGTCGGGCTGCTCAGCGCGCTCGACCGCTGGGACCCGGAGCTGGCCCGCGGTGAGTTCCTCGGCTACCTGGTGCCGTGCGTGCGCGGGGAGATCCTGCGCTATTTCCGGGACCGGACCTGGACGATGCGGGTGCCGCGCCGGCTCAAAGACCTCACGGTGGCGATCCGCCAGGTGACCGGCCCGATGTCGCAGCAGCTGGGGCGCGCGCCGCGGCCCTCGGAGCTGGCCGCGCACCTCGACGTGCCGGTCGACGAGGTGATCGAGGCACTCGACGCCGAGGCGAACCAGCACTCGGGGTCGCTCGACGCCGTGCTGGGCGAGGACGACGCCGACAACCCGATCGGCAACCGCCTCGGCGAGCTCGACCGCGCACTCGACCTCGTCGAGTACCGGCACGCGTTGCGCCCGCTGCTGGACCGGCTGCCCGAGCGGGAACGCACGATCCTGCTGCTCCGCTTCTTCGGCGAGATGACCCAGACGCAGATCGCGGAGCGGATCGGCATCTCACAGATGCACGTGTCGCGGCTGCTCTCCCGCACCCTGCGGCGGCTGCGGGCCGAGCTGCTCGACGACGTCCCGACCGACGTCGCCGGATGAGCCGGGCGGCCCACAGGTTCCCGCGGCCGGGCCCGTCTCACCACACCGGCTCCGTCCGGCCGGGGCTCACTCCTTGTTGAGCTTGTCCTGGGCCAGACCTGCGGCCTTCTCCATCGTGTTGGGCAGCTCGGTGGTGCCGTAGAAGCGGCTGTCCGGGTGGGTGGGCGGCGGCATCGGCACCGAGGACGTCGGCCCCTCGTGGTAGGTGAACTCGCCGTTGCCGTCCGGGCTCGGGCCCGCGGCCCAGCGGCCCTCGCCGGCCCGCGCACCGTCGGAGAAGTTGAGGTACTGGTAGGAGAACTCGGTGGCCTCCTTGCTCTGCGGGAAGTTGCTGGGCACGGGCATCTTCTCCGCGCCGGACTCCTTGAGCTCCTCGGCCGCGGCGAGCCACATGTTCTGGTGCATGGTGTCGCGGGCGAGCAGGAAGGACAGCAGGTCGCGCACGCCGGGGTCGTCGGTCATGTGGTAGAGCCGGGCGACCTGCAGCCGGCCCTGCATCTCGGCGTTGGCGTTGGAGGTGAAGTCCGCGAGCAGGTTGCCGCTGGCGGTGACGTAGCTGCCCTGCCAGGGGTTGCCCATGCTGTCCACCGGGCGGGCGCCGGCGCCCGCGACGATGCCGTGCTGGACGTCGGTGCCGCCGATGATCGCGGCGACGGTCGGGTCGTCCTGGACGGCGTCGGAGGTGATGCCCAGCGGTGCCTTCTCCAGCAGCTGGGCGATCATCGTGGCGAGCATCTCGACGTGCCCGATCTCCTCGGACGCGATGCCGAAGACCAGGTCGCGGTACTTGCCGGGGGTGTGCATGTTCCAGCCCTGGAACATGTACTGCATCGCCACCGTGATCTCGCCGTACTGCCCGCCCAGGACCTCCTGCAGCTTGCGGGCGTAGACGGCGTCGGGCTTCTCGGGGGTGGCCTTGAACTGCAACTCCTGACGGTGCAGGAACATGGGGGCTCCTCAGGGCTTCGGTGGCGCCGCGCGCGGGCGACGAGGACGCGCGGCGCGGTGCGCCGCGGCGGGCCGGCTCGGCGATTCGTCCGGCCGGGCCGCGGATGCCCGGCTCCGACGGTCGCAAACCGGTGTCGTTCGTGGGTTGACGCGGACCCGCGGGGGTAGCCGCGCGACCGATGCGGTCCACCACCACGAGGAGACAGCCATGACCGAGACCGTCGCGCGTGACGACGTGCCGGCGACCGACGTCGTCGACGAGCTGACCGACGACCACCACCAGGTGCTCGAGCTGCTGGAACGCATCCCCGCGACGCGGGTGGCCCAGGAGCGCCGGGACATGGCGGACACCGCCATCGCCGAGGTGGTGCGGCACTCGGTCGCCGAGGAGATGTACGTCTACCCGGCGATGACCGAGGCCCTCGACCACGGCGGCGACACCGTCGAGCACGACAAGGAGGAGCACAACAAGCTCGAGCGGATCATGAAGGACCTCGAGGGCGTCGACGGCGACGACCCGCAGTTCGACACCCTCGTGGGCGACATGGCCCGCGCGCTGCGCCACCACGCGCAGGAGGAGGAGACCGAGCAGTTCCCGCGGATGCGGGAGCGGATGTCCAAGGAGACGCTGCTGGAGCTGCGGCGCAAGGTCCAGGCGGCCAAGAAGATCGCGCCGACCCGCCCGCACCCCGACGCGCCCAACTCGGAGCTGTTCCACAAGATGGCAGGTCCGGGCGTGGGCCTCGTCGACCGGCTCCGGGACCGGCTCAGCGGCCGCGAGGCGGGCTGAGGCGCGACGCCGGCGGCGTCCGGGCGTCGCGATCACGCCCGGGCGTCGCCCGCCCGCCGGAGCTGCGGAGCGAGGTCCGCTCAACCGCTGAGCTGGGCGCGCAGGTGCGCCAGCGTGCGCGCCAGCAGCCGGGAGACGTGCATCTGCGAGATGCCGACCTTCTCGGCGATCTGGGTCTGGGTGTGCTCGCCGTAGAAGCGCAGCAGCAGGATCGTGCGCTCGCGCTCGGGCAGCTCGGCGATCAGCCTGCGCAGGTCGCCGCTGAGGTCGACGAGGTCCAGACCGGCGTCGGCGGCGCCGAGCCGGTCGGCGGGGGTGAACCCCGTCTCGGACTCGGGTTCGTCGAGGCTGTCCGCGCGGTGCCCGGCCAGGGCGTCGAGGGCCTCGACGACGTCGTCGAGCGACCGGTCGAGCTCGGCGGCGATCTCACTGGGCCGCGGGGCGCGGCCGAGGCGCTGGGTGAGGTCGATCGAGGCGCGGTTGACGGCGACCGTCAGGTCCTTGATCGCGCGCGGCACCCGCAGCGCCCAGGTGTGGTCGCGCAGGTGGCGGAGCATGGAGCCGCGGATGCTCGGGACGAGGTAGGCCAGCGGCCCGCCGGCCGTGACGTCCGGGTCGTAGTTGTCGATGGCCCGGATGAGCCCGACGACGCCGGCCTGCTCCAGGTCCTCGACCGCGGCGGACGTGGCGTACCGCTTGGCGAGGTTGCGCACCAGCGGGAGGAACTGGGTGATGAGGTAGTCCCGGCGCGTCTCGTGCTCGGGGTCCTCGGGACCGGCGCCGGCGTGTTCGCGCAGGACGGGCTCGAGGTCGTCGTAGCCGTGCGGACCGTCTCGCGCGTCGGCGCGGGCGCGCCCCGGCAGGGTGAGTGTGGTCGTGGGCACGGGCTCGCCTACCCGGGTGGTCCGAGGACAAACGGGCCGCCGGGCCGTGCTCGGCGAACGGTGCGCGGCCACCCACCGCCCGCTCGGACGTTGCGGGCGGGCGCCGGGGCGGGAAAGGTGGCGGTCACACCCCGCGCGACACCGTGACGGAGGACAGCCATGCCGAACGAGGCAGCAGGGGCGGACGCGGGACTGGCCGTGGCGGTGAGCGACGCGGCCGGGGTGCGCGTGCTGGCCTTCGCGGGGGTCCTCGGCACCCGTACGGCACCGCAGCTCGACCGGGCGCTGCGCAAGGAGCTCCTCGACCGCGGCAGGCTGCTGGTCGACGTCACCGGGCTGGACCTGGCGTCGACCGCGGTGCTGGCGTCCTTCCCGACCGCCCTGGCGGCAACGGGTGGGTGGCCGGCCTCGCGGATGGTGTTGTTCGGGCGGGGGCGCGTCGCCGAGGCCATGTGGCAGGCGGGGCGGCACCGCGAGGTGCCCGTGGCCGGCGACCTCGCCGAGGCCCTCACCCTCCTGGACCGGCGTCCCGCCCGGGTACGGCGCACCACGGACCTCCCGCAGGGACCGGAGGCGGCGCCCTTCGCCCGCCTGCTGCTGCGGTCGGCGTGCGAGGACTGGGAGATCCCCGCCGACGCCGTCGACCGGGCCGCGATCGTCGCGAACGAGCTGGTCAGCAACGCGGTGCAACACACCCTCGGGCCGGGGGAGCTGAGCCTGGCGCACTCCCGGCGCGGGCTCTGGGTCTCGGTGCGGGACGGGTCGTCCGCCCGTCCGGTCCTGACCGCCGAGTCGGACGGGCTCGGGCTGCGCGCGGTCGCGGAGCTGAGCCGGGCCTGGGGCGTGACCCCACTGGGCAGCGGCAAGTCCGTCTGGGCGCTCGTCGACGACGGGCCCGCCTGAGCCCGCACGGAGCCGACGCGGCGAGAATGCGAAGAGGGGGCATCATCCGGTGAGGTCCGGGTACCCGGAGCGCCCACGGGTCCCGACGGGGCCCGTCCGGAGTTCCACCACGACCACGGGGAGCGGGTTTGCTCCGGAACGACCTGACGTGCCGCCTCGAGGACGGGCCGGTCCCGGTCCTCGTCCTCGCCGGCCCCCTGACCGTGCGCACGGCCCCCCAGGCGGAGACGGCGGTGCGCAAGCTGCTCCTGGACCGGGGTTCCCTGCTGGTCGACGTGCAGGACCTCGAGCCGGTCGTGCCGTCGCTGCTCGCGTTCTTCAGCAGCACCCTCTCCGGGGCCGGCGGGTGGCCGGCCGCCCGGCTGGTGCTCGTCGGGCCGCCGGGGCTGCTCTCCTCCGCGCTGCGGCGCAGCGGGATCCTCCGCGAAGTGGGCCTCGCCGAGGACCGTGACCGGGCGCTGACCCTGCTCGGGACCCGTCCGGCGCGGGTACGCCGGCGCACCGGGCTCCCCGACACCGTTGTCGCGGTGCGGTTCGCCCGGATTCTGGTGCGCGACGCGTGCCAGGAGTGGGAGCTGGCCGGGGGGATCCCCGCCCGCGCCGAGCTGCTCGCGGACGAGCTGGTTGCCAACGCCGTCGTGCACGGCGGCGGGAGCCGCACACTGCTGCTCACGCTCGACGACGCGGGCCTGCGCGTCGGCGTGCGGGACGAGGGGGCCGGCGTGCCCGACCCGGACACCGCCACCGGGCAGGGCCTGCACGTGGTCGCCGAGCTCTCCGACGGCTGGGGCACGAGCCGCCACGCCGTGGGCAAGACCGTCTGGGCGTTGCTGCGCAGAGGCTGACGACCCCACCCGCGCCTCGGCGGTGCTCCCGGATCAGTCCTGCCCGGCTGCGCCGCCCGCGGACCCACCCTGCTCCTGGTCCGCTGCGGCCTCCGCCAGGGCCCGCTCCGCCGCTGCCCGGGCCTCGACGGCGGCCCGGCGGTGGCGCTCGGCGGCGTCGAGCTCGCCGGCCGCCGCCAGGGTCACGGCGGCGTCCTCGTGGCTCGCCGCGGAGAGCAGGTGCCGGTGGGCGGCCCGCTGGTGCGCGGTCGCCGCGTGCCGGCGGGCGGCGCGCGCCCGCTCCTCCGCGGATTCCACGTCCGCCGCCGTGGAGCCGCGCCGTCCGCGCGCCGCGAGCTCGCGCCGGCGCGCCCGCAGCTGCTCGAGCCGCTCGTCGATCTCCGCACGGCGGCGCTCGACCGCGGCCACGAACTCGGCCTCGGCCTCGTCCACGTCCGCCCCCCCCCGCCGCGTCGACGCCCGCTAGTCGCCGACTCCTCCATCGTCAGGATCGCGCCGACCACGGAGTCGCCATCGCCCCGCAGGGGGCTGGCGATGACCCGGACGTCGATGCTGCGGCCGCGGCGGTTGATCGCCGGCAGGGTGATCTCCTGCGGCCCGTCCTCGCCGGCCAGCGTGCTGCGCACGACCGGCCGCACGAGGTCCAGCGGCAGTCCGATGTCGAGGTTGAGGAAGTGCTGGCCGACGGCCTCGTCGCGGCGCAGCCCCCACAGCTCCTCGGCCTGGTGGTTCCAGACCTGCACGTGCAGCTCGGCGCCGACGACGACCACGCCGGCGCGCAGGCTGGTCAGTATCGTCTCGAGGAACTCGTTGGTCCGGTCCAGCTCACCGGTACGGTCCTGCAGCTCGTCGTTGATGGTCTGGAGCTCGTCGTTGGTCGACTGGAGCTCCTCGTTCATGGTCTCGAGCTCCTCGTTGGTCGACTGGAGCTCCTCGTTGGTGGTCTCGAGCTCCTCGACCGTGGACTGGAGCTCCTCGTTGGTGGTCTCGAGCTCCTCGTTGGTGGACTGGAGCTCCTCGTAGGCCGTCTCGAGCTGGCGGTTGGCCTGCTCGAGCTCGTCCTGCAGCCGGCGGAAGTCGGTGACGTCGTGGAAGGCGACGCTCACGCCCAGCACGTCGGTGCCCGACCCGACGAGCGGGCTGACCTGCACCTCCAGGTGCACCGTCTCGGGCCCGCGGTGATAGGTGACGTCGGTGACCCGGACCGTGCGGCGCTCGCTCTGCGCCTTCTCGATGTGCCGGCGCAGCTCCAGCGGCCGGTAGGAGAGCTCCAGGTCGCGGAAGGGCCGGCCGACGTCCCGCGTCGAGACGCCGAACAGCACCTCGGCCTGCCGGTTGACCACGGCGATCACACCGTCGTCGGTGAGCACGACCTGGGCCAGCGGGGCGGCGAGCACGGCCTCGTTGCGCAGGACGTCGATGCCGGTGAGCGGGGCCCGGCTGATCGCGGGCGGGGCGTCGGCGAACAGGGTGCCGTTCTGCGGCACGGCCCGGGGCGCCTTGCGGAACGTGCGCCGTTTGAGGTCGATCGGCACGAACAGCGCGCCGTGGCTGAGCAGCATCTCGGCCTTGCCCAGGAACAGCACGCCGGGCTCGGAGAGCGCGAAGTGGAAGCGGGTGAGGATCCGGGCCTGGGTCTCCGCGTTGAAGTACATCAGGGTGTTGCGGCAGACCAGCAGGTCGATCCGGGAGATCGGGGCGTCCTGGACCAGGTCGTTGCGGCCGAAGATCACCGAGCGACGCAGGTCCTTGCGGAAGGCGAACCGGCCCCCGGTCTGCTCGAAGTACCGCTCCAGCAGCTCCGGCGGGATGCCGCGGACCTCCCGGTCGGAGTAGGTCCCGTGCCGGGCGTGGGTGAGCGCCTCCTCGTCCACGTCCGTGGCGTAGATCTTCACCCGGTCGCGGAACTCCGCGGTGCCCAGCATCTCGGCCAGCACGATCGCGAGCGTGTAGGCCTCCTCCCCGGAGGCGCAGCCGGCGCTCCACACCCGCAGCGGCTCGGTGGGGCCCTTGGCGGCCAGCAGCGCCGGCAGTACGTCGGTGCGGAGGTACTCCCAGGCCTCGGCGTCCCGGAAGAACCCGGTGACGTTGATCAGGATGGTGTTGAACAGCGCGGTGAACTCCTCGGCGTGCAGCTCGAGGAAGTCCAGGTACTCCGCGTAGTCCGCGACGCCGACCTGCGACATCCGCCGGTCCACCCGGCGGATCAGGCTCGACCGCTTGTACCCGGTGAAGTCGAAGCCGCGGTTGACCTTCAGATGCTGGAGCAGGGCCTCGAAGGCCGGATCCGGCTGCGACAACGACGTACTCCCGCTCCCCTCGAAAGGCGCGCCGCCTGGTGGGACGCGCCGGGAGCCTAGCCGATCCAGGCCCCCCACCCGCTCATTCCTCCGGAAGGTCGCGGGTGAGCATCCGGCGTAACGTCGCGGCCTCCGCACCCGTCCGGTCGGCCTTGCGCCGGTGCGAGCGCGCCGCGAGCGAGCGGTTCGCCTCCTCGGCGGTGTCGGCGAGCCAGCGCTGCAGCGCCGCCTTCTCCTCCAGCGCCCGCAGCGCCGCCCACAGCACGACCTCGACGCCGTCCGACTGCTCCGCGGCGAGGCTGGCCGGGGACCAGGCGTGGCCCACCCGGCAGCGAAAGCGGGGGGCGGGTGCACCGTCGAGGAGGAACAGCACGCCGTCGCAGTCCGGGCAGGACAGCGGGGAGGGCTCGCCCAGCTCGAGCTGGGGCATCGGGCTCGGCACCCCGTCGGCCACATCGGCCTCCTCGGCGGCGAGCGGGTCGGCAGGGTTCGGGGGTGCCGGAGGGTCCGGGTCGGCCGGGTCCGGGTCGGCGGGATCACCGGGCGGGTCCTGCAGGAGCTCGGCGACGGCCGGCCCGAGCTTCGCCGCGGGCAGCGCACGGGCCCCCGGCACGTGGTCGAGGGCGCTCTGCGGCATCCCGGTGTACAGCGCCTCCGCGGGCTCCTGGACGAGGGCGGCCCCGCCGTGCCGGGCCAGGACGGCGAGGCCGGCGGTGCCGTCGTCCCGGTTGCCGGACAGGACGATCCCGATGGCGTGCGGCCCGAAGTCCACGGCCGCGGAGCGGAACAGCGGGTCGATCGACGGCCGGTGCCCGTTCTCCCGCGGCCCGCGGGAGAGGTGCAGGTGCCCGTCGGCGACGAGGACGTGGTGGTCCGCGGGTGCGGCGTAGATGTGGCCCGGTTCCAGCCGCATGCCGTGCCGGGCGGTCACCGCGGGCAGCGGCCCGGCCCGGCCGAGGATCGCGGCGAGGGCGCTGGGCGCGTCGCTGGGGATGTGCAGGACCACGACGACCGCCGCCCGCAGACCCAGGGGCAGCGCGGCGACCAGGGCGCGCAGCGCCTCCACCCCGCCGGCCGAGGCCCCGATCACCACGAGGTCCGTGACGGCGGCGGCGTGCGCGGGCGTCTTCCCGGGGGCGCCGGCACACGGGACGGTCACACCGCCCGCCGGTCCGTCCGGGAACGGTCCGACCGCGGACACGTCCGGCACGGGAACCGCCTCTCGAGTCGGCAACGGACGGGCACCGGACGGGTGCCGTCCGGGCCTGGCGGAACGGTACCCCTTCCCGGCCGCATCAGCCGTCCGCCGTGCGGTTGGACCCGCCGGGACCGGGAAGACGGCGCGGATGGCCGGCGACGCGTTGCTCGTGATCGGTGCCTCCGCGGGGGGCGTCGAGGCGCTCGTCGAGCTGGTCGCCGGACTGCCACCCGACCTCCCCGCCGCGGTCCTGGTCACCGTCCACACCGGGGACCGACCGCGCACCACGCTGGGACGGGTCCTCGCCCGCGCCGGGCCGCTGCCGGCCGACCAGGCCGCAGACGGGGAGCCGCTGCGCGCGGGCCGGATCCTGGTGGCCGCGCCGGACCGGCACCTGCTCGTGCGCCGCGACGGCGGCGGCGACACCGCGGTGCTCAGCACGGGACCCAAGGTGAACCGGCACCGCCCCGCGGTCGACGCGATGTTCGCCTCGGCCGTGCGGGCGCGGGGACCCCGCGTGGTCGCGACGGTGCTCTCCGGTGCCCTCGACGACGGCGCGGTCGGCGCCGCCCTCGTCGACCGGGCCGGCGGCCGGGTCCTGGTGCAGGACCCGGCGGACGCCCTCTTCGACTCGATGCCGCGGGCCGCGGTGGCGGCCGTTCCCGACGCACGGGCGGCGCCCGCCGCCGAGCTCGGCCGGCTGCTGGCGACGACGGTGCAGGAGCTTCCCGTGGGAGGTGACGGCATGACGGACACACCGGACGGCCCGGGCGGGGACGACGGCATGGCCGCGAGCCGGGACCCGGCCTACCTCCGGCCGGACGAGAGCGCGGCGACCCGGATGGGGTGCCCCGAGTGCGGGGGCGGGCTGGCCCGGATCGACCTGCCGCACATCGGCTACTTCCGCTGCCACGTGGGCCACCAGTACAGCCCCCGCTCGCTCGAGGCCGCCCAGCGCGAGGCGGCGGAGGCGAAGCTGTGGACGGCGATCGCCGCGCTCGAGGAGCACGCGGCGCTGGCCCGGTTCCTCGAGCAGGGTGCGGACTCCGAGCAACCCTCCGAGTACGCCCTGCGGGCCGAGCACTCCGCGGAGACGGCACGGCTGATGCGGGAGCGGTTGCTGGGCGGACGGGCCACCTGACCGCGGGCCCGCCCGGCACCGGCGCCGGACCCTGCGTGTGGCCGTCACCCCGGGGCGTCCGCGACGACGCGGCGGGCCACCTCCACGAGCTTGGTGTTGGTGTCGCGGGAGCCGCGCCGCAGCAACTCGAACGCGGCTCGCTCGTCGATCCCGTGGGTGTGCATGAGCACGCCCTTCGCCTGCCCGATGAGGTCGCGGCTGCCCAGCGCCCTGACCAGGTTCTCGGCCTGCAGCGCCCCGGCGAGGGCCACCGCCGCCTGCGCCGCGCACAGGCGGCCGCGGACGAGCTCGGCGGCGCCGAACGCGCCGGGCGCGGGCGCGAGGAGCACCAGCGCGGCCGCGGGCTGTCGTGGGCTCGCCACCAGCGGGAACGCGGCCACCGAGCGGAGCCCGAGCCGGGTGGCCGGGCCCGCGAAGGCGGGCCAGCGCGTCTCCGCCTCCGCGGCCCCGAGGTCGGGGACGACGACCGGGGTGCCGTCGCAGAGCGCGTCGGGTCCGGGGCCCTGGCCCAGCCGGACCTGCAGCGCACAGGCCAGCTCGGCCGCCCGGTCCGTCGCGGCGCGGACGGCCTCCTCGCCGTCGCCCCCTCCGCCGCCTCCGCCCCCGGCGAGCAGCAGGCCGACGTGCGGGGCCGCGGGCACCGCACGGCGGACGGCCTCGACGGCGGCGGCGCAGGCCCCGTCGGCGTCGGGCGCGGTGAGCAGCGTGCGGGTGGTCTCCTCGAGCAGCTCGACCAGGTCCGGGGGGTCCGCGGCGGGCGCCGGGCCGGGAGCCGGCCCGGTGCCGTGCCGGAGCAGCGCGCCGGACTCCCGGCGGACCCGCGCCACGTGCGCGTGCAGCGCGCCGAACCGCTCGGCCAGCTCCGCGTGGCGGCGGCGCAGCTCCACGGCGCGGGCGCGGGCGAGCCGGGCCGCGGCGAGCCGGACCGCGCGGTTCTCCTGGGCCTCGGGACCGGAGCCCCGGACCGAGCCCGAGCCGTCGCCCGGGGGACCGACGGCCCCCAGCTCCTCGCCGAGCACCCCGAGGGTGCGCTCGACCAGGTCGAAGGCCTGCGCCAGCTCCGCCCACCGCACAGGTGCGTCGGCGGTCCCGCCCTCCGGCACGTCGTCCCCCTTTCGCGGCCCACCCCGACGCTAGCGCCGGGCGCGCGCCGCGGCCATCGCAACGCCCGGTGGCACCGGGCACGCGCCCGTCGTCCGCTCAGCCCTCGTTCAGCCGCCGCCGGACCACCGCGGGGACCAGGACCCAGAGCACGCCGAGCAGCACCAGCGCCACGCACGCCGCGATCACGCCGGGCACCCCGCCGAGGACCACGGCGAAGATCAGCTCGACGACCCCGACGACGGCGAGCCCGAGCGTGGCGAGCCCGGCGATCGCGAACCGCTGGCTCGCCCGCACCAGCGGGCGCCGCGCGTGCAGACGGAAGAGCACCCGGTGGAGGATCACGGGCGCGATGAGCAGGCCCGTCGCGATCACCGACAGCGAGGTGGTCACGAGGTAGACCACCCGCTGCTGCGGGGTGATCTCGGGGAACCGGCTCTGGAACGGGACGGTCAGCAGCAGCCCGGTGAGCAGCTGCACGCCCGTCTGCGAGACCCGCAGCTCCTGAAGCAGGTCGGCCCAGTTCCGGTCCAGCCGCTCGGTCGGGGTCTCCCGCCGCTCCCGGAGGTCCCACTCGGCGTCCGGGTCGGTCTCCTCGCTGTTCCCCCGGGTCCCGCCGTGCACGTCGTGCCGGTCGTCGGGGTCGGTGGGGTCGGTGGGCGAGTCGGGGCGCTCGGGGTCCACGTGCCACCTCCGCTGCGTAGCCGGGAGCCGAGCGTGCCACGGGCGGGCGCCGTTTCGTAGCCGCCGCGAGGGGTATCGGCCCCGCAGGTCGAACGACCGCCCTGGCACCTGTCCCCGAGCGATCCGCGAGGCACGACACCCATGAACGAACCGACCCACGACGACATCGCCGCGACGATCGCGGAGCGCGCCTCGGCGACCGGCCGCACCGTGGCCGTCGCCGAGTCGCTGACCGGAGGCATGGTCGCCTCCGCCCTGGCCCGCGCCGAGGGCGCGTCGCAGTGGTTCCGTGGCTCGATCGTGGCCTACTCCAGCGAGGTCAAGCACGACCTGCTGGAGGTCCCGGAGGGCCCGGTCGTCAGCGAGCCGGCGGCCCGGACCATGGCGGCCCGGGTGCGCGCGCTGCTCGGCGCCGATCTCGCCGTGGCGCTCACCGGCTCCGGCGGCCCGGACCCGCAGGACGGCCAGCCGCCGGGCACCGTCTACATGGCCGCCGCCGGCGAGCCCGGCGGCGAGGAGGTGCTCCGGCTCGACCTCGAGGGCGAGCCGGCCGAGATCTGCGGCGCCGCGGCGAAGGCTGCCCTCGACCTGATCGCGGCCCGCCTGGAGGCCGAGCTCGGGTCGGGGCAGGAGCCCGTCGCGGCCGCCCGGGGCGGCACGGGATGACCGACGCCCCGGCGGGCACGCTCACCGGGCCCCGACGCCGGCGCAGCGGCTCCTGCAGGTCCGCACGATCTACGCCGAGCCCGAGGCCCGGGACTCCCCCCGCGGCCGGCAGGTCCTGGAGCGCTTCCCGGGCGCGGAGATCATCGAGGTGCCGTCGCACTGGCAGATCCCGGAGCTGCACGGCAACGCCGGCAACGTCGACCGCTCGGTCCGCGTGAAGACCGAGACGCTCGTGCCGGGCGTGAAGAAGTCGCTGTCCGCGCGGCCCGACGGGCGCTCGTCGGACTTCATCGCGCCCTCCACGGCCAACGGCTGCGCGATGGGCAGCCAGAGCGGGATGCGGAACGTCCGCTACCGCAACGTGCCCAAGCGCGAGGGTGTGCAGGCCGTCACCGACCTCGTCGCGCGGCGCGCGCCCTGGCTGCGGGTGCGGTACGCCTTCTGAGTACTTTGCGCGCACACTCGGCGCACACCCCGCGCCCGAGGAGGTCACCGATGACCGTCGACGCCGCCGCACCGGCGGACCACGGACTGTTCGGACCGGCGTCGGTGACCTGGCGGGTGCACCTGGAGCCCGTCATCTGGGTGGCGGGGATGCGGGCGCTGCTGCTGCAGTCCCTGCACCCGTGGGTGATGCGCGGGACCTACCAGAACAGTGCGCTGTTCGACCCGGCCAAGGCGTGGCCGCGGTTCCAGCGGACCGTGGAGTTCGTCGGCACCCGGACCTTCGGCTCGCTCGCCGAGGTGGAGGCCGCCGGCGCCCGGGTCAGGCGGCTGCACCACAAGCTGCGCGGCACCGACCCCGAGAGCGGCAGGCGGTTCCCGATCGACGCGCCCGAGGGACTGCTCTGGGTGCACTGCGGCGAGATCGACTCCTACGTCGACGTCGCCCGCCGCGCCGGGATCGTCACCGCGGCGGAGGCCGACGCGTACGTGGCCGAGAGCGTCCGGGCCGCGGAGGTCGTCGGCCTCGACCCGGCGGTCGTGCCCGCCTCGCGGGCGGAGCTCGCGGCGTACTTCGCGCGGATGCGGCCCCGGTTGCGGGTCACCGACGAGGCACGGACCGCCGTGGGCGGGTTGCTCGCGCCGCCCGCGGGGGCGCCCGCCTGGACCCGGGCGGCGATCTCGGCCACCGCGACCGCGGCCCTGGCCACCCTGCCGCGCTGGGCCCGCCGCATGTACGGGCTGCCCGGCCTGCCGACGACCGACCTGGCGGCGTCGGCGCTCCTCGGCGGCCTGCGCCGGGCCACCGACCTGCTGCCCGACCCGCCCGCGCCGCCGGAGGTCCGGGAGGCGCGCCGGCTCGTCCGTGAGGCCCGTGCCCCGCGTCCGGTGTGAGGTGGGCGGCTCCCGGGGTATCGCCCGGTGGACCGGACGGACGCACACGGAGGACGCGATGAGCGAGTTCGAGAAGGACGACAAGGTCCGCTGGAAGAGCCACGGCGGCTGGGCCGAGGGCGAGGTCCTGAAGAAGATCACCGAGGACACGGAGGCCGGCGGGCGCACCGTGCGTGCGTCGAAGGACGAGCCGCAGTACCTCGTGCGCAGCGAGAAGAGCGACAGCGAGGCCGTGCACAAGCCCGCCGCGTTGGAGCGCTGCTGACGGTCCTTCGCCGGACCCGCCCGCCGACCCGCTGCCTCGTCGCGGACGGTTCACGGGGGGCGGGACGGGTAGTCGAGGGCATGTCGACCCGAGAACTCGCCCTGGTCACCGGCGCCTCCAGCGGTATCGGGCTCGAGCTCGCCCGCGAGCTGGCCCGCCGCGGCTACGACCTCGTCGTCACCGCCGAGGACGCGGCGCTCGAGACCGCCGAGGGGAAGATCCGCGAGGCCGGCGACGGCACCGATGTCACGGTCGTGCACGCCGACCTGCGGCGCCGTGAGGGCGTCGAGGAGGTGTGGGCGGCCGTCGGCACCACGGGCCGCCCGCTCGTCGTCGCCGCGCTCAACGCCGGGGTCGGCCTCGGCGGCCCGTTCGTGGAGAACGACATCGAGGCCGAGCAGGACATCATCGACGTGAACATCACCTCGACGGTGCGCCTGGCCAAGCACGTGCTGCAGCACATGGAGGCGCGGCACCAGGGCCGGGTGCTGGTCACCTCGTCGATCGCGTCTCAGATGCCCGGCACCTACCAGGCCGTCTACAACGCCTCGAAGTCCTTCCTGCAGTCCTTCGCGCAGGCGGTGCAGGCCGAGCTCGAGGCGCGCGACAGCGGCGTCACGGTGACCTCGCTGATGCCCGGGCCCACCGAGACCAACTTCTTCCACCGCGCCGAGATGGACGACACGAAGATCGGCGCCTCGGACAAGGACGACCCGGTGCAGGTCGCCCGGCAGGGGATCGACGCCCTGCTCGACGGCAAGGACAAGGTCGTCGCCGGGTCGGTGTCGACGCGGGCGCAGAGCCTGGTCGACGACGTGCTCCCGGACAAGCTCAAGGCGGGGGCGCACGAGAAGATGGCCGAGCCCGGCTCGGCCGAGAACTGACCGGAGCCGACCGGGGAGGAGACCGAGATGGCCGGGAAGCACGAGCAGGCCGAGGAGATGCGCGACGACGTGCCGTCGACGATCGCGCGTTCCGACGACAAGGCCGTGCGCACCTACAAGAAGACGCTCGAGTCCGCGGAGGACAGCTACGGCGACGGCGAGCGCGCCCACCGCGCCGCCTACGCCGCGCTCAAGCACACCCACGAGAAGGTCGGCGACCACTGGGAGCCGAAGGACGAGCCCGGCCCGTCGGACGAGCAGGCGGAGAAGAGCGCCCCGCAGTCCCGGTCCGACGACGGGGACACCGCCGGCGGCGTCGACGCCAACGCGAAGAAGAGCCACCTCGTGGAGGTCGCGCAGAAGCTCGGCATCGACGATCCCGACGGCAGGAACAAGGACGAGCTCGTGAAGGAGATCGAGAAGGCCAACGACCGGGAGACGGCCCGCGCGCGGCGTCGGTGACCGGGCTCACATCGATGTGGTGACACGAGTTTGACCAGCGGTGACCGGAGGAATACCGAGCGCATTCCCGTCCCCTCCGCCGAGGAGTCGCCGTGACCGACGTGCACCCGGAGGGCCTCGTCCAGGCCCCGCCCCGGGTCCGTGCCCGCCCCCGTCTCGGAGCCCCGCTGTGGCTCTGGGCGATCATCTCCGCCGTCTGCTCGCTGGTCGCGGTGGCCGCCTTCGTGCGGTGGGATCCCCTGGGCGGCGCCGGCACGGTCGCGGACCCGGACACCGGCGCCGCGAGCGGGCTCTCCGCCGGCGGCGCGACGCTGCTGCCGCTGGAGCGCGCCTCCGGCCCGGGCGGGGACCTCTCCGGGTTCGCCGGCGACACCGTCACCGCCGAGGGCGTCGCCGTCCAGTCCGTCCCCACCGGCGACGGCTTCTGGCTGGGGCCCGCGCCCGACGAGCGGGTGTGGGTCGAGCTGGTGACCCAGCCCGGCGAGGCGCCGCTCGCCCTCGCGGCCGGCGACCGCGTGTCCCTCACCGGGCGGATGGTGGCGCACCCCGACACCTTCGCCGGCCAGGTGCTGCCCGGCGACCCGGCGGCGTCGGCGCTGCTGTCGCGGCAACGGGCCCACGTCCAGGTGGCGCGCTCCGACGTGGAGATCGTCTCGTCCTGAGGGGCGCCGTCCCGCCGCCGCGGCGGGCCGAGGATTGAACGGGCCGCCGATGGGCACGCCCCGGACATGACCGGACGCGACGACCACGACGACACCATGACCGAGCAGATCCTCAAGGAGGCGACCACCACCGGCGCCCCCGGCGACGAGCCCGACACCGCCCCGGACGAGCCGCAGGGGGCCGCGTTCCCCCGCGGCGGCGCGGACGAGGCCGACAGCGCGGGCAGGCACGAGGACAAGGACCGCTGACGACGCCGGGACGGGCCCGCGCGGTAGCAGGAGCCGGGCGCCCGAGCGGACACCCTGGCGGCGTTGCTCGGCGGAGTCGGGGCTGCGTCCGAGCAGCCGGCCCGGGCGCGGTGGCTCCGGTCCCGGACGGCGGACGGGCCGCGGCGTGCGCTCGCCGTCCGGCGTCCGCGCACCTCGGGGTTCGTCCGCTGTGGTCCGAGACCAGGACCGGCACCCACCCGCCCACGGTCGTGTCCCTGCGAGCAGGTGTGACGCGGCGGCCCCGCGGGTAGCTGCCCGCTGTGGAGATCGCGGGGAGCGTCGTGGTGGTGACCGGCGCGTCGAGCGGCATCGGGCGGGCCACCGCGCTCGAGCTGCTGCGGCGCGGGGCCACCGTCGTGGGCGTCGCCCGTGACGCCGGGGCCCTCGCCGAGCTCGAGGGCCACGGGCTCGTCCCCGCCCCGGCCGACGTCGCCGACTTCGCGGCGGTCGAGGGCGTGGTGCGGGAGGCGACCGGCCGGTTCGGCCGCATCGACGCGTGGGTGAACTGCGCCGGCGTCATCGAGTTCGGGGCGTTCCTCGACGTGCCCCTCGACGAGGTCCGGCGGGTGCTGGACGTCGACCTCATGGGCTATGTGCACGGCTGCCGGGCGGTCCTGCCCGGGATGGTGGAGCGCGACCGCGGCGTGATCGTCGGCGTCGCCTCGATCCTCGGGATCGTCGCGCTGCCCTACGGGGCGTCCTACTCGATGGCGAAGTTCGCGATCCGCGCGCTGGGTGTGAGCCTGCGCCAGGAGCTGCGGACGTCCGGGGTGCACGGGGTGCGGGTGGCCACGGTCCTCCCGGCGGCGATCGACACCCCGATCTGGCGCGACGCCGCGAACCGCAGCGGGGCGCGACCGCGGCTGGCGGCGCCGACGTACAGCCCGGAGCGGGTCGCGCGGATCGTCGTGAACCAGATCCGCAGGCCGCGCCGCGAGGCGGTGGCCGGCGGCGTGCTCGGCCGGCTGCTCCTGCTGCAGCACAAGGTCTGGCCGGAGAGCGCCGAGCGGATGTTCGCCGCGGAGGTGGTCCGGTACGTGCTGGCGCGCGGCGGCGGCCCCGTCGACGACCCGGGCACCCTGTACGAGCCGCCCGACCGCCCGCGGCAGGTGCACGACGGCTGGAACGGGCCCGGCCGGGAGCGGGCGCGGCGGCTCGCGGCGGGGCTGGGTATCGCGGCCGCCGTCGGCACGGCCGTGGGGCTCGCCCGGCGCTGAGCCCCGGGCCTCAGCACGGGTCCGGACCAAGATCACGGTCACGATCACGATCACGGGCACGATCACGGGCACGATCACGGAGGAAGCGCGATGCAGGTCGATCGGTTCGTGCCGGCGGAGCCGGCGAAGGTCTGGCAGGTCCTGGCCGACGGCTGGACCTATCCGCTCTGGGTGGTGGGGGCCACCCACATGCGGGCCGTCGACGACGGCTTCCCGGCCGTCGGCACCCGGCTGCACCACAGCGTCGGGGCCTGGCCCCTGCAGATCCAGGACCGGACCGAGGTCGTGGCCTGCGAACCGGAGTCGTTGCTCGAGCTCAGGGGCCACGCCTGGCCGACGGGTGCCGCCCGCATCCGGATCACACTGCGGCCGGAACCGGGCGGCACGCGACTGGCGATGGACGAGCACGCCGAGTCCGGCCCCGCCGTGCTGCTCCCCGGGGTCGTACAGCAGGCACTGCTGGTGCCGCGCAACAAGGAGACCCTGGCCCGCCTCGACGCCGTCGTCCGGGAACGGCCGTGAGCGTGCCCGGCGGCTCCGGTGCGCCCGAGGCCGTCGACGCCGTCGTCGTGGGGGCCGGGCACAACGGACTGGTGGCCGCGAACCTGCTCGCCGACGCCGGCTGGCAGGTCCTCGTCCTCGAGGCCGCGGAGGCCCCGGGCGGGGCTGTGCGGACCGCGGAGATCACCGCGCCGGGCTTCCACAGCGACCTGTTCAGCGCCTTCTACCCGCTCGGCGCGGCCTCGCCGATCCTGCGGGAGCTCGGCCTCGACCGGTACGGCCTGCGCTGGCGGCACGCCCCCGAGGTCGTCGCCCACGTCACGCCGGACGACCGGTGCGCCGTCCTCTCCCGCGACCTCGACAGGACGGCCGGTGCGCTCGACGCGTTCGCCCCGGGCGACGGGGCGGCCTGGCGCGTGCTGGCGGAGGAGTGGGCACGGATCCGCGACCCGCTGCTCGAGACGGTGCTGCGTCCGTTCCCGCCGGTCCGCGGCACGCCCCGGCTGCTGCGTGCCCTCGGCACGGCCGACGCGCTGCGGTTCGCCCGGACCGTCGTCCAGCCCGTGCGCCGGTTCGCCGAGGAGCGGTTCGCGGGCGAGGGCGCGAAGCTGCTGCTCGCCGGCAACGCCCTGCACACCGACCTCGGGCCCGACACGGCGGGCAGCGCGGTCTTCGGCTGGCTGCTGTGCATGCTGGGCCAGGACGTCGGCGTCCGGGGGCCCGAGGGCGGCGCCGGGCGGATCGTCGACGCGCTGGTGGCCCGGCTGCGCGAGCGGGGCGGGCGGATCGAGTGCGGCCGGCCCGTCCGCGAGGTCCTGCTGCGGTCGGGCCGCGCGGTCGGGGTGCGCGACGCCGAGGGCACGCCGGTCACGGCCCGCCGCGCCGTGCTCGCCGACGTCCCGGCCCCGGTGCTGTACCGGGACCTGGTGGGGGAGGCACACCTGCCGCCACGGTTCGTCCGCGACCTCGACCGGTTCCAGTGGGACACCGCGACCGTCAAGCTCGACTGGGCGCTCGACGGCCCGGTGCCGTGGACGGCGGAGGGGGCGCGCCGGGCCGGCACGGTGCACCTGGGCGCGGACCTCGACGGGCTGCGCGGCTACGCCGCCGACCTCGCCGCCGGGCGGGTGCCGCAGGAGCCGTTCCTGCTGTTCGGGCAGATGACCACCGCCGACCCCGCACGCTCGCCGGCCGGCACCGAGTCCGCCTGGGCGTACACGCACGTGCCCCGCGGGCTGGGCTGGGACGAGACCGACCTGCTTCGGCACGCCGAGCTCGTCGAGCGCACGGTGGAGCGCAACGCCCCGGGCTTCCGCGACCTGATCCGCGCGCGCAGCGTGGCCGGCCCCGCAGACCTGCAGCGGCGCAACCCGGGGCTGGTCGACGGCGCGATCAACGGTGGCACCGCGGCGGTGCACCAGCAGCTGGTGTTCCGGCCCGTCCCGGGGCTGGGGCGGGCGGACACCCCGGTCGACCGGCTGTTCCTCGCGGGCTCCTCGGCGCACCCGGGCGGGGCGGTGCACGGTGGGGCGGGTGCCAACGCGGCCCGCGCCGCCCTCGCCGCCTCCGGCCGCCTCGGCCCCCTCTATCGCGGCGCGGTCCGCGCCGCCCACAAACGCATCTACGCCTGACCGCCCAGCGGCGCCCGTGGCCGCGCCGACTCAGCGACTCTGACCAGTGTCTCGCGCCCATGATCACTGCGAGTGGTACGGAAAGGTTCCTCGAACAGCCCTCCTGCGACTCTCGTGCTGATCATCAGTTCATGATCGGAGCGAGCGGTACGGGAGAGTCCCGTGACCAACGCTCCTGTGACACTCGCGTAGATCATGGTCTCGGCGCTCATGATCATTGCGAGCGGTACGGGAGGGTTTCTCGGCCGACACTCCTGTCCCACTCGCATTGATCATGAGTTCAAAATCGGAGCGAGCGGTACGGGAGAGTCTCTCGACCAACCCTCCTGTGACACTCGCGCCGATCATGGACTCGCGCTCGTGATCCCTTCGAGCGATACGGGAGAGTCTCTCGACCAACTCTCCTATGACACTCGCGCTGATCATGGACTCGCTCATGCTCGCTACGAGCGGTACGGGAGGACTTTCGGCCGAAGCTCCTGCCCCACTCGCGCCGATCATGGACTCGCGCTCATGATCATTGCGAGTGGTACGAGAGGGTGATTCGGCCGACACTCCTGTCCAACTCGCATTGATCATGAGTTCGTGATCGGAGCCAGCGGTACCGGAGGATTCCTGGAACCGCGCTCCTGTGACGCTCGTGCCGATCATGGACTCGCGCTCATGATCCCTTCGAGCGATACGGGAGAGTGATTCGACCAACGGTCCTGTGATGCTCGCATTGATCATGAGTTCATGATCGGAGCGAGCGGCGCGGGAGGGTCCCGTGACCAACGCTCCTGTGACACTCGCGCCGATCATGGACTCGCGCTCACGATCGCTACGAGCGGTACGGGAGAGTCTCTCGACGGACTCTCCTATGACACTCGCGCTGATCATGGACTCGCTCATGATCGCTACGAGCGGCGTGGGAGGGTTTCCGGCCGAAACTCCTGTCCCACTCGCGCCGATCATGGACCCGCGCTCATGATCATTGCGAGCGGTACGGGAGGGTGATTCGGCCGACACTCCTGTCCAACTCGCATTGATCACGAGTTCGTGATCGGAGCCAGCGGTACCGGAGGATTCCTGGAACCGCGCTCCTGTGACGCTCGTGCCGATCATGGAATCGCGCTCATGACCGCTACGAGCGGTACGGGAGAGTTTCTCGGCCGACGCCTCCGTGGCGCTCGTGCTGATCATGGACTTGCGGTCATGATCACTGCGAGCGTCACCGGAGGGTTCCTCGAACAGTCCTCCTGTGGCACTCGCGCTGGTGACGAGCTCATGATCACTGCGAGCGGTACAGGACGGTACCTCGAACAGCACTCCTGTCCCACTCGCGCTGATCACGCCGCTGTGATCATTGTCAGCGGTACGGGAGGGTTCCTCGAACAGCCCTCCTGTTCCACTCGGATCGATCACCCATGGGGCTCGACGGGTCAGGGCTGCGTCTCGCCGCGTCCGAGGACGGCGGGGGAGAGGCTGGGGCGGCCGCCAGGGTGACCGACCGTGTCCGCCGCGGCGGCCGCGGCCACCCGCAGCGCGGTGGCGGGGTCGGCGGACGGGTCGCGCAGCAGTGCGACCGTGAGACCGGCGGTGAGTGCGTCGCCTCCGCCGGTCGTGTCGACGACGGGGACCGTCCTCGAGCGGGAGGAAGGCGTCGCCGTCCGACCAGACCGCCACGTTGCCGGGCTCGCCGCGTTCGACGCCGAGCACGACCATGCCGAGCCCGTCATCGACCATGGTGCGGCCGGCCTCGATCGCGGCGCGCGGTCCGTCGATCTCGCGGCCGACCAGCTGGGCGGCCTCGGCGGGGTCGGCGCGCAGGACGTCGACCTGCCCGAGCAGCGCGTCGCGGCCGTCTTCGCCGGGCACCCCGTCGAGCAGGAGGCGGGCGCCGCCGGCGTGGGCGTGCCGGGCGGCGGTGAGCAGGGCCGACGCCGGCTGCTGGCCCTGCAGGACGACCGCGCGGGCCGTGCGCAGCTCCGCGGCGGCCGCGTCGACGTCCTCGGGGGTGACGAGCACCGGCTCGTCCAGGTCCTGCAGGTAGCGCCAGCTCCCGTCGCGCTCGAGCACGTCGACCACCAGGCCCGTCGCGGCGCCATGCCGCCGTACGACCCGGGACACGTCGAGGCCGTCCTGGCGGGCCCGATCGAGCACCAGGTCCGCGGCGGGGTCGTCGCCGGCCACCGCGACCAGCGCCACCGTCGCGCCCAGCTGCGCCACGCCGACCGCGCAGTTGGCGCCCTTGCCACCGAGCATCTCGCGGCGTTCCCGGACGTCGGCGGCGGCCCCGGGGTCCGGCAGGGCGTCGACCACCAGGACCAGGTCCCGGGCCAGCTGGCCCACCACGACGACCTCGGGGACGACCGGCACCTCCATCCCCGGGATCAGTACTCCGGGTCGCCCGGGCGGGGCGGCGAGCAGTTGTTCGCCACGTTCAGCTGCTCGGCCAGCTCGTCGACCTGCTGCTCGCGCGCGCGGTCGTCGTCCTCCGCGGTCGCGGTACGGGTGTCGCGGTCCTCGCGGTCCTCACGGCCGGGGTCCTGCACGGAAGGGCCTCCCTCGTCCTGTCGCGGCGGTCCGGGTCCGGCGTACCCGATGACACCGGCGCCACACGCCGCACGCCGCGCGAGGACGCGCCCCCGCACCGCCACGGCATCACGTCGGCCGCGCCGTCACCGCCGCCCCGTCACTCCCGCAGCGCCCTCGCCCCCGACGCCCCGTCCCTCCCGAGGCCGCGTCCCTCCTGAGGTCGCGTCCCTCCTGAGGCCCCGTCCCTCCCACCACCCCGTCACTCCCGCAGCACCGCCGCGACCGGCGGGGAGCGGAACGCGGTGCCCTCGCCCTCCGTCCAGCGCCGCAGGTCGGGCTTCTGCGGACCGGAGCCGCCGAGCAGCAGCACGCCGGTCAGCACGACGGCGCCGACGCCGGTGACCACCACGCCGAGCAGGATCGTCCGCTCGATCGCGCCGGGGCCCTCGGACATCGCCAGCTTCATCACCACCGGTGCCGCGAGGAACGCCGCCTCGGACCGCAGCAGCTGGACCAGCGCGAACGCCGGCCCGAGCCGGGGCGCGGGCACGCTGAGCGCGCCGAGGAACAACCCCGGCCCGACGCCGGTGCCGGCACCCAGGCCGAGCAGGAACCCCGCGACCGCGGCCCGCGCGAGCCCGCCGCCGGTCAGCAGCACGCCTCCCGCCGCGCACACCGTCACCAGGCCGCCGAGCACCAGGACGGGCAGCCAGCGGGTCGGCAGCACGCGCACGATCAGCAGGATCGCCACGATCATCCCCGCCACCTCGGTGGCCATCGTCGCGCCGACGACAACCGGCGGGTGCCCCTCGACCTGCTGGAGCCGCAGGACCGCCAGCTCGGTGAAGGCGGTGAACCCGGCCCCGGTGACCATCGCGGCGCCGACGCCGGTGATGGGCAGCGTGTGGGCGAGGAGCCGGGCCGGCATCAGCGGATGCTCCTTGCGGTACTCGCGCACCACGAGCAGCAGGAGGGCGGCGAGCCCGACGACCGTCGGCACCAGGAAGCCGAGGGAGGTCGGCGGCTGCCCGACGAGCACGCTGACGCCGACGAACGGCAGGAAGGTCGCGGCGGCGGCCAGCGGGATCCCGGACGGGTCGAACCCCATCCGCGGCGCCTCGGCCTCGCCGCGCTCGAAACCGAGCAGCCCCACGACGAACCCGGCGAGCCCGATCGCGGCGGCGCCGGCGTGCACCCAGCGCCACGCGCCGGGCGTGGCGGCGAACCCACCGATCGACGTGCCGAGCACCGATCCACCGAAGAGCCCCAGGTTGATCAGCGCGACGGTGACCGGGATCCGCCGCGGCCCGTGTCCGGTCACGGCCGGCGGCAGCGCCACCACCAGCAGCATCCCGCTGCCCAGCCCCAGCAGCACACGGCCGGCGATCAGCACGCCGTTGGACCCGGCCGCGGCCGCCACCCCGGCCCCGGCCGCGATGAGCAGGGTGCAGCAGAGGTAGATCCTGCGCGGGTCGACGCGCCGGACGAGGTCGGCGGCGACGACCACGCTGAACGCGTAGGAGGCGTTGGCCAGGCCCTGGCCGAGCTGCAGCCCCGCGCGGTCGGTGCCGAGCTCGTGCGCCTGCACCGCCGTGAACAGGAACGGCGCGGTGGAGAGCAGCACGAAGGGTGCCAGGCCGAGCAGTGCCAGGGCGATCCCGGTGGACCAGCGGCCGGCGAGGCGCGGCGACGGCAGCCTCAACGGGGGCACCGCGTTCGGTGGTGCGACGACACGGGGAGCGGGTGCATACTTCCCGGCTTCCCGGCGCCCGGGCGGTCCAACCGGCGCGCGCCCGGCCGCTACCGGGTCAGGTCGGCGGGCGGGCGCGTGATCCGGCGCAGAGGGGTGCGGGCGGGCCCGGGACGGCCGCGCCCGCCGGGATCCCCAGCGCCCGCAGGATCATGCGTGCCGGGCGGTTCTCGTCGCAGACCAGGTGCAGGCCGCCGCCCCGGACCTCGAGATCCTCGCGCAGCCGCAGCAGCTCGCGCACCCCGCCGGCGCACAGGTGCTGCAAGCCGTCGAGTTCCACGACGACGACCGCCCGGTCCGCCTCGGCGAGCCGGTGCAGGGCGCTGCGGAAGCACCCGAGGCTCGCGAGATCGACCTCGCCGCTGAGGTGCGCGACGAGATAGCCCAGGTGCGGGCGGTCCTCGAGCTCGATCTCGACCATGGCCCTGTCCTGCATCGGCGGTGAGCCTCCCCGGAGGAGGAGATCGCGCGCTGCGCGCTTGAACGCTGCGTCTCCGAGATACGCCCATGTTGGCACGCCCGTACCGCTCGACGTAACCCCCGGACGCGGCGTGCCGCCCGGTCGCGTCGTTTGCCGCCACCGCGGAGGGGTATCGCCCCCGCGACCGTCGTCCGGCGAACGGGAGGACCGCCATGCTCACCGCACTGGCCCTGAACTGCACGCTGAACCCGTCGCCGACGGGGTCGAGCACCCAGACGATGGTCGACGAGGTGCTGGCCGCCCTCAAGCAGCACGACGTCGTGGGCGACTCGGTCCGCGTGATCGACCACGACGTGCGCCCCGGTGTGCAGCCGGACATGGGCGACGGCGACGAGTGGCCGGCGCTGCGGACGCGGATCCTCGACGCGGACATCCTCGTGTTCGCCACCCCGACCTGGGTCGGCCACCCGAGCAGCATCGCCCAGCGCGTGCTGGAGCGCCTCGACGCCGAGATCTCCGAGACCGACGACGAGGGCCGGCCGCTGATGTTCGGCAAGGTCGCGGTGGCCGCCGTCGTCGGCAACGAGGACGGCGCCCACAAGATCGCCGCCGACCTGTTCCAGGCGCTCAACGACACCGGCTTCACGGTGCCGGCGCAGGGGTCCGTCTACTGGAACGGCGAGGCGATGTCCGGCACGGACTACAAGGACCTCGACGACACTCCCGAACCCGTGGTGGCCACGACCGCCACCCTCGCCGCGAACGCGGCGCACCTGGCCCGGCTGCTGAACGAGCACCAGTACCCCGCCTGACGCCCTCACGGAGGGCAGAGAGGAGCCGTCGTGCGTGCAGTCACCTGGCACGGCAAGCGCGACGTCCGGGTGGACACCCACCCGGATCCGTCGATCAAGGATCCCGACGACGTGATCGTGCAGATCACCTCGAGCGGGCTGTGCGGTTCCGACCTGCACCTGTACGAGGTGCTGGGCCCGTTCCTCGGCGAGGGCGACATCCTCGGCCACGAGCCGATGGGCATCGTCGCGGAGAAGGGCCCGGGCGTGACCTCGCTGGACGTGGGCGACCGCGTCGTGGTGCCCTTCAACGTCTCCTGCGGGACCTGCTGGATGTGCGAGCGCGGGCTGCACTCGCAGTGCGAGACCACGCAGAACCGCGAGCAGGGCATGGGCGCCTCGCTGTTCGGCTACACGAAGCTCTACGGCCAGGTGCCGGGCGGGCAGGCGGAGTTCCTGCGCGTGCCGTTCGGCGACACGCTGCCGATCAAGGTGCCGGAGGGCCCGCCGGACGACCGTTTCGTCTATCTCTCGGACGTGTTGCCCACGGCCTGGCAGGCCGTGGCCTACGCCGATCCGCCGCGCGACGGCAGCCTCGTCGTCCTCGGGCTGGGGCCGATCGGCGACATGTCCGCCCGGATCGCCCGGCACCGCGGGGTCGAGACGGTCATCGGCATCGACCTGGTGCCCGAGCGGCTCGCCCGGGCGCAGAACCGTGGCGTGACCACCATCGACCTGCGCGACGCGGGCAAGGACGTCGTCGACGCGGTCCGCGCGCTCACCGGCGGCCGCGGGGCCGACGCGGTGATCGACGCGGTCGGCATGGAGGCGCACGGCTCGCCGTTCGGCAAGATCGCCCACCAGCTCGCCGGCTACCTGCCCGACGCGCTGGCCGCGCCGTTCATGAAGACCGCCGGCGTGGACCGCATGGCCGCCCTGCAGATGGCGATCGAGCTCGTGCGCCGCGGCGGCACGATCTCGCTCTCCGGCGTCTACGGCGGCATGGCCGACCCGATGCCGATGCTGCAGATGTTCGACAAGCAGATCCAGCTGCGGATGGGCCAGGCGAACGTCCACCGCTGGGTGCCGGACCTGCTGCCGCTGCTCACCGACGACGACCCGCTGGGGACCGAGGACTTCGCGACGCACCACGTGCCGCTCGAGGCCGCGCCCGACGCCTACAAGATGTTCCAGGAGAAGCGCGACGGGACGGTGAAGGTCCTGTTCAAGCCCGGGACCGCGACCTCGTGAGCACGAAGGGCGACGAGGACGTCCGTGCGGAGGTGGCGGTAGTCGCTGAGGAACGGGGGCACGATCCCCTGAAGGACTGACGTCGGAGGGGTCGGCACCGAAGGACGGTTGACCGGGCAGGCGCGGAGGAGTTCGCTCTCAGCAGGAGCGAGGGGGAGCCATGCTCAGCGACGAGGACCGGCGTCGGCTGCAGGACATCGAGGCGGCGATCCGGATGGAGGACCCGCGGTTCGCCGAGCGCCTCGCGCAGGGGAGGTTCCCCACGCGTGCCCGCAGGGCGGTGGCGCTCGTCCTCGTCGCGGTCGGCCTCCTGGGCCTGCTCACGGGGATGGCGCTGCTGTCCGGGGTGATGATCCTGTTCGCCGTGCTGGTCACCGGGATGGGCGCCACGCTGTGGTTCCGGCTCGGCGGCCGGCACCGCCCCGCCGGGTGACGGTCAGGCGACCAGTCGGGACTGCTCCACGGCCAGCGCGTCGACGAGGTCGTTCATCTCGTCCCCGGAGTGGCCCTTCACCCACCGGAAGGACACGTCGCCGCGCTCGTTGACCAGCGTGATCAGCGGCTCCCACAGGTCGCGGCTGACGACCGGCTTGCGCGCGCTCGTCGTCCAGCCGCGGGCGAGCCACCCCTTCCACCAGCCGTCCCGGAAACAGTTCACGACGTAGGTGGAGTCGCTGACCACCACCAGCGGGCCGTCGAGGGCCCGGACGGCCTCCAGCGCCGCCCGGATCTCCATCCGCTGGTTGGTGGTGCCCGCCTCGCCGCCGCTGTCCTGCCGGCCGTCCCGGGTGGCCCAGGCCCAGCCGCCCGGGCCCGGGTTGCCGGAGCACGCGCCGTCCGTCCACACCTCGAGGGCACCCTCGGCGGCGGGCATGTCCGGGCGCGGGGCCGACCGCGAGGGCCGCGCCGTGAGGGTGTCGGTACCCGTCCCCCCGCTCGCCTTCGCCGTCTCGGCGCACGCCGAGTGCGCCCAGGCCTTGCCCGCCTTCGCGATCTCCTCGCCGGGACGGACGGGGCTGGAGCAGACGCCGCAGGTGGTGGCGTACTTCGCGGTCATCGGCACCGCGCCAGCCTACGACCCGACTTCCCCGCCCCCGTCCGGGCTCCCGGCATGCTCCGGCCGTCGGAGGGGTACCGCTCGCTCCGTGTCGACCCAGGTCCTGCTCGTGGTGCTCGTGCTGGCGGCGGGGGTGGTGCTGGGCCGCCTCGTGAGCCGGCGGACGGGGCTGCCCGAGGCCGCCGTCTACGTGCTGCTCGGGGTGGCGGCGGCGTTCATCCCCGGGGTGGGCGAGGTGCGGCTCTCGCCGGACCTGGTGCTGCTGGTCTTCCTGCCGCCCCTGATCTACTACGCCGCCTTCTTCAGCGACCCCCGGGAGACCGCGAACAACCTGGTCCCCGTCGTCGGGCAGTCCGTCGGGCTCGTCGTCGCGACGGCGGTCGCCGTGGGCGGCACGCTCCTGCTGGTCTTCCCCGACGTCGGCTGGGCCGCCGCGATCGCGTTCGGCGCCGCCGTCGCGCCGCCCGACCCCGTGGCCGCGGGCTCGGTGCTGCAACGGCTGGGGGCGCCGCGCCGGCTGGTCACCGTGCTGGAGGCCGAGGGACTGGTCAACGACGGCGTCGCGCTCACCCTCTTCGCCGTCGCGATCGCGGCGGTCGGCGCCACGACCACGGTGGGCGAGGTCGGGCTGCAGCTGCTGATCGAGATCGGCGGGGGCATCGGGTTCGGGCTGGTCGTGGGGATCGTCAGCGCGACCCTGCGCCGGTTCGTCCGCGACACGGCGAGCCACGTGATCCTCTCGCTGGTCACGCCGTACCTGGCGTTCGTGCCGGCGCAGGAGCTGCACTCCTCGGGCGTGCTCGCGACGGTCACGGCCGCCGTGTGGCTCGGGGTCCGCGGCCGCGGGCTGGTCGAGCCGACCGTCCGGCTGCACTCGGAGACCTTCTGGACGGTGCTGAACTCGCTGCTGGTCGCGCTGCTGTTCGTGCTGCTGGGGATCCAGGTGCCGGCCGTGGTCCGCGAGGTGGGGGCGTACCCGTGGAGCGCGCTGGCCCTCGCGGCGGCCGCGGTCGTCGCCGTCGCGATCCTCGTCCGGCTGGCGTGGGTGATGCTGGTGGCTCCCCTGGGTGCCCTGCTGCCGGTCCGGGAGGAGCTGGCCGCGCAGATGCCCTGGCGGGAACGGGTGGTGCTCGGCTGGTGCGGGCCCCGCGGCGCCGTGTCGCTGGCGGTGGCGCTGTCGATCCCGCTGGCGGTCGCGAACGGGGCGCCCTTCCCGCGCCGGGACCTGTTGCTGTTCCTCACCGTCGTGGTGGTGCTGGCGACCCTGGTCGGGCAGACCGTGCCCCTGCCCTGGCTGCTGCGCGTGCTGCGGCTGCGGCCCGACGAGCGGGAGCGCACCGAGGGCGTCCGCGCCCGCCGGGCGGCGGTGGACGCCGCGCTGCGCGAGCTCGACGAGGTCGCCGAGCGCGACGAGCCCGCGCCGGCCGGGCTGGAGGAGCTGCGCCAGGTCCTGGAGCTGCGCCGCGACCACCTGCGGGAGCAGCTGGAGGCGACCCGGCACGCGCACCACCACGGCGACGACGCGACCGACCCCGCGCCGCGCGGGGACGGGGGCGCCGGCACCGGCGCGGACGCGAGCGAACTGCGGCTGCGCCTGGTGGAGGTCGAGCGGGAGACGCTGCGCCGGATGCAGTCGCGCGGAGAGATCAGCCGCCCGACGATGGTGGCGATCAGCCAGGAGCTGGACCTCGACGAGACGCAGCTCCGCCGGCGGCGGTGAGCACCCCCTCGGGCCCCTACTGGTGCAGGTAGGTGACCGTGAAGGTGCTGCCCCCGACCGGTCCGGTCCGGGTCTGCCGCACACCCGTCGTGCCGGACTCGAAGCCCACCGGCCGGTAGGAGGCCAGTGGTTTCCCGTCCACGGTGGCGCCGGAGAACGTGATGCTGCCGAACGACGGGAACGCCCCCGTGGGCGACTCGAGGACGACCTCGGCCGAGGTGTGGTCGTCCTGGAGGTGGGCCGTGTGCGTCGTCCGCGTCCAGCCCCGCGTGGTGTCGGCGACCGTGAAGGTGTAGTCCGCCGCGGTCCGCTGCACGCTGGCCGTCATCCGGTCGCCCGGGGCGACGGGGTCGGGGTGGTAGACCGGCGGCTGCGGCGCCGTCTCGTACCAGGCGCGGTAGACGGGCTGCCCGGAGGCGCACGTGATCTCGAGCCCGGCCTGCTGCACCGTCCCGGTCGCGACGCCGCCCAGCCCCACCCACGGCCCGAGGACCTGGGTCGGCGCACCGCAGCGCACGGCCGGGGCCGACCAGGCGGCCGACACCCGGGTGAAGCCGGTCCCGACCGCCGCCCAGCCCGACCAGTTGGACCCGGTGAGCTGCTGGTAGCCGGCGGACGTGGGGGCGGGCGCGGTGGTCCCCGTCGCCGGCGCCGCCTCGGCTACCGGCCCCCGCCCGTCGGAAGGGGCGAACAGCAGCAGGACCGCGCCCACCACCGCCGCCGCGGCGCCCCCCACCCGGCGCCCGTGCCGTCCTCGTGCTCCCGTCATGACGCCCCCCACCTCGCGACCGGACCGGGGCGTCAGCCAAGCACGCCGCACCGCCCGGAGTACAGGCCGACCGGCCCTTGTCCGGGGCGGGCCGGGCGGCTCGGCGCCGCGGCGGCAGGGCGGCGCGTCGCGGCAGGGCGGCCCGGCGCGGCACGACGGCCCGGCGCGGCGGCGGCAGGACGACTCAGCGCAGCTGCGGCAGCACCTCGTCGGCCCAGCCCCGGAAGAAGCCCTCGTGGTCGGTGCCGACCTGCTGGACGTAGACCTCGTCGACCCCGGCGTCGAGATACTGCCGGACCCGCTCGAGGTGGTCCTCCGGGTCGTCGCCGCACACGATCGCCTCGGCGACCTGCTCGCGCGGCACCAGCGTCATGGCGTCGGCGAAGTCCTGCGGGCGGGGGAGGGTCTGGGCGAGCTGGCCCGGAAGGGCGTCGTTGGCCCACAGGCGGTGCGCCCGGTCGATCGCGGCCTCGCGGTCGGGGCCCCAGCAGACCTTCATCCCGGCCTGGACGGGTTTGTCCCCGCCGCCGGACCCGCGGAAGGTCCGGGACCAGGTCGGCGTCGGGCGTCACCGTGCAGTAGCCGTCGCCGATCCGGGCGGCCAGCTCGGTGGCCTGCGGGCCGAACCCGGAGACGTAGATCGGCACGGGCTGCTCGGGCAGGGTGTAGACCCGCGCCTCCTGCACCTCGTAGTAGGTGCCGTGGTGGCTGATCTGCTTCCCCTCGTGGAGGAGGCGGATCACGTCGACCGCCTCCTCGAGCATGGCCAGCCGCTCGCCCACGGACGGCCAGGCGTCGCCGAGGACGTGCTCGTTGAGCAGCTCGCCGCTGCCGACACCGAGGACGAAGCGGCCGTCGAGCTGCACCGCGGCCGTGGCGGCGGCCTGCGCGATCACCGCAGGGTGGATGCGGACGGTCGGGCAGGTGACCGCGGTCGTGACGGGCAGGGACACGGCCTCGGCGAGCGCGCCGATCACGGACCAGACGAACGGGCTCTGGCCCTGCTCGTCGTTCCACGGGTGGAAGTGGTCGGAGATCCACAGCTTCTCGAAGCCGGCCCGTTCCGCCGCCCGTGCCTGGGCGACGAGCTCCTTCGGGCCGTACTGCTCGCAGGACAGGAAGTAGCCGATGCTCGCCATGCGGGACCGCTACCCCGGCGCGCCCCGGTGAACCACCCGGGCCCCGCGGCGCCGCTGGGCCGGACGGGGGAACCTCCGCCGTCCGGCACAGCGTCCTTGCTGCGACGGTCGGGCGGAATCCGCGTCGGGCACTCCTCGCGGCGAGTGGCGCCGACCCGGTTCGGGGTAGTCGGCGGGGAGCGCCGCACGCCCCGGGCGGCGCAGGCGGGGAGGAAGCATGCGGCCCATGACGGCACTGGAGACCGGCGACGAGGCCCCGCGGTCGGGCAACGGGACCCGACCGGCCGACCCCGGCCCCGCCGAGCGCCGGGACGCCGCGGTCGCCGACCTCAAGCAGAGCCTGCGTGACCTGCTGCGCACCGTGCTGCGCAGCTCCGTCGGGCTCGTGCTGGAGCACGTCGAGGACCTCGGCGGGACGATCCAGAAGATGGCCACCTCGGGCGGGCTCGCCATGGGTGGGCTGCTCGGCGGGGTGCGGGCCGGGTTGGCGGGCAAGAACCCGATCTGGGGTGCGCTGAAAGGCGCGGTCGGGGCCATGAGCACGGGAATGCGCGTCGCGATCATTCTCGCCCTGGTGCTCGCGATCCTGTTGTTGCCGATCACCGTCGTGTTGCTGCTGGTCGCACTGATCGTGCTGATCATCGTGGCCGCCGCCAAAGCAGGGTCCTGACGGCGCCAGGGGCCCGACGGAAATGTCCACCCCACCCTCTTTCGAGGTGCCGCGGTTCTTCGATCCGAACCGTGCGCACACGCCTGATCTCGGCCCGTGACCTGCTGCTCGTCCGACCGGGGGGTAGTCGCTCGTTCGGCGCAACCTGCTCACGAGTTCGCCGCAACCTGCCTCACCCGGGTGTTTCACGATCATTTCCGGGAAATGGACCGGGCGGGTGGGCCGAACGGCGCAAAAATGGCGGATGTCGGCGATCAGCGTGTGCGGCCAGATGCGTTCGGGTAGAAGCTCCTGACCCCGGTTCGGAGCCCGGGCGCGAGCGGTTCGGTGACATCGGTCCCTTCGCGCGGGCCCGGGCCGGCCACCACAACATGGAGGCACGATGAAATGCGGCGCACGGGTGGCCCTCGGGGTAGCCGGCGGCTACTTCCTGGGACGCACCAAGAAGATGAAGCTCGCCCTGATGCTCGGCGGGATGGCCGCGGGGCGTCGTGCGGGCGGGCCGGGTGAGCTCCTGGCCCAGGGCACCAAGCTGCTGAACAGCTCCCCCGAGCTCGCGGCACTGACCGACCAGGTCCGCGGGCGCCTGCTGGAGGCGGGGAAGGGCGCCGCCATGGCCGTGGCGGCGCGTCAGGTCGCCGCACTCACCGACCGGGTCGGCCAGAAGGTCGAGTCGCTCGCGGACACCGGTTCGGGTGCGAAGGACAAGGCCGGCAAGGCGAAGGGCAGGGCCGAGGACACGGCCGAGGACACGGCCGAGGACACGGCCGAGGACACGGGGTCGGACACGGCTGACGCCGGGGAGGACACCGTGGGGGCCGGCGCGGACGCGACGGAGAGCGCCGTGGAGAGCGCCCGTGAGGCCGTCGACGGCGGGGGCGACGACGAGGCCGATCGGGGCGCGGACGAGGACTCCGGGCAGGAGCCCGAGGACCAGCCGAAGCCGCGCCGGCGCACCGCCAAGGCGCAGGGCGCGGCGCGTGGGACGGGGTCCCGGGCCACCGGCTCCGGGCGTCGCACCGCGGCCGCGGGCACCGCCGCCGCGCGGACCGGGGCGCGGGCCGCCGCGGGCGGGGCGAAGGCCGCGTCGGGGCGCGGCAAGGCCGCCGCCAAGCGGAGGAGCAGCGATGCCTGACACGTCCAAACTGGCGGAGGCGCTGCCGTCCGACGCCTTGAAGGATGCCGGCTCGAAGCTGCTGTCGATGCTGGTGCAGCGGGCCGCCGAGGCCGCGACGGACCGGGTGACGAGCCTGACCGACCGCCTCGACACCGTCACCGAGAACGGCGGCTCCGGGCTGCGCGAGGCGTTGGGTCGCGGGCGCGACGAGGACGACCGGCGCGACGAGGACGACCCCGACGCCGAGGACGACGCCGACGACGACGGCGAGGGTGGCGGCAAGAAGGGCGGCTTCTTCTCCGGGATCAAGGAGAAGGTCAGCGGCCTGTTCGGCGGCGGTGGCGACGACTCCGAGGGCGGGGGCGGCGGCAGCGGCGGCGGCAAGAAGGTCAAGCTGATCAACATCGTGGAGGAGCAGGACGTCGGGCTGCCCGTCCGCACGACGTACAACCTCTGGACGCAGTACGCCGACTTCCCGGGCTTCATGAAGAAGGTCGAGAGCGTCGACCAGATCGCCGACGAGAAGACCCACTGGAAGGCGCAGATCTTCCTGTCCCACCGCGAGTGGGAGGCGACGACCATGGAGCAGGTCGCCGACTCGCACATCATGTGGCGGTCCAAGGGCGTGAAGGGCCACGTCGACGGCGCGGTGAGCTTCACCGAGCTGGGGCCGAACCTCACCCGGATCCTGCTGGTGCTCGAGTACCACCCGCAGGGCCTGTTCGAGCGCACCGGCAACATCTGGCGCGCCCAGGGCCGCCGGGCGCGGCTGGAGTTCAAGCACTTCCGCCGGCACGCCATGACCACCGCGATGCTGCACCAGGACGAGATCGAGGGCTGGCGCGGCGAGATCCGCGACGGCGAGGTCGTCCGGACCCACGAGGAGGCGCTGGAGGAGGAGCGGCGCGCCCGCGAGGAGGAGGGCGAGCCCGAGGAGCGCGACGAGTACGCCGAGGACGCCGACCGCGGCGAGGAGTACGACGAGGACTACGGCGACGAGGGCGAGCCCGCCGCCGAGTACGAGGACGAAGAGGAGGCCCCCGAGGGCGGGACCGAGGAGGCCCCCGTCGACGAGGCCGACGAGTACGACGAGGAGGAGCCCGAGGACTACGACGAGGCCGACGAGGCCGACGAGTACTCCGACGAGGAACCGGACGAGGACTACGACGAGGCCGACGAGGCCGACGAGGCCGACGAGGCGGACGAGGCGGACACCGCCGCCGACGAGGACCGCGACCGGGACACCGGCCGGGACACCGACGAGGACACCGAACCCGACGAGGAGCCGCGCCCGGCCCGCCGCCGTACCGCACGCCGGCAGACCGCGGGCGCCGGCGGAAGGAGCCGATGAGCGATGACGGTGGCGACGCAGACGCAGGGCGGGGGGTACGTCGACCGCGGGGGCGGGGGCGGCTCGAGCGGTCTCGCCGACGTCGTCGAGCTGATCCTCGACAAGGGCCTGGTCATCGACGTGTTCGTCCGGGTCTCGCTGGTGGGCATCGAGATCCTCACCATCGACGCGCGCGTGGTCGTGGCGAGCGTGGACACCTTCCTCCGCTTCGCCGAGGCCACCAACCGCCTCGACCTCTACGGCAAGGGCAAGGGCGGCAAGGACCTGACCGAGCTCACCCAGGGGATGATGGAGGGCGGCGCCAAGGGCAAGACCGCCGGCGCCCTCGACGCGGCCGTCGACAAGGTCGGGGAGCTCCTGGGCGGCAACAACCGCGAGGAGGAGCAGGAGGAGGCGCCGCGCCGCCGGCGGCCGCAGCGGACCCGGGAGCGTGAGGCGTGAGCGCGACGTACGTCTACGGGCTGGTCCGGGCCGACGCCGAGCTGCCCGAGGACCTGGTGGGGCTGGGTCCCTCGGGCACGGTCTCCACCGTGGCGCACGAGAAGGTCGCCGCGATCGTCGGCGACGTACCGCTCGACCGGCCGCTCGGCACCCGGGACGACCTGGTGGCCCACGAGGCCGTGGTGGACTCGGTGGCCGCGCACACGACGGTGCTCCCGATGCGGTTCCCGGCCGTGATCGAGGAGGAGGGCGTGCTCGCCGAGCTCCTCGAGCCGCACCACGACCGGTTCGTCCGGGCGCTGGACCAGCTCGAGGGCACGGTGCAGTACACCCTCAAGGGGCGCTACGACCAGGACGTCCTGCTCCGCGAGATCGTCGAGGAGGACTCGGGGGTGCGCGAGCTGCAGGAGCGCATCCGCGGGGTGCCCGAGGACGCGGCCTACTACGACCGCGTCAAGCTCGGCGAGCTGATCGTCAAGGCGCTCGAGGAGCGCCGTGACGTCGACGCCAAGGACATCCTGGACCGGATCGGCCCGTTCGCCGAGGCGGTCTCGGCCACCCCACCGACCCAGCCCGAGGACGTCGTCAACGCGGCGTTCCTGGTACGACGGGACGGGGCGGAGGAGTTCGAGGCGGCCGTGGAGGAGCTGGGTGGGGACACCCACGAGTGGCTGAAGCTGCGGCTGCTCGGGCCGCTCGCCCCCTACGATTTCGTGCCGGAGGAGTGATCGCGGATGGGTCTCGTGTCGGGTCTGCTCGGGCTGCCGCTGGCACCGATGCGCGGCGTCCTGTGGCTGGCGCAGCAGATCCAGGACCAGGCCGAGCAGCAGTACTACGACCCGGCACGGATCCGTTCCGAGCTGGAGTGGGTCGACGAGGCGCGCCGCACCGGTGAGCTGTCCGAGGCCGAGGCCGCCGAGCGGGAGAACGAGCTGCTCCAGCGCCTGATGGTGCGCCGCGCATGAACGGGGCCCGCGGCGCGGTCACCGGCCCTCACCGGCGGGACCGATGACGGACGACCACGACGAGGACGCGGGGCGGCGCGCCCGTGAAGCGGCAGGCGAGGAGGCCGGCGAAGGAACCGGCGGCGGACACGGGGGAGGACACCGGGGCCGACCGCTCGGGGGACGCGCGCAACGGCCGGGTGCTGCCGGCCGAGGCGGCCCGCCGGGCGGCCGAGCAGATCGTGGCGCTGACCGGCCGCGAGCTGGAGTCGGTGGTGTCGATCGAGCGACGCGACGAGGGCTGGCTGATCGGCGTGGAGGTCGTCGAGACCCGCCGGATCCCGGACTCGGCCGACATCCTGGCCGTGTTCGAGGCGGAGGTCGACGAGCACGGCGACCTCTACGGGTACCGCCGCACCGCCCGGCACAGCCGGGGACAGCTGCACAGAGGAGGACGATGACGACCGGAGGTCTTCCGGTACCGGGACGCACCGCCCGACCGCCCGAGCACCGCCAGGAGTCGACGAACCTCGCCGACATCCTCGAGCGCGTGCTGGACAAGGGCATCGTGATCGCGGGCGACATCCGGGTGAACCTGCTCGACATCGAGCTGCTGACCATCAAGATCAGGCTGCTCGTCGCCTCGGTCGACAAGGCCCGCGAGATGGGTATCGACTGGTGGGAGCACGACCCGAGCCTCAGCTCCGGCCAGCGGGACCTGAACGAGGAGAACCGCCGGCTGCGGCAGCGGATCGGGGATCTCGAGGCCGCCCGTACGCGCGGCGAGCTGGAGAACGGTTCGGCGCCGGACGCGGAGGCGGAGTCGCGGCCGGAGGCTCAGCCGGAGTCTCGGCCGGAGGCTCAGCCGGAGCCGGTGCGCAGGCGGAGCGCCCGGGCCCGGGAGGAGCGGGAGTGAGCCTGGTCTGGTTGTACGCGGTGCGCCACGGCGGGGCCGACCGGCCACCCGCCGGACCCGGTGTCGACGGCGAACGCCCCCGGCTCGTCGTCGAGGGCCCGCTCGTCGCGGTGGTCGGCACGGTGCGCGAGGAGGAGTTCGACGAGGCGGCGCTCGCCCGCGCGATGGAGGACCTGGACCGCATCGAGCGGCTCGCCCGCGCGCACCACGCGGTGATCGTGGAGGCGGCGGCCGAGGAGCCGACCGCGCCCCTGCGGCTGGCCACCGTCTACCGGGACGACGAGGCGGTCGCCCGGATGCTGCGCGAGCGCGCCGCCGAGTTCGCGCAGGTGCTCGAGCGGGTCCGCGACCGGCAGGAGTGGGGCGTCAAGGTCTACGTCGACGCGAAGCCCGAGGCACCCGCCGAGGAGCCCGCGTCCTCCGGGAAGCCCGGCACGGCCTACCTGCTGCGCCGGCGCGCCGACCGGGACCGCGGCGCGCAGGCCCGCGAGCGCGCCCGGGCCGTCGCGGACCGCATCGACGAGACGCTCGCCGGGGTCGCGGCGGCGGCGCACCGGATGAGGCCGCAGGACGCCCGGCTCAGCGGCCGGGCGCAGGAGATGGTGCTCAACGCGACCTACCTGGTCGACGCGGAGGCCGAGGAGGGATTCCGCGCGGCGCTCGCCGCGGTGGAGGCGGACGGGGCGACGGTCGAGCTCACCGGCCCGTGGCCGCCCTTCTCCTTCGCCACGCTGGGGGAGTCGTGACCCTCGCCCGAGCCGATGGTCGGGGTCGCGAGCTCCCCGTTCGCCCGGACGACGAGCTCTCCCTGGTCGACCTGCTCGACCGGCTGCTCGCCGGCGGCGTGATGCTGACCGGCGACATCACGATCTCGCTGGCGGACGTCGATCTGGTGCACGTCTCGCTGCGGGCGCTGATCAGCTCGGTGTCGACCCTGCTGGAGGGGCAGGAGACCGCCGTGCCGGAGGCGGCGCTGTCGGAGGCCGAGGTCACGGAGGTGCGCCGTGCCTGAGCTGCCCCGCCGCGTGGACGCCCAGCCGGACACGGTCGGCCGCGACCTCGGCCGGCTGGTGCTCACGATCGTCGAGCTGCTGCGCCAGCTGATGGAGCGCCAGGCGCTGCGCCGGGTCGACGCCGGCGACCTGCCCGACGAGAAGATCGAGCAGCTCGGCCTGGGCCTGATGCGGCTCGAGGAGGCGATGGTCGAGCTGCGCGAGCACTTCGGGCTCGAGCCCGGCGACCTCAACATCGACCTCGGCCCGCTCGGCAACCTGCTCGGTCCCGAGGCCGGCTCGCGCTGACCGACCGACGAGCGCCGACGGGTGACCGCCCGCGGCGGCGGGTACCCGGTCGTCGCCCGGGGCGGCCGGGCCGGACGAGGGAGGCGGCGTGGCACGCGCGATCTGGACGGGCTCGATCACCTTCGGGCTGGTGTCGATCCCGGTGGGGCTCTTCACCGCCACGGACGACCACACCGTGCACTTCCACCAGTTCGAGCGGGGCACCTCGGACCGCATCCGCAACCAGCGGGTCAACGAGCGCACCGGCGAGGAGGTCGACTACGGCAACATCGTCAAGGGCGCCGAGGTCGGCGACGGCGAGTACGTCGTCGTCGAGCAGGAGGAGCTGGACCAGATCGCGCCCGGCCGCTCCCGCACCCTCGACATCAGCGACTTCGTCGACCTCGCCGACATCGACCCGGTCTACTACCAGCGCACCTACTGGCTGGCGCCGACCGGCGACGAGTACCGCAAGCCCTACGCCCTGCTGCGCGAGGCGATGAAGCAGGGCGACAAGGCCGCGATCGGCACGTTCGTGATGCGCGGCAAGGAGTACCTGGCCGCGCTGCGGGCCGACGGCGACGTCCTGGCCCTGCACACCCTGCACTTCGCCGACGAGGTGCGGGACCCGTCGGAGCTGGAGAACGTCCCGACGCGCCGGACCAAGCCGGGCGAGAAGGAGCTGCGGATGGCCACGCAGCTGATCGAGTCCATGAGCGGGCCGTGGAAGCCCGACCAGTACCGCGACACCTACCGCGACCGGGTCGACAAGCTCATCGAGGACAAGAAGCAGGGCCGCGAGATCGTCACCGAGTCCGAGCCGCCGGAGCCCACCGAGATGTCCGCGCTGCTGGAGGCCCTGCAGCGCAGCGTCGAGGAGGCCCGGGGGAAGAAGTCGGGGTCCGGCGGGAAGTCCGGCGGGAGCGGGTCCGGCAGCAAGTCGGGCAGCGGCAAGAGCGGGGGCAAGGCCGGCGGGAAGTCCTCCTCGGGCTCGCGCAGCAAGGCCTCCTGACCCGGCGGCCGACCCGGCTCAGCCCCGCGCCGCCAGCGCGTCGTGCACGACGGCGCGGAGGTCGCCGCCCTTCTCGAGGGCACGGCGCTGGTGGGTGGCGCCGGGGCGGCGGGCGACCAGGGACTGCCACAGCTCGGTGACGGTGTCGTGGTCGCCGGCCGTGCGCAGCGCCGGGCCGACGTGCTCGAGCAGCGCGCGCACGACCTCGGCCGCCGGCGCGGGGCGCCACGTGTGCGGGTGCAGCAGGTCCGCGTCCAGCCCCGACCGGCTCGCCCGCCACGCGGCCAGCCGCAGGATCTCGGTGCGCACCGGGTCGGCCGGCACGCCGTCGGCCCACTCCCGGGCCGCCGTCTCGACCAGGGCCCGGGTCAGGGCGGCGACGAGGACGGCGTCGGCGGGCTCGCGGCAGACGTCCGCGACCCGGACCTCGAGGGTCGGCTGGTGGTGCGAGACGCGGGCGTCGAAGTAGAGCATGCCCTGGTCGAGCAGGGTGTCGGTGCCGAGCAGGGCCTCGGTGAGCTCGCGGTAGGCGGCGGCCGAGCCGTACGGGCCGGTCGGGCCGGCGGAGGGCCAGCGCCCCCAGACCTGGGTGCGGAAGCCCGCGTAGCCGGTGTCCGTACCCGCCCAGAAGGGCGAGTTGACCGACAGCGCGAGCAGCACCGCGAGCCAGGGCCGGATCCGGTCGAGCGCGCCGACGGCCTCCTCGTCGGACCCCACGGCGACGTGCACGTGGCAGGCGCAGGTCAGCTGTTCGCGCCCGATGCGCCCGAAGCGCTCCACCATCGCGCGGTAGCGGTCGTCCGGGGAGACGTGGGCGTCCGCGGGGACCGGCGGGGTGCCGAGCGGCACGGCCTCCACACCCGCGGCCCGCGCCGCCTCCGCCGCCTGCGCGCGGCGGGTGCGGATCTCGCCGAGCAGGTCCCCGAGGTCCCGGACCGCGTCGGTCGCCGTCTCCACCTGCTCGGCCTGCAGCTCGCCGGTGAGCTCGGCATCCCGCGCCCGGCGCAGCACGGTCGCGCCGACCGCGCGCGGCTCACCCGAGTCCGGGTCGACCAGCAGGAACTCCTCCTCGACGCCCAGCGTGCGCACTGCCACGCGATCAGTATCGCGGGCGGGGTGCGGGAGGTGTCAGCCGCCGCGCCCGGCGCGGCGGAGGGAGCGGCACCAGAACCCGCCGGCGGCCCCGAGCGCCGCACCGACCATCGCGTACGCCGGGCGACCGGCCACGAGCCCGACGAGCAGCCCGATCGCGGACATCACGGCGAGCACGGCGATCGCGGCGATCTCGGGGCCGGGGGAAGGCGGTTCGGGCTCGTCGTCCTCCTCGGCCGACTCGCCCGTGCCCTCGACGCCCTCGACCCCCTCGACGCCCTCGACGCCCTCGTCGAGCGTCGGGGCGGGCGCGCCCGCCCCGAGCCCCGGGTCGGGGACCGGGGCCGCGGGCGCCGATCGGCCGGGGCTCGGTTCGACGGGCCCGGGGACCTCCCGCGGGTCCGCCGTGAGCTGCCGGGCGAGCCGGGGGTCCTCCCGTTCGAGGAACCTGCCGATCGCCGCGAGGGCCGCCCGTTCCTTGCTGCTGAGCACCGTGTGCTCCTCTCGTCCGGGTTGCGGCCCGACTACCCGGGAGGGAGGGGCCGAACCGCTCCGGGCGCCATCGGTCGGACGGACACGCCGGGCAGGGTCGACGGGGCAGGGTCGACGGGGCAGGGGCACGGTGCAGCGTCGACCGGGCAGGGTCGTCGCCGGCAGGGCGGGTACCCGCCGGGCATGACCTCCTTCGGCTACACCCTGATGACCGAGCAGCGCGGGCCGCGCGAGCTCGTCGCCGACGCCGTCGCCGCGGAGCGGGCCGGGTTCGACTTCGAGGTGATGAGCGACCACTACTTCCCGTGGCTCGACGAGATGGGCCACGCCCCGTACGCGTGGAGCGTCCTCGGCGCCGTCGCGACCGCGACCGAGCGGGTCGGCCTGATGACCTACGTGACCTGCCCGATCATGCGGTACCACCCGGCCGTCGTCGCGCAGAAGGCGGCGACGGTCGCGCTGCTGTCCGACGGCCGCTTCACGCTCGGGCTGGGGTCCGGCGAGAACCTGAACGAACACGTCGTGGGGCGGGGCTGGCCGACCGCCGACGTCCGCCAGGAGATGCTCGACGAGGCGGTCACGATCATCCGGGAGCTGCTCGGCGGCGGCTACGTGACCTTCGAGGGGAAGCACTACCGGGTCGACTCGGCCAAGCTCTGGGACCGCCCGGAGGACGGCGTCCCGCTCGCGCTCGCGGTGTCCGGCGCCCAGTCGGTGAACCGGTACGGCCCCGTCGCCGACGCGATGGTCGCCGTCGAGCCGGAACCCGACCTGGTCGAGGGCTGGGACCAGGCCTCGGGCGCCGACCTGCCGAAGATCGGCCAGCAGCCGATCAGCTGGGGCCCGGACACCGACGCCGCCGTGGAGCGCGCCCACTCCCTGTTCCGCTGGTTCGCCGGCGGCTGGAAGGTCAACGCCGAGCTGCCCGGCACCGCGGGCTTCGCCGCGGCCACCCAGTTCGTGCGCAAGGAGGACGTCGCCTCGGCGATCGCCTGCGGGCCGGACGTGGCGGCGCACGTCGAGGCGGTGCGCCCGTTCGTCGAGGCCGGGTTCACCCACGTCGCGCTGGTCGAGGTGGGCGGCGAGATGCAGCCCGACTTCCTCGGGTTCGCACGCACCGAGCTGCTGCCGGCGCTGCGCGAGGAGTACGGGGAGTCGAAGGACCCCGCTATCGCCGTGCGAGCGCGGTGACGAGGTGCTCGCGGAGCTCCGGGACGGACTCGAACACGTCCCGGGCTCCCGCCTCCCGCAGCTCGTCGACGGAGAAGCCGCCGGTGCGGATCGCGTAGCCGGCGTACCCGGCCCGGCCGGCCGCCTCGAAGTCCCACACCGAGTCACCGACCACGAGGGCCTCGCGGCCCTCGACCTTCTCCACCGCCACGCCGATCAGGTCGGGCTGGGGCTTGGTCTGCTCGACGTCCTTGCTGGTGGTCCAGGCGTCGGCGAGCTCGCGGCCGCCGAACAGGTCGAGGTAGGCGTCGACGTGCTCGGGCTTGCCGGAGCTGGCCAGCACGATCTTGAGCCCGGCGTCGCGCAGCGCGGTGAGCAGCTCGCGCACGCCCTCGAACGGCTGCACCTCGCGCAGCAGCGGGTCGAACTCCTCCTTCCAGGCCTCGCGGACCCCGTCGCCGTGCTCGGCCTCGAACTCCTTCCCGGCGACGGCGGGGACCAGCTGGTCGCCGCCCATCCCGATGGCCCGGTGCAGCCGCCAGACCGGCAGCGTCACGTCGAACCGCCGGAACGCGCGGAACCAGGCCAGCGCGTGGTGGTAGTTCGTGTCGACGAGGGTGCCGTCGACGTCGAGCACGGCGGTGTCCACGGTGGTCTCCGGAGCCATGGGGGCCGGGTACCCGCCCCGCGCCCGGTGACTCATGTCCCGTCGCCCCCACCGGGTTCCTCGCGCACCACCTCGCGCGGGTCCTTGTCGTCGCGCAGCCCGAGGTAGCGCGGGTGCCGCAACCGGGCGTCGCGGGTCCACTCGGTGAACCCCACCTGCGCGACGAGCTCGGGCCGCAGCCAGTGCGCACCCTTCTCCCGCACGGGGCCGGCGAAGGGCGAGCGGTCGGCCGCGAGCCCGTCGAACCGCTCCCGCAGCCGGTGCAGCACCTGCCCGTCGAAGCCGGTGCCGACCTTGCCGGCGTAGTGCAGCCCGTCGCCGTCGTACACCCCGACGAGCAGCGCGCCGAAGCCCTGCCGCGAGCCCGCCGGGTCGGTCCAGCCGCCGATCACGAACTCCTGCTCGCGGACGCACTTGAACTTCAGCCAGTCCTCGGAGCGCTTCCCGGGCCGGTAGCGGGCGTCGGCGCGCTTGGCGATCAGCCCCTCCCACCCGCGGGCGCACGCCTCGGTGAGGTAGGCCTCCCCCTCGGTGTTGCGGTGGGTGGAGAAGCGGAGCGGGTCGGTGAAGTCGACGGCCGCGCGCAGCAGGCGCTTGCGGGTGCGCAGCGGCAGGCCGGTGACGTCGCGGCCGCCGACCACCATGACGTCGAACAGGTAGCCGAACACCGCGACGCCGGTCGCGCGGGCCCGGTCCGGGTCGTGCAGCCCGAGCCGGCCCTGGAGCTTCGAGAAGCTGGTCTGGGCCCCGTCGAACGCCACGATCTCCCCGTCGGCGACGAGCGCCGGGCCGCGGCCGAGCGCCTCCGCGATCTCCGGGTAGGTGTCGGTCATGGGCTTCTCGGCGCGGGACCAGATCGTGGTGCCGCCCCCGTCGCGGACGAGCACCGCGCGCACCCCGTCGAGCTTGCGCTCGTAGATCCAGCCGGGGTCGGAGAAGTGGTCGGCGGTCAGCGTGGCGAGCATCGGGGGGACGAACCGGGCCGCGGCCGACGGCAGCCCCGCCCGTTCGTCCGCGTCGAGCAGGTCGAGCGGGTCCGTGGTGGCCATGGCCGATGCCTACCGCCTTCCGCGGACCGGCGCGAGTCCGCCGTCAGCGGCGCAGCATCCGCAGCAGGGCCGGCGGGCGCCCGCCGAACCCCTCCGCCTCGAGCATCGCGAGCAGCACCCGCGGCAGGTCCCGCACCGCCGGGAAGAGCAGGAAGCGGGGCTCCCAGGACGGGCGGAACTTGGCGTTGAACCGGTACAGGCTCTCGATCTGCCACCACCGCGAGGCGCAGTGCAGGATCCGGGCCCACAGCCGCGCGACCGGCCCCGCACCCAGCCGCTGCCCGCGCTCGAGGGCACCGCGGAACACCGCGAAGTTCAGGGAGACCCGGGCGATCCCGTGCCCGCCGGACCACCGCACGACGTCGACGACGAGCTGCTCGGTGAGCCCGCCGTCGGCCGCCGGGTCGCGGCGCATGAGATCGAGGGAGAGCCCGTCGCGGCCCCACGGCACGAACTGCAGCAGCGCGACCGGGACGTCGTCGCGGTGCGCGACGGCCAGGACCGCGTCGCCGTCGGCGGGGTCGGCCGTGCGGGACAGCGCCATGGAGAAGCCGCGCTCCTCGGCGTCGCCGCGCCAACGGCGGGCCAGCCCGGCGAGCTCGGCCCGCTCCGCCGGGTCGATCTCCCCGACCCGCCGGACGCGCACGGTGAAGCCCGCCCGTTCGGCGCGCGCGACGGTCTGCCGCAGGCCCCGCATCGCGCGGCCCTCGAGGGTGAACGCGGCCGTGTCCAGGACGGCCTCGTCGCCGAACTCCAGCACGGAGAGCCCGGCCCGGGCCCACGCCGTCGCGCCCTCCTCGGAGCACGCCAGCACGGCCGGCACCCATGCGTGCGCCACCGCCCGGTCGAGGAAGGCCGCGATCGCGGCGTTCCACTCGCCCTGCTCGCCGAGCGGGTCCCCGGAGGCGAGCGCCACCCCGGCGAGCACGCGGTAGGACACCGCGGCGCCCCCGCTCGGGGCGTAGACGACGGTGCGGTCGCGGCGCAGCGCGAAGTAGTCGAGCGAGTCCGGGTCGGGCCGGCGGGCGAGCATGGCACGCAGCCGCTCCTCGTCGGCCGGCTCCAGGCGGGACTCCGGTTCGGGGGACCGCAGCAGGAAGTAGCCGGCACCGAGGACGGCGAGCACCCCGAAGGTGAGGCCGACGGTCGCGGTGAGGTCGTCGAGCCACACCCCGTGGTCGGTGAAGGCGACCGGGCCGGACACCCCGACCAGCGCGAGCAGCGCCTGGTCCAGCTGCTCGGACCCCGCGGTGCCGGGCGCGAGCCGGTGCGGGTTCAGCGCGAGGAACAGCCACACCACGCCCACGCCCGCCACGGCGAACTGGACCAGCACCCCCGCCGCGCGGGTGACCCCGCCGGGATCGGAGCGGGCCGGGAAGAACCGCCGGGTGACGACGAGCAGGCCCAGCAGCAGGGCGGTGACGGCGGCGGCCACCGCGGCGTGCCCGTGCGCCGGGCCGACGACCCGCGTGAGGTTGACGGCCGTGAGCGCCGCGGTGATCAGCACGGCGAGCGCCCAGGCCCGCCGCTTGCGGCGGCGCAGCCCGGCGGCGAGCAGCAGCATCCCGACGCCCGCCACCACGGTGACGACGACCTGCCCGACCCCGACGATCTCCGGCAGGCCCACGGAGGCCCGGAACGGCTCGCCGAGCATCCGCCGGGGCCCGGCGAGCAGCCCGCCCGCGAGCGTGAGGACCCCGACCACGCGCGAGGACCACACGACCACGCCGACCGCGGTCGCCCCGGCGAGACCGGCCGGCACCCGCGGGAAGGCGCCGGTCGGGGCGGAACGGGTCATCGCGCCCGCCCCGGCCTGCGGGACGCGGTCGGCGCCGGTGCCATGGGGCGCACGATACGACCTTCCGGCGGCGGGGTGTGCGGTCCCCGGCCTCAGCCGCGGGACGTCGCGCCGACCGGTACCGGCGCGTCCGGTTCCGCCGCCGTGACGGCGGGCCGGCGGGCGGACAGCAGGCCGACGCCCACCGCCGTCACCACCAGTCCGAGCACGCCCAGGGCGAGCGTGAGCGGGGACGTGCCGAACGGCTCGCCGAGCACGAGGACGCCCATCGCGCCCGCCGTGAGCGGGTCGAGGAGGGTGAGCACCGCGAGCGGGGCGCCCAGGCCGCCGCCGCGGTAGGCGTGCTGTGCGAGCGCGGTGCCGACGAGCGCGGCCGCGGCGGTGAGGGCGACCCGCTCCGGGGTCAGGTGGCCGAGCAGCATCGTCTTCGCGGTCGCGGAGGCGAGGCCGAAGCACAGCGCGGCGCCCACCGAATAGCAGACGGCGGCCCCGCGGGGCAGCCGGCGACCGCACACCAGGCCGGCGCCGGCGGCGACCACGACGGCGGCCGCCAGCACCCCGACGACGGGCCAGAACCCCAGCCCGGCGCCCGCCGCCGGAGGCGCGCCGTGCGGGCCGTGGTGCGGCACGGCCGCGAGCACCGCCGGCAGGCCGAGCGCCACGCAGAGCACCCCGGCCCAGGAGCGCGGACTGATCGGCGTGCGGTTCACCCGCGCACCGAGCACGAGGGCGATCGCCAGGCAGGACACCCCGATCGGCTGCACGACGACGAGCGGGCCGGCGCCCAGCGCCGCCACGTGCAGGGTCGCGCCCGTCAGCGTCGCGCCGACGGCCGCCCACCACACCCGGCGGCGGACGAGCCGGGCCATCAGGCCGAGCCCGGCTGCGGACTGCCGCGACGCCTCGCGCTCCTGCAGCACCGCGGAGATCGCGTAGAACACCGCCGAGGCGACCGCGAGCAGGATCGCGAGGGGGATCAGCACGCCCGTGAGGGTACGGGTCCGCAGCCGCCGATTCGCGCCCCCGCCAGGCGAATCGACAGTTTCGACGATCCCGCCGCCGGGATCCTCCCGCCTCCCGCCGTGCCGTCCGGTTCGGGTCCGGGCGGGAGCGTCAGGCCGCCGCGGGTCGCCAGCCGATCGCCGGCCCCAACCGCGTCGCGATGTCGGTGAGGATCTGGACGTAGTCCTCCTGCGCGAAGCTGAACGGCAGCGCGAACACCACCTCGCGCACCGCGCGGAACCCGGCGTGCGCGTGGAGCTGCGCGGCGATCTCGTCGGCCGGGCCGACGAGATCGCGGGCGAAGAGCATCCGGGCCGGGCCCTGCGGGGCGGCGGTGCGCGGCAGCCGGGCCGCGGCGTAGGCCTCGTACTTCGCGCGCTGCTCCGGGGTGGCCGTGTCCGTCGGCACGACCACGAGCCCCTGCGAGACGCGGGCGGCCGCGCCTGCGGGGTGCGCCGCGCGGAAGGCGTCGATGTGCGCGCGCTGGATCTCGGCGAAGTCGGTGCCCGCGGCACCGTCCTCGGCCCGGACCACGCTGCTCGTCAGGAGGTTCATGCCCTGCTCGCCGGCCCGGCGGGCGGACCCGAGGCTGGCCGCGCCGTACCACATGCGGCCGCGCAGGCCGGGGGAGTGCGGCTCCACCCGGTCGGAGAAGACCTCGATGCCCTCGGTGCCGGAGAAGGAGCTCGCGGGCTCGCCGGCGACGAGCCGCAGCAGCCGGTCGACCCGTCCGGGCCCGAAGTCCTCCTGCCCGGCGGTGTCCGGGTAGAGCGCGTCGGCGACCGCGTCGAAGTGCATCGGCGGTCCGACGCTCACCCCCGGGTTGAGCCGGCCGCCGGACAGGACGTCGACGGTGGCCAGGTCCTCGGCCAGCCGCAGCGGGTTCTCCCACCCCAGCGGGGTCACCGCGGTGCCCAGCTCGATGCGCCGCGTGCGCTGCGAGGCCGCGGCGAGCACCGCGACCGGGGAGGAGATGCCGTACTGCAGGTGCCGGTGGCGGACCCAGGCGCTATCGAACCCGAGCCGCTCGCCCAGCTCGATCATGCGCAGGGTCGTCTCGTGGCCGGCGCCGGGGGCGGCGCCGTCGAACGAGCCGATGGTGAGGAAACCCAGCTTCTCCAGCGGTTCCGACGGCGCGGGCATGCGTCCATCATCATCCGCCGGCGCGCGGCGCCGGGCCGTGGGGTGCGATCAGGAGCAGACCCCGGGCCGGACGAGGTCGACCGCGAACCGGTCACGCCACCGTTCCGGCCGCTCACGGGGCACGATCACCAGACCGACCTTCGGCTCGTCGTCCCCCGGAGGGTCGGCGTCGATCAGCTCCCGCACGCGCTGTCCCACCCGCCGGTAGAACTCGAGCTGCAGCGTGCGCCCGAACAGTCTCCAGCCGAGCCGGAGGACTGGGTTGGGCACGGGACCGCGGCGGGAGTAGGCGTGGATCCAGAAGGTGACGCGCCCGGTCTCGGGGTCCTTGGCCACCTCGTAGCTCAGCCGGCCCTGCTCGAGGTGCCCGCACAGCGTCTGGTAGGTCCAGCCCCACACGCGCTTGCCGTCGCGGACCGTGTCGTAGGCGTCCGTGACCCGGACCGGCATGAGGAAGCGGAGGAACAGGAACCGGCCCTCCAGCACCATGTCCCGGCCGAGCAGCGGGTCGTCTCGACGGTAGACGCCCCGCAGGATGCGGTCGTCGGTGAACTCGTAGTTGCGCACGATCCGGCAGGCGCGTTCGAAGGGCCCGTCGCGCTCGGGCGGGCCGGGGGCCTCGGTGCCGAGCTCGGCGTAGCCGGAGTCGACGTGCCAGCGCCGGTCGCGTGTGGTGGTGGGCGCCTCGTCCTCGGGATAGTTCACCGGCAGGCCGGCGAGGTACGCGACCTCGGCCTCCAGCGCCGCGCGGTTCAGCGGGACTCCTCGCGTCGCACCGACTCGCTGATCAGCCAGAAGGTCGGCGGCCAGAGCCCGACGAACAGGGCGCGGCGCTCGGCGTTGCCCCGTTCCTCCTGGTCGACCGTCTTCGCCCGCATCCACAGCCCGATGCAGAGGGCGATGCATCCCAGCGACACGCTCTGCAGGTGGATCGCGCGGACGCCCGCGCGCCGGAGGATCGTCCCGATGGTCACGCGGCATGGGTTCCCGCTCGCCGGGTACTCACACGCGATGCTCCGTTCCCATGCCCGTCGGCCGGTGACGGGCTCGCGAGGTTCGCGCCGGGTCGGCGCGCTCGTCCGGTGGCCCGTCGGCGTGGGCATCGTGGCCTGGCGCTATCTCTGGCGGACGACCGTCACGCACCGCAGCGAGGAGGACGGGGACGCCTCCGACCTCCCGGAGCCGCTCCCGCCGGAGGTGTGCGACGACCGGGTCCAGCACCTCGAGGACGGCCACGGGGACCTGCTGCACCGCACCTACTCCGTGCGCGTCGCCGGCGGCCACCGGACGCCGGAGGAGCTGCTCGCCCTGCTCGCGCGGGACCCGAACGTGTGGTCGCCGTCGGGGATGGCGGTCTTCCGCCGGACGAAGGGCAGCGACGGCGCGATGACGGTGGGCGACGAGTTCCTGATCCGCTTGCCGGGGCCGTGGGACGGGCCGGTCCGCGTGGTCGGGTCCGGGCCGCGGCACTTCCGGCTGGCGACGCTGCACGGGCACCTGGAGGCCGGGCAGATCGAGTTCCGCACCGAGCAGGCGGGGGAGGACGTCCGGTTCGTCATCGAGTCCCGGGCCCGCCCCGGCGACCGGCTGTCCCACCTGCTCTACGACCGGCTGCTCGTCGCCAAGGAGGTGCAGCTGGTGATGTGGACGCACGTCTGTCTGCGCGCGGCGAAGCTGACCGGCGGGCGCCCGCAAGGTGGCCTCACCGTGCGGACGCGCAGGCTCCGGGCGCCCGTCCACACGGACGCCGCGACACGCCCGGCCGGACCTGATTGCGGGAATTCCCCGGAACAGGTGTAGGCCGCGGACGGGGTGGGGACCCCGGGAGCGAGGCAGACCGCGACTGTCCGTCGTTGGGGAGCGGATCGGACAGTCCTTCGGGCCGGGGCCGCCGTGATCGGGGTGGCGGCCCCGGCCTCGCCTCGTCCGGATCCCGCCGGGGGCATCGGGCCGCAGGCCGTCCCCGCCCCCCGCGTCTGCAGGATCAGCGCGTTCAGGATCAGCGCGTGCAGGATCAGCCCGCCGGCATCAGCACCTCGTCGATCACGAACACGGTGGCGTTGGCGGTCGGGATGTTGCCGCAGAGCACCTTCGCGGTGTTGCCCTTGCCGTCGGTTACGGTCGGGGCCTCGGGGGTACCGCCGATCGTCACGGTGCCGCCGGCGAGCTCGGTGGTGGTGCCGGCGGCGACCAGGCCCGCGGCGTCGTAGCGCTGCGGCACGACGTGGTAGGACAACAGCCCGCCGAGCTGCTGCTGGTTCGCCAGCAGCCCGTTGAACGCCTGGTCACCCAGCTGCCTCTGCACCTGGTCGAAGGCGCCGTCGTAGGGCGCGAACACGGTGATCCCCTGCTGGGCGTCGAGGGTGTCGGCCAGGCCCGGGACCTTGCCGACCGCCGTCACCAGCATGGTGAGCAGCGGGTTGGTGCTCGCCGCGCTCGCCACCGGCTGCGGCCCCATGTCGGCCAGCGAGCCGGGCGCGTCGCCCTGCGGCAGCCGGTTGCAGGCCGGGCCGAAGACGTCGGCGTCGGTGGTCACACCGTCGCCCGCGGCGCCGGACATCGGCGCCGCCGACGTCGGGGCGGCCGACACCGGGGTGGAAGCCATCGGCGACGCCGAGGCGGCGGTGTCCGAGGAGCCGGACCCGCACGCGGCGAGACCCAGGCTCAGCGCGGCGGTCGCGCCGGCGGCGGCGACCCGGAAGGGCTTGTTCATCGTGTTCTCCTGCGGTTCCCGGCCCGGCTGTTCCGGCCCGTCGTCGACTTCTTCGACGCCTTTCGGGAATGCGGTTCGACGTTCTTCGCGCTTCGTTCTCGAGGCCGTTCCGGTTCGCCCCGGAAGAGTGGTCGTCCGGGGCCGTCGGGGCGGGCGGGAGCAGGGGCGGGCAGGCTCTAGGTGTCCGGCGCAGCTAGGGAAGAGCCGCAGCGATGACCATGCGGGAGGGCCTTACGACCATGGGGGCCGAGGCGCATACTCGCCCCCCTCTCGACGCGTGGAGGAGGTCGTCATGCATTACGGAGTGGTCCACGAGATACGCGACCCCGCAGGGTGGGACCGGGTGATGAACTCGAATCCTCAGCTCCCGGAAGGCTTCGTGCTCCTCGCGAGCGTCACGCAGGACGACGCCGCCCGGGCGATGTGCATCTGGGAGGCCCCCAGCCTCGACGGGCTGCAGAGCCTCCTCGACGGGGCGTTCGGGGACGCGGTCGTGAACGACTGCTTCCTCGCCGACTCGGCCCGTTCGGTCAACCTGCCGGCGGCACGGCCGGAGGCCGCACCGGCCTGACCGGCGGAGAACGCGGGACGCCCGGGCAGGGGCACCGTGCCCGGACGTCCTGTCGTCGGCGGTCGTCGCGCCCTCGCTCCCGGCGACGACGCTCCCCGCTCAGCCGACCTGCCCGCTCGCGACGAGGTGGCTCGGGTCGCGGGGGCGACCCGGCCCGGTTCGGGCGACACGGCGTAGCCGGTGAACGCGCCCCCGGGCGGCAGGGTGGTGACGTCGGTGCCTCCGGAGGTGGCGTCGAACGTCCCGAGCGGCACGGGGGCCGCGCCCGCGGCGCCGCTCAGGCCCCACAGGACGTAGACCGAGCCCGCGCGGTCGTTCGACGGCAGGTCCGCGACCACCACACGGCGGGCCCGCGCCCCGGTCACGACGGCGGCCACGGGCTCCCCGGACCTCAGCGGTGCAGGGTCAGCAGCTGCTCGAAGAACCCGCCGAACCCGTTCTGGCGGTCCACGAGGTGCACCTCGAGGATCCAGTGGCACTGCCGGCCGGACGGGTCGGTGCGGCGCATCGGGTGGTCGCTGCCGGGCGCGATGTAGCTCTCGATCCGCTCGCCGTCGATCCACTCGTGCGGGAACTCGCCCACCAGGTGACCGCTGTGCACCCCGCCGAACTCCCAGCCCGCCTCCTCGGCCAGCCCGACGACGTGCGCGTACAGCTCCGCCCCGCTGATGTCGGGGTGCGCCTCGAAGTGGGCGCGGCCGGCGTCGAAGATGCGCGGCAGGTCGTCGCGCAGGCGGTGCTTGACCGGGTCGTCGCCCAGCACGAAGGTGCGCCCGAAGTCCGCCTCCCACTCCGCGAAGATCGGCCCGAGGTCGAGGAAGACGATGTCGTCCTCCTCGATCAGCCGGTCCGGCGGGTTCTCCTTGTAGGGCAGCAGCGTGTTCGGGCCCGAGCGCACGACCCGCTTGTGCCAGTGCCGGTCGGTGCCGAAGAGATCGGCGCCGAGGTCGCGCACCCGGTCGCTCACCGTCCGCTCGGACTCGCCCGGGGCGATCAGCCCGCGCCGCCCGGCCTCCTCGAACAGGTGCAGGGCCTTGCGCTCCGCCTCGACGAGGTTGCGGGCGCGGGCCTCCTCGTCGACGGGTGCGGTTCCGGTCGCGTCGCTCATCGATCGCCTCCTCGCGTCCCCCCGACCCTAGGTCGACACCGGGCCCGCTTCTAGGCTCGGCGCGAGGAGGGGATCGGGTGGTCCGGTGGCTGGAGCGGCGGCAGGTCCCGCTGTACGTCGCGGCGATCCTCGCCGGGGTGACCCTCGGGCTGCTCGCGCCGGCCGCGGGCCCGGGCCTCGGCGTGGCCGTCGGGCCGGTGCTCGGCGCGCTGCTCTACGCGACGTTCCTGCAGGTCCCGGCCCGTGAGCTCGCCCGGTCGCTGCGTGCGGGCCGGTTCCTGGCGGCGGTGCTGGTGGCCGACTTCGTGGTCGCGCCGCTCGTCGTGGCGGCGATGACGCCGTTCCTGCCCGCCGACGTCGCGGTCCGCACCGGCGTGCTGCTGGTGCTGCTCGCCCCGTGCGTGGACTACGTCGTGGTCTTCACCGGGCTGGCCGGGGGCAGCGCGGGCCGGCTGCTGGCGGCCACGCCGCTGCTGCTGCTCGCCCAGATGGCGCTGCTGCCGCTGCTGCTGGGCCTGCTGCTCGGGCCCGCGGCGGCCGGGGCCATCGCGCCCGGCCCGTTCGTCGAGGCCTTCGTCGGGTACATCCTGCTGCCGCTCGGCCTCGCCTGGCTCACCCAGGCCTGGGCGGCGCGGCATCGCAGCGGCGAGGTGGTCGCGGGCGCGGCCACGGCGGCCATGGTGCCGTTGATGGTGGCGACGCTGCTGCTCGTGGTCGCCTCGCAGGTCCCGGGGCTGGGGGCGGTCCGGGCGGTGCTCGGCGCCGTGCCCTTCTACGTGGTGTTCCTGCTGGTCATGGTGCCGCTCGGCGCCCTGGTGGCCCGGCTCTTCCGGCTCGGGACGGCCGACGCCCGGGCCGTGGCGTTCACCGGTGCGACGCGGAACTCGCTCGTCGTGCTGCCGCTGGCCCTCGCGCTGCCCGCCGGGCCCGTCGTCGCGGCGACGGTGGTGGCGCAGACGCTCGTCGAGGTCGTCGGGATGGTCGTGGCCGTGCGCGCGGTGCCGCGGGTGGTCGCGCCGCTGCTCCGCGGGACGCCGGGGCGCCCCGCGGAGCGTGCTCCGGGCGGGCCTACTCCGGGGTGACCTCGGCCATGTCGTTCCAGGCCTCGCCCTCGAGGTCCTGGTAGTTGATCTTCGGGCGCTCGGCCACGACCGTGCCCATCCACGGGAAGAAGTTCTGGGCGTGCTCGGTCTGGACGTGCGCGGAGCCGGCGTCGCCGTCCCGGAAGGTCTCGACGATCGCGAACTCGTTCGGCGTGGTGCCGCTCTCGTAGAAGTCGAACGAGACGTTGCCCGGCTCGGCCCGCACGTTGTCGGTGTACTCCTTGATGCCGGCCAGCCAGTCCTCGCGCTTCGCGGGCTTGATCTTCACCTTGAGCACGATCAGGATCACGGGCACCTCCGCAGGTCGATGGTCGGCCCCGGGCACCCCACCCGGGACGGTGGGGGCAGCCTCCCACCCCCGCACCGGCGGTGGTGTCTCAATCGGCGACGACCCGCCCGTCGGGTGAGGCCGGCCGGAGGGGCCCGCGGAACGTCCCGCAACCCGTCCCGCCGCCCGCCGCGTCGTTTCCGTTGAACGGAAGATTGCCCTGACACGCGTCGGACGGCCCGCTCATACTCCGGCGATCGGGACACCGAGGGAGGGTTCCATGACGACGGAGTCAGCGGGAACGGCGAGCGGGTCGGGGGCGCGTGCCGGATGGGTCGCGCCGCTGTGCTGGTCCGCGGTCGCCCTGGAGGGGTTCGACCTGGTGGTGCTCGGGGTGGTCCTCCCGGTGCTGCTGCGTGACCCGTCGTGGGGGCTGAACCCCGCGTCGGCCTCGCTGATCTCGGTCGTGGGCCTGGTCGGCGTGATGGTGGGCGCGCTCGCCGCGGGCCCGCTCACGGACCGCTTCGGCCGCCGCACGATGCTCCTGGTCACCGTCACGTCGTTCTCGGTCCTGACGCTGCTGTGCGCCTTCGCGCCCGGGCCGGTGCTGTTCGGGCTGCTCCGCTTCCTCGCCGGGCTCGGGCTCGGCGGCGTGCTCCCGGTGGCCATCGCGATGGTCAACGAGTTCGCCCGGTCCGGCCGCGGCGGCAGCGCCACGACCGTGGTCATGACCGGCTACCACGTCGGTGCCGTGGTCACCTCGCTGCTCGGCATCGTCGTCATCCCGTCGCTGGGCTGGCGGGCGATGTTCGTGATCGGGGCGCTGCCCGCGCTGGTCCTGGTGCCGCTGGTGTGGGCCCGGCTGCCGGAGTCGATCCCGGTCGAGCGCGCGCCCGCCGCCCGCCGCAGCCCCGTCGCGACGCTCTTCCGCGGGGGTTTCCTGCGGGCCACGATCGCCTTCTGGGTGACCTCGTTCATGGGCCTGCTGCTGGTCTACGGCCTCAACACCTGGCTGCCGGAGATCATGCGCTCCGCCGGCTACGCGCTCGGCGCCGCGCTGGCCCTGCTGCTGGTGCTCAACGTCGGTGCGGTCCTCGGGCTGCTGCTGGCCGGCCGTGTGGCGGACCGGATCGGCGTGCGGACCTCCACGATCGCCTGGTTCACCGCCGCCGCCCTGTTCCTCGCGCTGCTGGCGATCAAGCTGCCCGGCGTCGGGGTCTACGTGAGCGTGCTCCTCGCGGGCGTGTTCACGTTCAGCTCCCAGGTGCTCGTCTACGCCTACGTCAGCCAGTACTACCCGGCCGAGGCGCGCGCGACCGCGATCGGCAGCGCCTCCGGCGTCGGCCGGCTCGGCGGGATCTGTGGCCCACTGGTCGGCGGCATCCTGCTGTCCACCGGCCTCGCCTACCCCTGGGGCTTCTTCGTCTTCGCGGTCGTCGCCGCGATCGGCGCGGCCTCGGTCGCCGTGGTCGGGCGGGCGCGCAGTGCCGAGGCCGCGGACCGCCGGATGGAGACCGCATGAGGACGGTCCGGGACGCCACCTTCGACGTCCTGCGCCGGCACGACCTCACCACGATCTTCGCCAACCCCGGCTCCACCGAGATCACGCTGCTCACCGACCTGCCCGCGGACCTGGAGTTCGTCCTGGCCCTGCACGAGGGGTCCGTGGTCGGCGTCGCGACGGGCTGGGCCACCGCGCACGACCGGCCCGCGCTCGTCGTCCTGCACACCACCGCGGGGCTGGGCAACGCCGTCGGCGCGCTCGCCACCGCGCGGGTCAACCGGGTGCCGCTGGTGGTCGTCGTCGGGCAGCAGGACCGGCGGCACCTGGCCTTCCGGCCGTTCCTCACGGGCGAGCTGGAGGGCCTGGCCGGCCGCTACCCGGTCTGGACGACGACGCCCGCCCGGCCGCAGGACGTCCCGTCGGCCGTGGCCCGGGCCCACCACGAGGCCGTCGCCGGCCGCGGGCCCGCGCTGGTCGTGGTGCCCAGCGACGACTGGGCCGAGCCGGCGGGCGACGAGGTCGCCGCGCCCGCGGTCGTCCGACGCGGCGCGCGGGCCGATCCGTCGGTCGTCGAGGAGCTGGCCGGGGCGCTGTCGGCCGCGGCCTCGCCCGCGCTCGTGGTCGGCGCCGACGCCGACGGCGAGGCGTCCTGGGCGGCGCTCGTCGCCCTCGCCCGGCGGCTCGACTGCCCGGTGTGGCAGGAGCCGTTCGCCGCGCGCGCCGGGTTCCCGCAGGACCACCGGCTGTTCGCCGGGCACCTGCCGGCCGGGCGGGCCCGGCTGCGCGAGGCCCTCGCACCGCACGACGTCGTCCTGGTCGTCGGGGCGCCGGCCTTTCGGCAGTACCCCTACGAGGCAGGCCGGTTCGTGGGCGAGGGCACGCGGTTGCTGCTGGTCACCGACGACCCCGAGGACGCCCACCACAGCCCGGTCGATCTGGCCGTCGTCGCCGATCCGGGCCCGGTGTGCCGGGCGCTGGCCGACCGGCTCCCGGCGCGGCCCGGGTCACGGTCGTTCCCGAAGGTGAGCCCTCCCGAGCCACCGGCGGAGGGGGAGCCGCTGCGCGCGGCGCACGTCCTCGCCGCCCTGGCCGCGCGGGTGCCGGCGGAGACGGTCGTGGTGGAGGAGACGCCGTCGAGCCGGCCGGACCTGCACCGGCTGCTCCCGGCCCGGCGCCCGCTGGGCTTCCTCTCCGCGGCGATGGGCGGGCTCGGCTTCGGCCTGCCCGCCGCGATCGGTGTGCGGATGGCCCGGCCGGACCGGCCGGTGGTCGCGGTGGTGGGGGACGGGTCGTCGCTGTACGGGATCCAGGCGCTGTGGACCGCCGCGCACTACGGCGTCGGCGCGCTGTTCGTGGTGCTGGCCAACGGCCGTTACGCGATCATGGACCGGCTCGCCGAGAAGCAGGGCGGCGCCGCGCCCTGGCCCGCGTTCACCGAGGTCAGCGTGAGCGGGCTGGCCCGGTCCCTCGGCTGCCCGGCCCGTGTGGTGCCGACGGCGGGCGAGCTGGTGGAGGCGCTGGACGCGGTCGGCCCGACCCTCGCCGACCGCACCGAGCCGCTGGTGCTGGAGGTGGTGGTCGAGCCCGACCCGACCTTCGACCCCTGACCGGCGAAGTCCCCGGAGTCGCGCTCCCCGACACCGCGAGTCGCGAGTTCCGGTCGCGCGAGTCGCGAGTTTCGGTCGCGCGAGTCGGCAGTTCCGGTAGCGCGAGTCGCGAGTTCCGGTGGCGCGAGTCGCGAGTTCCGGTCGCGCGAGTCGCGAGTTCCGGTCGCGCGAGTCGGGAGTTTCGGTCGCGCGAGTCGGCAGTTCCGGTAGCGCGAGTCGCGGGTTCTGGTGGCGCGAGTCGGGAGTCCCGAACTCGACGGGCGCCATACCGGACGTCGATGCGGTGCGTCGCGAGCCGTCGGTTGCGGCTCCGCACAGCGCGCGCTCGGGCATGACGGGTCAGCGGGTGAACCAGGAGGGGGCGTCGAGGCGGGGGCCCGAGGTGATTCGGCCGAGCGCGTCCTCGATCGTGCGGACCGCGTCCTCCCCGAGCTCGCGGACCCAGCGCGCCCTGAGGTCGTCGAAGATCGCGGCGGAGCGGGCGAGCAGGTCGCGGCCGCGGGCGGTGGGACGCACGACGACGCGGCGGGCGTCGGTGGGGTCCGCGGCGCGCTCGACGTAGCCGGCGGTCCCGAGCGCCGCGATCGTCTTGGCCGCCGCCTGCTTGGTCACGCCGAGCCGCCTGCCGAGCTCGGCGGCCGTCGTGCCCTCACCGACGGCCTGCAGCGCGAAGCCGTGCATCGGCCGGGCTTCGGGGTGACCCTGCTCCGCCAGATCCTCGTGCAGCGCGTCGACCAAGGTCTGGAAGCCGGCGAGCAGCAGGAGCGGCAGGGCGAAGCCGGGGCGCTCAGTTGACACGGTCGACAACCAGGTTCACCATATCGACAACCATGTTGTCGAGCTTACCGGAGGCCACCATGTCCGTCGTCCGCCGCGCCGACCGGCGCGTCCACGAGACCCCGAACGCCGTGATGACCACCCTCGCGTCGCCCACCCTCGGTGGTGCCGCGCAGTCGCTCTGGCAGGTGCGGATGCGCCCGGGCCAGGCCGGTCCGGACCACGTGATGGACGTGGAGCAGGTGTGGACCGTCGTCGACGGCGGGATGACGCTGCGGAGCGCCGACGACGAGACCGTGCTGGCCGCGGGGGACACCGCGGTGCTGCCGGCCGGTTCGCCCCGGCGAATCGTCGCCGACCCCGATCACGGGCTGTCCGCGCTCGTCACCGGTCCCGGCGCGGGGCGGGCCCTGCTCCCGGACGGCACCGATCGCGGCGTACCGGACTGGGTCCGCTGAGCACGCAGAACAAGGGCGCGCCGGGGACCCCTCGACCCCGGCGCGCCCGCGGACCCGGCGCGGTCGTCGGTCAGCGCCGGAACAGCGCCGCGATCTCGTACCGGCGCACCCAGGCGATCAGCGCGAACAGCACGCCCAGGACGATCGGGGTGTAGAGGTACTCGGCCATGCCGATCACGAAGACCTGGAAGAGCGCGGCGCCGATCATCAGCGCCACGAGGCAGGCGGCCGCGAGCCCGGCGACCAGCGGGATCATCAGGCCGATCCCGCCCGCGACCTCCAGCGCCCCGATGACGTAGCGGAACCAGTCGCCGGCGCCGATGGCGTCGAAGGTCTGCACGGCGGTGGCCTCGCCGAACAGCTTGGGCGCGCCAGAGGCGACGGCCATGAACAGGCCCAGCACGACCTGCAGGACGTAGAGGGCGATCCGGCCCTTGCTGCGGGCGGGGGCGGCGGTACCGGCGGCGATCATGGTCTCGGTCCTCTCGATCGGTGCGGCCTCTGCCGCGGCGTCAGAGGGGAGACCGCATCTCCGCCTGGAACTCATCGCCGCCGGCCACAACGTCCCTGCGCAGGATCATCTCGGGGTCCGCGGGCCGTTCCAGCAGCGTCTCGTCGGGCCCCGTGAAGCCGAAGCGCGTGTAGAGGCCGTGTGCGTCCCGCGTGTGCAGCGACCATCGCATCCCCGGCCCGCCGGCGAGCATCGTCTCGACGAGCGCGACGCCGAGCCCGTGGCCGCGCACCGACGGGTCCACCCAGACGTCGGCGAGGTAGGCGAAGGACACGCCGTCGGACACCGCCCGGGCCGACCCCAGCGTGCGGTCGCCGCGGTAGACGCCGACCACCCGCCAGGCGGCGTCGAGCTGGCGCTCCAGGTGCTCGCGAAGCCGCCAGCGACCCCAGTACGCGTCCGTGGACAGCCAGGCCCAGACGGCGTCGCGGTCCAGCCGGGCGGGGTCGTCGTCGATCTCGAACCCACCGATCACGCGCTTCACCCGGCCACCCTCGCAGGCGCGGCCCGCTGGGGCAGCCGGATTCGGGGCGCGTGCCCTACGGCAGCATCCAGCCCAGCACCGGCGTGGACTGCAGGTAGATCAGGATCGCGAGCACCAGCAGCATGCCGAGGCTCCACCCGACGACCTTCCGCAGCAGCACGCCCTCCTGGCCGTCGAGCTTGACCGCGGCCACGGCGATCGTGAGGTTCTGCGGCGACAGCATCTTCCCGAGCACGCCGCCCGACGAGTTCGCACCGGCCAGCAGCTCCGGCGGCAGCCCGGCCGTGTTGGCCGCGGTGACCTGCAGCGAGCCGAACAACGCGTTGGACGACGTGTCCGAACCGGTGACGGCCACCCCGAACCAGCCGAGCAGCGGCGACAGGAAGGCCAGCGCGCCGCCCGCGCCCGCGATCAGCAGGCCGATCGCGGTGGTCTGCGCCGACGCGTTCATGACGTAGGCCAGCGCCAGGACCGCGGCCACGGTGAGGATCGCCCACTTCAGGTCCGCGACGGTGCGCCCCCAGATCCGCACGGCCTCCGCGGCGCCGATGCCGAGCACCGCCGCCACGATCACCCCGGCGATGAGCATCAGGGTCCCGGCGGTCGACAGCCAGGTCAGCGAGTACTGCGTGGTGCTGCTCGCCTTGCCGTTCATGGCGACGACGTCGAGTCCGGGCCAGTGGAACGCCAGCTTCAGCTTGTCGACGCCGGGCTTGATCCCCGGCAGCTGCACGATCGCGAAGACCAGCACGATGATCACGTACGGGGCGTAGGCGCGGCGGATCTCGCGGGGGTCGTCGACCCGGGCGCCCGACCGCACGGTCGCGACCGCCTCGGCGCCCTCGGGCGAGGTCCCGGCAGGGACCGGCCCCCCGGTCGGCCGGGGGTCACCACCGCGGCCGGACCCTCCGGTGCCCTCACCGGAGGAGTCCGGACCGCCCGCCCCGACCAGGCTCCCGCCGTCGGGTCCGGGCTCGGCCTCGGGCTCGCCGCCCGGCCGGCGCGCGGCCCACACCGCGTGCGGCATCGCCCGCGCGACCACCACGACGGCGACGGCGGACAGCAATGCGGCCAGGATGTCGGTCAACGGCACGGAGACGTAGTTCGACGTCGCGAACTGGACGATCGCGAAGACGACGCCGGCGACCACGGCGGGCACCCACGCCTCCCGCACGCCCCGGCGCCCGTCGACCAGGAACACCAGGACCAGCGGGACGAACAGGGCCAGGAACGGGGTCTGCCGGCCGACCATCGAGGCGACGTCGCCCAGCGGGAGCCCGCTGACCTGCGCGAGCGTGATCACGGGGACGCCCATCGCGCCGAACGCCACCGGCGCGGTGTTCGCGACGAGCGCCAGCACGGCCGCCCGCAACGGGCGGAAGCCGAGCGCGACCAGCATCACCGCACTGATCGCGACCGGGGCACCGAAGCCGGCCAGCGCCTCGAGCAGCGCGCCGAAGCAGAAGGCGACGAGGATCGCCTGCGTCCGCCGGTCCGAGGACAGCGCGCCGAAGCTGCGCCGCAGCACGTCGAAGTGCCCGGTGGCGACGGTCATGTTGAACACCCAGAGGGCGTTCACCACGATCCACATGATCGGGAACAGGCCGAAGAACGCGCCGTGCGCCGCGGCCAGCAGCGCCATGCCGACGGGCATCGCGAATCCCACGATCGCGACGACCAGCGACGCGACCAGCCCGGCCAGCGCCGCCCACTGTGCCCGCACGCGCAGCGCTCCCAGCGCGACGAGCACCACCGCGAGCGGCACCACCGACACCAGGGCCGACCACCCCAGGGAGCCGCCGACGGCCTTCGGGTCCTGCTGGTAGACCGCCAGGACCGGCCCCGCCAACGGTCCGGACAACACCGTCGCAGACGTCATGGTCGCGGAGTGTGCGCCGCGTCACCCGAGTCGGCAGCGTGGACTGGGCCGAACGGGTGGCCGCGCCCGCCGGATGCGGCCGAACCCCAGGTCGGGACGCGGTCCCTTCCCGGTCCGGACTCAGCTCTCCGTGATCGACAACGCCCCGGACGGGCAGGCGTCGACCGCCGCCCGCACCTTCTCGTCGACCTCCGGGGCCCCCTCCAGGAGCACCACGATCCCGTCGTCGTCCTGGTCGAACACCGCGGAGTCGGTCATCACGCACATCCCGGCGCCGATGCACACCCCGCGGTCGGCCCTCAGCTCGCTCATCACGCTCCTCCCCACGCCACGGGCAGGCTCTCCATCCCGTAGACGACGTTGAACGACCGGAACCTACGATCTTCCGACGCCGGCCGCAGGTCCGGGAACCGCTGCAGCAGCGCGGGGAAGGCGATCCGCATCTCCATGCGGGCCAGCGGCGCGCCGAGGCAGTGGTGCACCCCGTGCCCGAAGGCGACGTGCCCGAGCGCGCCGCGCCGGACGTCGAGCCGCTCCGGGTCCTCGACCAGGGCCGGGTCCCGGTTGGCGGCCGGGATCGAGAGCATGACCAGATCGCCCTCCGCGATCGCGTGACCCGCGATCTCGGTCGGCCGGGTCACGGACTTGAACGTGCCGGAGTGCACGATCGACAGCCAGCGCAACAGCTCCTCGACCGCGGGCCCGATCGCCTCGGGATCGTCCCGGACCAGGGCGAGCTGGTCGGGGTGGTCCATCAGCGCCAGCGTGCCCAGCCCGAGCATGTTCGACGTGGTCTCGTGGCCGGCGATCAGCAGCAGGTTCGCGATACCGACCAGCTCGTCCGTGGTGAGGTCCGCACCGTGCTCGCGCACCAGCATGCCGAGGAGCCCGTCGCCCGGGTGCGCGCGTTCGCGCGCGACCAGGCTCGTCATGTACTCGCGCTGCTCCTCACCGGCCCGCAGCCGCTCGTCCGTCGGCCTGGACAGGTCGAGCAGCTTGGCGCTGCGCCGCTGGAACTCCGCCCGGTCCTCGTACGGCACCCCGAGCAGCTCGCAGATCACCAGGGACGGGACCGGCAGCGCGAAGTCGGCGACCAGGTCCGCGGGCGGCCCCGCCTGCGCCATGGCGTCGAGGTGCTGGTCGACGATCTGGCGGACCCGGGGCTCCAGCCGCTGCATCCGGCGCCCGGTGAACTCCGGGGTGAGCATCCGCCGCAGCCGCGTGTGCTCGGGCGGGTCGAAGGCCAGCAGGTTCCCGGCGCGCATCCGGGCGAGCTCCTCCGGGCTGCGCTCCGGCATGCCCGGCAGGCCCGGCATGCGCCGGTGCGGCTGCCACGCGTTGCTGAACGTGGTCGCGTCGCCGAGCACCTCGCGCACGTCCGGCCAGCGCGTGACCAGCCAGGCCTCGAGCCCGAACGGCGTGCGCACCTTCCGGACGCCCTCGCCCTCGCGGATCGCCCGCAGCTCGGGCGCCGGATCGAAGCCCGCCCGCTGCATGTGCAACGGCAGCTCCTCGACGCTCCTGCCGGCGAGTGCGGTCTCCGACGCCGCCTCCGCCGTCCCCTCGTCCGGACGCGTCCGCGCGGTCTCCGTCATTCGGCCTCCCCGTTCCGTTCGCCCCCTCCCGTCACTCTCACATCGTGCGGCCGGACGGGCACACAGCGCGCTGAGAGGGCGCTGAGCGAGCCGGACATCTCACCCACGACCCGGGCGCAGGGTCTCACCCGAGCAGGTTCCGGTACAGGTCCCGGAGCAGCAGGATCTCGGCGCCGTGGTGGATCGCCTCGCGGTGGATGTGCAGCACCAGGTCCGCCAGCGGGAACTCCGCGTACGGTCCCTCCGCCGGGCCGCACGGCCGGGCCAGCCCCGCGTCGTCGAGCGCCTCGACGCCGCCGATCCACGCCGCGTAGGCCCGGTCGAGCTGGCGCAGCCCCTCGGTCGCGGTGCCGGCGTAGGCGTGCTCCTCGTAGGAGGTCGGCGGGCCGCCGAAGTGCGCGGCCGCCCGCACGCCGAACACACCGACGATCAGGTGCGCCATCCGCCAGGCGATCGTGGTGAGCGGCGGGGGGTCGGGTTCGGGGAACGCGACGTCGACCCGGAACCCGCCCGTGCCGGTCTGGATCGCGCCCGGCGCGGGCCGGCCCACCGGGCGGACGCTCCACCCCGGCGCCGGCTCCCAGAGGTACTCCTCGTCCGTCAGCCCCTCGAGCTTCGGCCGCAGCAGGGCCTGCCAGTGCCAGGACAGCTGCTCGGCGAGCCGGGTGGCGGCGGTGTGCGCGGTGGTGTCCGTCATGGCGCGCACGCTAGCCCCGGCCCCCGACAGGACCGGTGTCGTGCGGGGCGAGGGGTGCCGGAGCACCCTGCGCCCCGCACGAGCAGCCTCAGCTGCGCGGAACCGGCACGTTGCGGATGCTGGCGTCGAGCAGCTGGACCGGGTGCAGCAAGGGCAGGTCCGCGCCCGTGCCGTCCTTGAGGTGCTTGCCGATCTGCAGCAGGCAGCCCGGGTTCGCGGTGACGACCACGGCGGGCTCCACCGACCGGACGTTGTCGGCCTTGCGCCTGCCCAGCTCGTCGGCCGCCTCGGGCATGATCATGTTGTAGATGCCCGCGGAGCCGCAGCACAGCGCCGCCTCCGGGATGTCGAGCACCTCCAGCTCGGGGATGCTGCGCAGCACCTCCCGCGGCTGCGTGCGCACCCCCTGGGCGTGCCCGAGGTGGCAGGCGTCGTGGTAGGCGACCCGCGCGGGCACCGGCGAGCGCGGGGCGCGCGGCCCCAGCTCGGCGAGCACCTCGTGCACGTCGCGCACCCGCGCGCTGAACTCCTTCGCGCGCCGGGCCCACTCCGGGTCGTCGGCCAGCAGGTGGGCGTAGTCCTTCATCGAGGACCCGCAGCCCGCCACGTTGGTCACGACGTGGTCGACGTCGAGCCGCTCGAAGCGCTCGATCGTGCGCTTCGCCCGGGCGAGCGCCGGGTCCTCGCGGCCGGCGTGCAGCTCCAGGGCCCCGCAGCACTGCTGGTCGCGGGGGACGAGCACGTCGAGGCCCTCGGCCGCGAGCACCCGCACGGTGGCCTCGTTGACCCGGTGGAAGAACACGTCCTGCACGCAGCCGGACAGCAGCGCGACCCGGCCGCGCCGCTCGCCGACGGCGGAGGTGTGCACCGGCAGTGTCGCGAACGCCTCCCGCACCGTGACGGGCGGGAGCAGCGACTCCAGCGCGGCCAGCCGCCCCGGCAGCTTCGCGGCGAGCCGCCGGACGGCGGGCACGGCGGCCAGCTTCTGGTACAGCGCCCCCGGCAGGGCCGCCGCGCGCAGCCGCCGCTTGTACGGGAACAGCGCGAAGATCGCCTCGCGGAACATCCGGTCGGCCGGGGTCCGTGGGACGTTGCGCTCGAGCTGCGGGCGCACCGACTCGAGCAGCTTGTCGTACTGCACGCCCGAGGGGCATGCCGTCACGCACGCCATGCAGCCCAGGCAGGCGTCGATGTGCTGGCGCAGCGGCCCCTCCAGGCCGATCTCGCCCTTCTCGGCGAGGTCCATGAGGTAGATGCGCCCGCGCGGCGAGTCCATCTCCTCGCCCCACAGCTGGTAGGTGGGGCAGGTCGGCAGGCAGAAACCGCAGTGCACGCAGTCGTCGAGCAGCTCCCGCGAGGGCGGGTGGTGCTCGTCGAAGGCGCTCGGGCCGGTCTGCGGCAGGTTGGTGTCGGCGGAGCCGGCGGGTGTGGTCACGAGATCTCCCACGGGTCGAAGCGGCCCGGGCCGAACCGGCCGTCCGGGTCGAACCGCTGTTTGACGGCCTTGTGCACGGCGAGGGCGGACGGCGGCGGCCCCCACGCCGGGGCGTCGAGGTCGGCGGGGCGGGACCGCAGCACGCTCGTCCCGCCGGCGGCGTGCACCGCGGCGTGCGCCTCGGCGACCGCGGTCCCGGGCAGCGACACCGTGGCCACGCCGGTGCCGAGCCCCGCGGTGACGGCCGCGGCCGGCAACCCCTCCAGCACCCCCGGCAACAACGAGGGCCTCACCCCGATCCGGAGGACGGCGGCGCCCTTCTCACCGCGGGTGAGCGCGGCGTGCTCTGCCCACACGGCGGTCCCGTCGCCGTCCGCCACGGTCGCCGCGTCGCCGAGCAGCCGGGTCAGCCGATCCAGCCGGGCCGGCAGGGCCTCCTCGGTCGAGTCGATGCGGACCAGCAGCCGGCCCGACGACAGCCACTCCACGGCCGTGGGCTCGAGCTGCGAGGCCAGCACCTCGCCGGCGAGCCGGGCGGCCTCGGCGAGGTCGCACTCCACGACCACGGTGCCGATCGCCTTCGGCACCGGGTGCAGCCGCAGCACGACCTCGACCAGCACGCCGAGGGTGCCGTAGGAGCCGTGCAGCAGCTTGGCCAGGTCGAACCCGGCCACGTTCTTGATGACGTGCCCGCCCGAGCGGACCACCGCCCCGTCGGACAGCAGCGTGGTGGCCCCGATGACGAGGTCGCGCAGGGTGCCGTGCACCAGCGCGGACGGCCCGGCGTCGGCCGTGGCCACCAGCCCGCCGACGGTCGCCCCGTCGGCCACCCGCGCGGCGTCGAACGACAGGTGCTGGCCGTGCTTCGCCAGCTCCTCCTGCAGCGCCCGCAGCGGCGTCCCGGCGTGCACCGAGACCGTCATGTCGCCCGGGTTGTGGGTGATGACGCCGCTCAGCCCGGTGGTGTCGAGCACGGCGTCGACGTGCCCGAGCCGGCCCGCCCAGTCCGCGGCCGTCCCGGCCCCGGCGATCGAGATCCGGCCTGCGGTGTCGAGGACCGCCTCGCGGGCCTCCTTCAACGACGCCGGTTTCACTGCCGTCAGGGTCCCCTCCCGATCACTCATAGCCGCTCGATCACTCCCGACTCCTCCAGCGGGTGCGGCCGGTACTTCCCGGGCCGCTCCCCGCACAGCCGCGGCGTGGGCAGGACCTTGCCCGGGTTGCAGAGGCCCTCGGGGTCGAAGGCGTCCCGCACCCGCTTCATCACCGCGAGGTCCTCCTCGCCGTACATCTTCGGCATCGAGCACGCCTTGTCCGTGCCGATGCCGTGCTCGCCGGAGAGCGACCCGCCCAGCTCGACGCAGAGCTCGGCGATCGCCCCGGACAGCTCCTCGGCGCGCTCGGTCTCGCCCGCAGCGGCGCTGTAGAGGACGAGCGGGTGGAGGTTGCCGTCGCCGGCGTGGAAGACGTTGGCCACCCGCAGGCCGGCCTCGTCGCCCATGTCGGCGATGCGGCCCAGCACCTCGGCGAGCCGGGTCCGGGGGACCACGCCGTCCTGCACGAAGTAGTCCGGCGAGATCCGGCCGACGGCGGCGAAGGCCGCCTTGCGCCCGCGCCAGATCGCCGCCCGCTCCTCCGGCGAGCCGGCGATGTGCAGCCGGGTGCAGCCGTGGGCGTCGCAGATCTCCTTGACCTGCGCGAACTCGGCGTCGCACTGCTCGATCGGGCCGTCGAGCTCCACGACCAGCGCGGCCGGGACGCCCACCGTGTAGCCGGCGTGCACCGCCTCCTCGGCGGCCTCGATCGCGAGCGTGTCCATCATCTCCACGGCCGCGGGCACGATCCCGGCCGCGACGATGTCCGAGACCACCTCACCCGCCTCGGCGACCGACGGGAAGTCCGCCAGCAGCGTCCGCACCGTCTCCGGGGTGCGCAGCAGCCGCACGGTGATCTTCGTGGTGATGCCCAGCGTGCCCTCGGAGCCGAGGAACACCCCGCGCAGGTCCGGGCCCAGCTGCTCGGCGGAGTCGCCGCCGAGGGTGACCAGCTCGCCGTCGGGCAGGACGACCTCCATGGCCAGCACGTGGTTCGTGGTGAACCCGTACTTGAGGCAGTGCGCGCCGCCGGAGTTCTCCGCGACGTTGCCGCCGATCGTGCACACCTGCTGCGAAGAGGGGTCGGGCGCGTAGTAGAGCCCGTGCGCCGCGGCGGCCGCGGTGATCTCCAGGTTGGTGACCCCCGGCTCGACGACGGCGCGCCGGTTCACCGGGTCGACCTCCAGCACCCGCTTCAGTCGGGCCAGCGAGATCACCACGCCGTCCGCCACCGGCAGCGCACCGCCGGAGAGCCCGGTGCCGGCGCCGCGGGCGACGAACGGCACCCCGTTGCGGTGGCAGGCCTTCACCGCCCGGGCGACGGCCTCCGCGTCGCGGGGGATGAGCACGATCTCGGGACGGACCCGGTACCCGGTCAGTCCGTCGCACTCGTAGGCGCGGGTCTGCACGGGATCGTCGACGACGTCGTCGGGGCCCAGGGCCGCGACGATCGCGGCGCGGGCCACGGGATCGAGGGCCATCTGACCTCCTTGTCACGGCTCGTGGTGGGAACTTCGGAAAGCGTAGGGCGGCACGGGCGCCGCGGCCGTCTCGAATCGGCCGCGGTCGCCGGGGTCAGGCGGTCGCGAGCAGGGTGCCCAGTCGTCGGCCGGCCGCGACGACGAGCGGCGCGATCCGCGCGACCGCCGCGTCGTCCATCCGGGAGAGCGGGCCGGAGACCGAGACCGCGGCCGAGCCGTGCGGCCCGGTCACGGGCGCGGCGACGCAGCGCACGCCGGTCTCCTGCTCGCCCTCGTCGAGCACGTAGCCGCGTTCCCGGGCAACGGCCAGCTCGCGGGCGAACACCTCGGGGTCGGTGATCGTGGTCGGCGTGACGGCCGGCAGGCCGGTGCGCGCGACGATCCCGGCCGCGTCGGCGGGCGGCAGGGCGGACAGCAGCGCCTTGCCCACGCCCGTGCAGTGCACCGGCACCCGGCGCCCGATCTCGGTGAACATCCGCATCTGGTGCGGCGAGGGCACCTGCGCGACGTAGACGGCACGGTCGCCGTCGAGCACCGCGAGGTTCGCCGTCTCGCCGATCTCGGCGACGAGGTCCGTGAGGACGGGGGTGGCCCAGCGGCCGAACTGGCGCGCCGCCGTCTCGCCCAGGCCGACGAGCTTGGGGCCCAGCGTGTAGCGCCGCGAGGGCAGCTGCCGCAGGTAGCCGAGATCGACCAGGGTGCGCACCAGCCGGTGGATGGTCGCCGGGGCGAGCCCGGTCCGGTCGGCGAGCTCGGACAACCCGGCCTCGCCGCCCGCCTCCGCCAGCGTCTCGAGCAGCCCGAACGCCCGCGCCAGCGACTGGACGCCGCCCGCACGGGGTACCTCGGGCCGGGACGTGTCGGTGCCGTCGCTCACAGCGTCGGACCCTACATTCCATGATGCGGAAGCGCCAGTCCGTCTGGTAGAAAAGGCGCCGCACCAGAGTCGAGGAGAGAGGACGCCGCGATGGCCGGCACCGCAGGACTGCAGGTCGACCCCGAGCTCCGGCGGTTCGTGGAGGGCGAGCTGCTCGCGGGCCTGGACCTGGCTCCGGAGGCCTTCTGGAGCGCGCTCGCGGACCTGCAGGGGCGCTTCGCCCCGCGGATCGCCGAGCTGCTCGCCCGGCGGGACGAGCTCCAGGCCCGGATCGACGCCTGGCACGAGGCCCACGGGCCCGGCGAGCCCGAGGCGTACCGGAACATGCTCGCCGAGCTGGGCTACCTCCTGCCCGCCGACGAGCCGGCCGCGATCTCGGTCGGCGCCGTCGACGCGGAGATCGCCGAGGTCCCCGGCCCGCAGCTGGTCGTCCCCGCCACCGTGCCGCGGTACGCGCTCAACGCGGCCAACGCCCGCTGGGGCTCGCTCTACGACGCCTTCTACGGCACGGACGCGCTGCCGCTCGACCACGAGCTCGCCAGGGGCTACGACGAGGAGCGCGGCGCGCAGGTCATCGCCGCCGCCGACGAGCTGCTGGACGAGCTGTTCCCGCTGGTCCAGGGCTCGCACGCGGACGTCACCGCCTACTCCGCCTCGGAGCAGGGCCTGGTCGCGTTCACCGGGGGCGGCGAGACGGCACTGGCCGACACGGCCCAGTTCGCGGGCTTCCGCGCGCCGGACGGCGAGGGCCGCGCCGCGGTGCTGCTGCGCCGCAACGGCCTGCACGTCGAGCTGACGATCGACCCCACGCACCGCGTCGGCCGCCAGCACCACGCCGACGTCGCCGACGTCGTGCTGGAGTCCGCGGTCACCACGATCGTCGACCTCGAGGACTCGGTCGCGACGGTCGACGGCGAGGACAAGGCCCTGGCCTACCGGACCTGGCTCGGTCTGATGACCGGCGAGCTCGTCTCGGAGTTCGAGAAGGGCGGCGAGACCGTCACCCGGCGGGTCCACGGCGACCGCGAGTACACCGGCGCCGACGGGTCCCCGCTGACCCTCCCGGGCCGCTCGCTGATGCTCGTCCGCAACGTCGGGCACCACATGACCACCAACGCGGTGCGCACGGCCGAGGGCGAGGAGATCGCCGAGGGCGTGCTCGACGCGCTGGTCACCGCCACCGCGGCGCAGTACGACCTGCAGGGGAAGGGGCGGTACTCCAACTCCCGCAGCGGTTCGATGTACATCGTCAAGCCCAAGCAGCACGGGCCGGACGAGGTGGCGCTGACCGTCGAGCTGTTCGCCGCCGTCGAGGACGCCCTCGGCCTGCCCGCGCGCACGCTCAAGATCGGCATCATGGACGAGGAGAAGCGCACCAGCGTGAACCTCGCGAGCGCGATCGCGGCCGCGGCGGACCGGGTCATCTTCGTGAACACCGGCTTCCTCGACCGCACCGGCGACGAGATCCACACCTGCTTCGCGGCCGGTCCGGTCGTGCCCAAGGGCGACATGAAGTCCTCGACCTGGCTCAACGCCTACGAGGACCGCAACGTCGACGTCGCGCTGGCCTCCGGGTTCGCCCACACCGCCCAGATCGGCAAGGGCATGTGGGCCAAGCCGGCGGCGATGGCCGCCATGCTGGAGCAGAAGGGGGCCCAGCCGGAGCAGGGCGCCAACTGCGCCTGGGTGCCCTCGCCGACCGCCGCGACCCTGCACGCGCTGCACTACCTGCGCACCGACGTGCACGCGGTGCAGGAGGACCTCGCGAAGCGGGCGATCACCGACCGGGAGAAGCTGCTGGTGCTGCCGGTCCTCACCGAGGAGCTCACCGACGAGCAGAAGACCCACGAGCTGGAGACGAACGCGCAGTCGATCCTCGGCTACGTCGTCCGCTGGGTGGGGCTGGGCATCGGCTGCTCCACCGTGCCGGACCTCGAGGGCGTCGGGCTGATGGAGGACCGGGCGACGCTGCGGATCTCCAGCCAGCTGATCGCGAACTGGCTGCACCACGGCGTGGTCGAGGAGAAGACGGTCCGGGACACCTTCGCGCGCATGGCCACCCTGGTCGACGAGCAGAACGCCAACGAGCCCGGTTACCCGCCGATGGCGAAGGACCTCGACGGCAGCGAGAGCTTCCAGGCCGCCCTGGAGCTGGTCTTCACGGGCCGCACCGAGCCCAACGGCTACACCGAGCGCGTGCTCACCACCTGGCGGCAGAAGGCCAAGCAGCGCGCATGAGGTCTGCGTCTCCCCGGGGAACGCAGCCCGGCGCCGACGGGTTGGTGCCCACGTGGGAGGACGGATGAGGGCGTGGGCGCGTGTCGCGGCGGTGCTGTTCGTCGTCGGCTACGGCGCGAACCAGTTCAGCCCGCTCATGGTCATGTACCGCGAGCAGGGGCACTACTCGGCCACGGTCGTCGCCGCGTTCTTCGGCGTCTACGTGGCCGGGCTGGCCCCGGGCCTGCTCGTCGGGGGCCCGCTGTCGGACCGGCTCGGCCGTCGGCGGGTCCTGCTGCCGGCCCTGGTGGCGTCGGTGCCGGCGAGCGCGGTCCTCGCCGCCGGCGCCTTCTCCGAGGCACTGCTCTACACCGGGCGCTTCCTGTTCGGCGTGGTCACCGGTGTGGCCATGGCCGTGGGGACGACGTGGGTGAAGGAGCTCTCGCAGGCCCCGCACGACCCGGGGGCCGACGCGGGCTCCGGCGCCCGCCGCGCGGCGCTCGCGCTGTCCGCGGGGTTCGGCGTGGGCCCGGCCGTCGGCGGCGTGCTGGCCCAGTGGGCGCCGCTGCCGATGGAGCTGCCCTACCTGGTGCACATCGTGCTCACCCTGCCGGTGATCGCGCTCGCCCTCCGGGCGCCCGAGACCCGGACGCCCCAGGCGACGCCGCGCCGCTCGCTCGTCGCGGACCTGAAGGTGCCGGCGGTGGCGCACCCGCGCTTCCGCGGGCTGGTGCTCCCGCTGGCCCCGTGGGTCTTCGCCGGGCCGGCGCTGTCCTTCGCCGTGCAGCCGGCCGCCCTCGGAGCGGAGCGCACGGCCGGCTACGGGCTGATCTTCGCCACCGGGCTCACCGCCGTGACCCTCTCGGCGGGTGTCGCGATCCAGGCCGCCGCCCGCCGGCTCGACGCCCGCGCCCCGCTCGCCGGCGGGCGGCTCGGCCTGGCGCTGATCGTCGTCGGCACCCTGGTCGCCGCGGTCACCGCGCTGACCGGTTCGCTGGTGGTGGCGTTCGTGGCCTCCGCGGTCCTCGGCGCGGCCTACGGCATCTCGCTGGTCTCCGGGCTGTTGGAGGTGCAGCGGATCGCCGCGCCCGAGCACCTGGCCGGCCTCACGGCCGTCTACTACACGCTGACCTACGGCGGGTTCCTGCTGCCCCTGATCCTCGCGCCGCTGGCCGTGCACGTGCCGTACGCGGTGCTGCTCGTCGTGGTCGCGGCGGTCGCCGCGGTCTGCCTGGCGCTCCTCGTGGTGGCCGGGCGCCGTACGCGGGTCCCCGTTCCGGCGTGACGCTCGAGCTGCGGGCCACGGCGTTCGACCACCCTGACGCGCAGCGGCTGGTCGCCGCGGTCCAGCAGGTCTCCGTGGAGCGCTACGGCGGCCGGGACGCGACGCGCACCGACCCGGCCGAGTTCGCCGTCCCCCACGGGCTCTTCCTGGCGGGCTACGCGGAGGGTGCGCCGGACGCCGCCGGCTGATCCTCGAGACGGGCACGAGACAGCCCGAGGCGATCGCGCTCTACCGCAGCTCCGGCTACGCGCCGATCGCTCCGTTCCGGGTGTACCGGGACGAACCGGGCGGCCTCTGCTTCGCCAAGATCATCGCCTGACCGGCGGGGCTCTTCGGGGGGACCAGTAGGATCGGTGTGAGCGCCGGTTTCCGGCGCACTCTGTCCGAAGCTCGTCAACGACCCGACGCACCCTGAGCCGGGCCGCTCCCTTGAGCATGCGCGCCGCACGGGTGTCGCGGGACGGAGGTGTCTTGCTCGCGCTCGTCGTCGCCCATCTCGTGGTGGCCGCGCTGCTGCCGCTGGTGTCGCGGCGCAGCCGGCGGGCCGCCTTCGGGATCGCCGCGGTGCTGCCCGCCGCGACGCTGGTCTGGGGGGTCGTCCACCTCGGGGCGGCGCTCGGGCCCGGTCTCGAGGAGACGGTGACCTGGTCCGCGGCGCTGGACCTGGAGCTCGGGTTCCGGCTCGACGCGCTCGGCCTGGTCATGATCGTGCTGGTCGGCGGGCTCGGGGCGCTGATCCTGGCCTACAGCGCCTGGTACTTCGGCAAGGACAGCCGCGACGCCCCGCGGAACTCCGCGCTGCTGCTCGCGTTCGCCGGGGCGATGCTGGGCCTCGTCCTGGCCGACGACCTGCTCACCCTGTACGTGTTCTGGGAGCTGACGTCGATCGCGTCGTTCCTGCTGGTCGGGCAGGGCGGCCTGCACCGGGCCAACCGGCGCGCGGCCGTGCAGGCGCTGCTGGTCACCGTGTTCGGCGGGCTCGCGATGCTGCTCGGGATCGTGTTCGTGGGCGAGTCCGCGGGCAGCTACCGGATCTCGGAGATCGTCGCCGCGCCGCCGGTGTGCGGCCTGGCCGCGACCGGCGTCGCGCTGATCCTGGTCGGGGCGCTCACCAAGTCGGCGCAGGCGCCGTTCCACCCCTGGCTCCCCGCCGCGATGGCCGCGCCCACACCGGTGAGCGCGTACCTGCACGCGGCGTCGATGGTGAAGGCCGGCGTGGTGCTGGTCGGCCGGCTCTCGCCGGGCTTCGCCGACCGGGCCGAGTGGTGGGTGCCGATCGCGCTGCTGGGGCTGGTCACGATGCTGATCGGCGGCTGGCGGGCGCTGCACGAGACGGACCTGAAGCGGCTGCTGGCCTTCGGCACCGTGAGCCAGCTCGGCTTCCTCATGGTGCTGTTCGGCTCCGGCGACCGGATCGGCGAGATCGCGGCGCTGACCATGCTGCTGGCCCACGGGCTGTTCAAGGCGCCGCTGTTCATGGTCGTCGGGATCGTCGACAAGGTCACCGGTACCCGCGAGGTCGGCGCGCTGTCCGGGCTCGGTCGCCGGCTGCCGGGCCTCGCGGTCGCCGCGGTGCTGGCCGCGGCGTCGATGGCCGGCGTGCCGTTCCTGCTGGGGTTCCTGGGCAAGGAGGCGGCCTTCGAGGCGTTCGTGCACCAGGGTGGCGCCCGCGGCTGGGTGCTCGCGCTCGGCCTGCTGACCGGCTCGATCCTCACCGTCGCCTACTCGGCGCGGTTCCTGTGGGGCGCCTTCGCCGACAAGCCGGGCCTGGAGCCCGTCGACCCGAAGCGGCCGGCGCCGGGCCTGCTCGTGCCGACCTGGACGGCCGCGGTCGCGGGCCTGGTGCTCGGCTGCATCCCGCCGCTGGTGAACGCCCTGGCCCAGCCCTACGCCGCCGCGTACCCGGCGACGGACGCGACCGAGGCGGACTACCACCTCGCGCTGTGGCACGGGCTCTCCCTGCCGCTGTTGTTCTCGGCGGTCGCGCTGGCCGTCGGCCTCGCGCTGCACGTCGGCCGCGACCGCATCACGGGCCTGCACCGGGCCTTGGGCCATCCGCTGTCCGCCCAGCGCGGGTACGAGGTCGTGGTGGCCGGCCTCGAGCGGGCCGCCACCCAGGTCACCGGTCGCGTCCAGGTCGGTTCCCTGCCCGTCTACCTCGGCGTCCTGCTGTGCACGGTGCTGGTCCTGCCCGGCATCGCCCTGATCACGGGCGGCGTGTGGCCGCGGGACCAGTCCCTGGTGTCGTCGCTGCTGCAGCTGCCCCTCGGGCTGATCGTGGTGGTCGCCGCGCTCGCGCTGACCCGGGTGCGCCGGCGGTTCACCGCCGTCCTGCTGGTCGGCGCCATCGGGTACGGGATCGGCGGGCTCTTCGTCGTCGACGGGGCGCCGGACCTGGCCCTGGCGCAGTTCCTGGTCGAGACGCTCACCCTCGTCGCCTTCGTGTTCGTGCTGCGCCGGCTGCCCGCGCACTTCGACCCGGACGGCGGCACCGCCACGGCACCCGGGAACCGCCCGCGGCGGGGTGTGGAGATGCGCAAGGCCGTGCTGGCCACCGTCGCGGGCGTGTTCGTCGCGGTCGCGGGCGTGGTCCTCAGCGGGGCGCGGCAGCAGCCCCCGGCCGCGAGCGGCGAGTTCGTGGCCCGCGCCCCGGAGGCCGGGGCGGACAACGTCATCGCGGCGATCCTCGTCGACTTCCGGGCACTGGACACCGTCGGCGAGATCACGGTGCTGCTCATCGCGGCGGCGGGCACGGCGAGCCTCGTGCTCGCCACCCGGTTCGACCGGCGACGCAAGGCCGGCGGCGGCACCCCCGAACACGAGAAGGAGGTCCTCGGATGACCACCCGCGAACCGGTGCCGTTCACGCAGTGGGACGAGCCGGAAGGGGAGTGGACGCTGCCCGGCGCCTGTCCCGTGCGCTCCAACCGCACCCTCATGCTGGAGGCCGCGGCCCGCTTCCTCTTCCCGACGGTGCTGGTCTTCTCGGTCTACCTGCTGATCGTCGGGCACTACGCGCCCGGCGGCGGGTTCCCGGGCGGGCTGGTGGCGGGCCTGGCCTTCGTGCTGCGCTACATCGCCGGGGGCGAGTCGGAGGGCGCCGAGATCGGCTCCCGGTTCGTCGTGCGCCCGCCGGTGCTCATGGGGCTCGGCCTGCTGGTCGCCGTGGTCTCCGCGCTCGCCCCGGTGGCCTTCGGCGCACCCGTGCTGGCCAGCGCGAAGGTGACGTTCGAGATCCCGCTGGTCGGCACCGTCGACCTGGTCTCCAGCCTGTTGATCGACATCGGGGTGTACCTGCTGATCATCGGCGTGGTGCTCGACCTGCTGCGCTCCCTGGGCAGCGGCATCGAACGGGACGCGCGGGAAGCCGCCGGGGAGGAGGCGGGGCCGTGATCACGATCAACCTCGCGATGGCGGTCGTGCTGGCCGTCCTCTACTCCGTGGGCTTCTACCTCCTGCTGCAGCGGTCGCTGATGCGGATCCTGATCGGCATCGTGGTGCTCGGGCACGGGGCGAACCTGCTGCTGCAGCTCGCCGGCGGCCCGCCCGCGCGGGCCCCCGTGCTGGGCACCGCGCTGCCGGAGGAGTTCGCCGACCCGCTCCCGCAGGCCCTGGCCCTGACCGCCATCGTGATCACCTTCGCGCTCACCACCTACCTGCTGGCCCTGGGCTACCGCAGCTGGGTGCTGACCGGCCGCGACGAGGTCCAGGACGACGTCGAGGACCGCCGCGTGGCCGAGCGGGAGCGCCCCGAGGGCTCGATGGAGGAGGACGCCGAGGGCCCGGACGACGAGGAGGATCCCGGCTCGGCGGCCGCCTCGGACCGGACGGACGAGCCCGCCGAGGTCTCCGGGAGCGGGGCGGCCCGGTGAGCACGCTCGTCACGCTCCCGGTGCTGCTGCCCATCCTGGGGGCGGCCCTCACGGTGCTGGCCGCCCGGTCGGCGCGGACCCAGCGGCTGATCGGGATCGTGGTGCTCGCCGCGGTCTCGGTCGTGGCCGCGGTCCTGCTCGTCGCGGCGGACCGGACCGGACCCGTCGTCGCCGAGCTGGGCGGCTGGCCCGCGCCCGTCGGGATCGTGCTGGTGGCGGACCGGCTCTCCGCGCTGCTGTTGCTGATCTCGACGGTGGTCACGCTCGCGGTGCTGGTCTACGCGATCGGCCAGCGGATCTCCGACTACGGCCGGGAGACGGCCAGCACCACCTTCCACCCGATCTTCCTGCTGCTCTCGACGGGCGTGTCGCTCGCGTACCTGACCGGTGACCTGTTCAGCCTGTTCGTGGCCTTCGAGATCATGCTGGCCGCGTCGTACGTCCTGATCACCCGGCGCACCAACGCCTCCCGGATCCGCTCCGGGATGACGTACGTGATCATCAGCCTGACGTCGTCGCTGCTGTTCCTCACCACGATCGCGCTGGTCTACGCGGCCACCGGCACCGTCAACCTGGCCGACCTCGCGGGCCGGGTGGCGGCCCTGCCGGAGGGGCTGCGGACGCTGCTGTCGATGCTCACGATCGTCACGTTCGGCATCAAGGCGGCGATGGTGCCGCTGCACTTCTGGCTGCCGGACAGCTACCCCAACGCGCCCGCGCCGGTCACCGCGCTGTTCGCCGGCCTGCTCACCAAGGTCGGCGTCTACGCGCTGCTGCGCACCCAGACGCTGGTGTTCCCGGGCACCGGCCCCTCCGCGGTGCTGCTGGTGCTGGCCGTGCTGACGATGGTCGTCGGCGCGCTCGGCGCGCTCGCCCAGGACGACCTGAACCGGCTGCTGTCCTTCCTGCTGGTCAGCCACATCGGCTTCATGCTGTTCGGACTCGCGGTGTACGACGCCCGGGGCGCGGCCGGCACGGCCCTCTACATCGTCCACCACATCACCGTGCAGGCCACGCTGTTCCTGGTCAGCGGCCTGATCACGCGACGGACGGGCACGGTGTCGATCGAGGCGATGGGCGGGCTCGCACGCCGGGCGCCGGTGCTCGCGGTGCTCTTCGCGATCCCCGCGCTCACCCTCGCCGGCATCCCGCCGACGTCGGGCTTCGTGGCGAAGCTCGCGTTGCTGCAGGCCGGGGCCACGGGCGGGGCGGCCACCGCCGTCGTCGCCGGGTTCGTGGTGCTCGCCAGCCTGCTCACCCTGTACGCGATGGTCCGGGTCTGGGTCCGGGTCTTCTGGGGCACCGAGAAGGAACCGCTGTCCGACGACGACCCGACGGACGAGCTGGTCGTCGGCACGGCGCGGGCCTCGCGGCCGATGTACGCGGCCACCGTCGCCCTGGTCGCGGTGAGCATCGCGATCGCCGTCGCGGCCGGGCCGCTGTCCGCGGTGACCGAGAAGGCGGGCGCCGACCTGATGGCCCGCACTCCCTACGTCGAGGCGGTGCTCGGATGACCGTCGTCCGGCGTTGGCCCCAGGTCCTCTGGCTGACGGTCGTGTGGGTCCTGCTCTGGGGCACGGTCTCGGTGAAGATCGTCGTCGGCGGGATCCTCGTCGCCGCGGCCGTGACCGCGCTGTTCCCGCTGCCGCTGCTGCCACGGCTGCCCTTCCGGCCGTGGGCGCTGCTGCAGCTCGGCTGCTACCTGCTGGTCGACCTGGTCGTCTCCGGCGTCCAGGTCGCCTGGGAGACGCTCCGCCACGGCCCCCGCGCGCAGGCGGGGATCGTCGCCGTGCCGCTGCTGACGGACTCGGAGCGGATCACCACCTTCGTCGCCGCCGCGACGGCGCTGACCCCGGGGACCGTCGTGCTGCAGATCGACCGGGCGGGCGGCCGCCTGTACGTGTACACGCTGGGCCTGCGCCGGCCGGACGACGCCGCGCGGGTGCGCCGGCAGATGGAGCGGCTGCAGGAGCGCATGGTGCGCACCGTGGGGGAGGAACGATGACGCACGCCGACGTACTTCTTCCCGCGGAGGCCGCATGAACATCGTGTTCGCGCTGGTCCTCGGGATGCTCGCGGCCGCGGCGGTGATCAGCGTCGTGCGCGTGCTGCGCGGGCCGGGGACGCTGGACCGGATCGCGGCGCTCGACGTCTTCGTGGTCCTGATCGTGGCCGCGTCGGCGGTCTACATCGCGATCTACCGGGACGGCTCGACGATCCCGCTGATGGCGGCGGTCGCGCTCGTCGGGTTCGTCGGCTCGGTCACGGCGGCCCGGCTGGTCGAGCGGTGGGAGCGGCACCGGTGAACGGGCACGTGGTCCGCGCCGACGTCCTCGTGCCCGCGGAGGTGCCATGATCACCGACGTCGTCTCGGCCGTGTTCCTGCTGCTGGGTGCGTTGTCCTGCCTGCTCGGCGCGCTCGGGCTGGTCCGGCTGCCCGACCTGCCGGCCCGGCTGCAGGCCGCGACCAAGCCGCAGACCCTCGGCCTGCTGCTGATCCTGCTGGGCACGGCGATCCGGTTGGACTTCGAGAACGCCGCGACGCTGATCCTGGTGATCCTCTTCCAGGCCGTCACCGCCCCGGTGATCTCGCAGATCGTGGCTCGCTCGGCCTACCGCACGGGCACCCTCGACCGGAGCGCCCTCGTCGTCGACGAGCTGGCGGAACGGATGGAGCGCGAGGCCCGGGAGGGCGGCTCCGCCGGGCGAAAGTAGGCTCCGACCGTGGCTGTCTACGCGCTCGGTGACGTCGAACCCGACATCCATCCCGAGGCCTACGTCCACCCGGACGCGGTCGTGATCGGGAACGTGAGGCTGGGGGCCCAGGCGTCGGTGTGGCCGACCGCCGTGCTCCGCGGCGACGACGGCTACATCGTGGTCGGCGAGCGCACCAGCATCCAGGACGGCTCGATCATCCACACGACGGAGCGGCGGCCCACGCTGATCGGCAACGACTGCACCGTGGGACACAACGTGCACATCGAGGCGGCCGACATCGCCGACAAGGTGCTGATCTCCTCGGGCTCGGTGGTGCTCAACGGCTCGACGATCGGGGAGGGCGCGATCGTGGCCGCCGGCGCGGTCGTCTCGCCCGACGCCGTGATCCCGCCCCACCGGATGGCCCTCGGCATCCCGGCGCGCGTGCGCGAGGGCTACGAGGTGCCGGAGGACCGGTTCCGGTACGCCGTGGACTCCTACGTGCAGCGGGGCAAGCGGTTCCGCGCCGAGCTGCGCAGGCTGGACGTCTGATGGCCGCCAAGCCGCTGGCCGAGGTCGTCGAGGAGGGCTGGGCCCGGGCGCTGGAGCCCGTCGCGCCGGTCGTGGCGGAGATGGGGGAGTTCCTGCGCGCGGAGCTCGCCGCCGGCCGGAGGTACCTGCCCGCCGGCGCGAACGTGCTGCGGGCCTTCCAGCAGCCGTTCGACGAGGTCCGGGTGCTGATCGTCGGGCAGGACCCCTACCCGACGCCGGGGCACGCCGTCGGGCTGTCCTTCTCGGTGTCCGCCGACACCCGCCCGCTGCCGCGCTCCCTGATCAACATCTTCAAGGAGTACCAGGAGGACCTGGGCCTGCCGCTGCCGGCGTCGGGCGATCTCACGCCGTGGACCAAGCAGGGCGTGCTGCTGCTCAACAGGTGCCTCACGGTGGAGCCCGGTTCGCCCGGGTCGCACCGCGACAAGGGCTGGGAGGCCGTCACCGAGCAGGCGATCCGCGCGCTGGTCGAGCGCGACGCGGAGCCCCTGGTCGCGATCCTCTGGGGGCGCGACGCGCGCAACCTCGCGCCGCTGCTCGTCGACGTCCCGATCATCGAGTCGGCGCACCCCAGCCCGATGTCGGCCGACCGCGGCTTCTTCGGGTCGCGGCCCTTCAGCCGGGCCAACGACCTGCTCGAGGAGATCGGCGGCGAGCCCGTCGACTGGCGCCTGCCGTAACCCGGGGCGTGTGTCCTGGTTCACAATCTTCCCGGGGTGGGCGAGGTCCGCCCTTCCCGGGGGTGGACGAGGAGTTCACGACCACAGATCATCCCGCGTCACCATGGCACCGCCGCGCACGACGACGGGGCGGTCTCCCCGGAGGGAGACCGCCCCGTTCGCGTCTCGCGGGTCGCTCGCCGTCAGGCGCGGGCGACCTTGCCCGCCTTGAGGCAGGAGGTGCACACGTTCAGGCGCTGACGGTTGCCACCGTCGACCTTGGTGCGCACGGTCTGGATGTTCGGGTTCCAGCGGCGGTGGGTACGGCGGTGCGAGTGCGAGACGGACATGCCGAAGCCCGGACCCTTGCCGCAGACGTCGCAGACGGCAGCCACGTCGGACACTCCTCGGGGTAGACAGACAACGATGCAGGCCCGGGTCGCCCCGGGCACGTGTCGTCCAGGGTAACCGCCCGTCCGCGGGGCCTCCCACCGGCCCCCCGCCCGCGCCCGACCGGGTCGCCGCGACACACCCGCTCGATAGGGTGGGGGCGTGCCCCCGACGCTCGACGCCGCCCTGCTCCGGCGCTGGGCCGCCGCCGCCGTGGCGGGGCTCGACCGGCACCGCGGCGAGCTCGACGCGATCAACGTCTTCCCGGTCGCCGACGCGGACACCGGCTCCAACATGCTCCTCACGATGAAGGCCGGCGCCGACGCCGTCGACCCGGTCTCGGAAGAGCCGGCGGAGGTCGCGGCGGCACTGGCCAAGGGCGCGCTGCGTGGTGCCCGCGGGAACTCCGGGACCATCCTCTCCCAGCTGCTGCGCGGCCTCGCCGAGGCCGTCGGCGCCGGCGAGGAGCTCACGGCGGCGCTGCGCCGGGCCGCCGAGCTGACCACCGCCGCCGTCGCCGAGCCGCGCGAGGGCACCATGCTCACCGTCATCACCGCCGCGGCCGACGCCGCCGCCGAGCTCGGCGGGGACCCGGCGGCGGTCGCCGACGCCGCCCACGCGGCCGTCGCCCGCACCACCGGCCAGCTCGCCGAGCTGAGCCGGGCCGGAGTGGTCGACGCGGGCGGGCTCGGCATCGCCGTGGTGCTCGACGCCCTGGTCGAGGCCTGCGCGGGGCGGGTCCCGGAGCGGTCGCGGGTCGTCGTCCGGGACCGGGCGGCGCTCACCGCGGCCCGCGAGTCCGGCTCCGAGCAGTACGACAGCGAGGTCATGTACCTGCTCGACCGCACCACCGACGACGCGGTCACCGCCCTGCGCGCGCGGCTGGCCACGCTCGGGGACTCCGTGGTCGTCGTCGGCGACGGGTCCGGGACCTGGAACGTGCACGTCCACTGCACGGACGTCGGGGCGGCGATCGAGGCCGGGGTCGAGGCGGGCCGGCCGCACCGGATCACCGTCATGCGCTTCGACGACCGTCCGCCCGAGCCCGAGCGGCCGGCCTTCCGCCGCCCGCGCGCGGTGCTGATGATCGCCTCGGGGCGCGGGGTGGCGGAGCTCGCCCGCGGCGCCGGGGCGGACGTGCTGGAGACGCGGCCCGGGCACACGGTGTCGGGCAGGGAGCTGGCCGACGCGGTCGACGCCACCGGCGCGGCCCACGTCGCCCTCATGACCTGCGACGTCGGCCTGCTCGGCCTGGCCTCCCGGGTCGCCGGTGCGGCGCGCGACGAGGGCCGCGAGGTCGTCGTGGTACCCACGACGTCGGTGCCGCAGGGCCTCGCCGCCCTCGCCGTGCACGACCTGTCCCGCAACGCCGCCGACGACGTCGTCGCGATGGCCGAGGCCGCCGCCGGCACCCGGACCGGTGGGCTCGTCGTGGCGGAGGCGGAGGCCCTCACGTGGGTCGGCCGGTGCGCGCCGGGGGAGGTGCTCGGGATGAGCGAGGGCGAGGTCGTGCTGATCGCCCCCGACCTGACTGTCGGTGCCCTGTGGTTGGCTCACCGCATGCTGACTCCGGGTGGTGAGCTCGTCACCGCGCTGTTGGGGGCGGATGCGCCCGAGGAGCTGGGCAGCGGGCTGGCCGAGGACCTGCGCCGCACCCACCCGGAGGTCGACGTGGTGGTCTACCGCGGCGGGCAGGCGGACTTCCCGCTCGTGCTGGGGGTGGAGTAGTGGCCCTCACGAGGATCGACCTGGACACCCCGCTCCTCGACGTGGTCGGGAAGGCCTCGGCGAACGCGCTGGGCGGCAAGCTCGAGCTGCACACCGTCGGCGACCTGGTGCGGCACTACCCGCGCCGGTACGTCGAGCGCGGCAAGCTCACCGACATCGCCGGGCTCGAGGTGGGCGAGTACGTCACGGTGATCGCCACGGTGCAGTCGGCGACCACCCGTCCGATGCGCACCCGGCGCGGGAAGCTGATGAACTGCACGATCCGGGACGCCAAGGGCGCCACCCTGTCCTGCACCTTCTTCAACGCGCAGAAGGTGCAGTCCTTCATCCAGGTCGGGCGCACGCTGATGTTCTCCGGCACGGTCTCGGTCTTCCGCACCGGCCGGCAGACCACGCTGCAGCTCACCCACCCCGAGTTCGAGGAGCTGGAGGAGGACGCCGAGGACCGGCCGTTCATCTCGATCTACCCGGCCACCAAGGGCGTCCGGTCGCAGGCCATCGCGCGCAGCGTCCGCCAGGTGCTCGCCCTGCTCGACGACCCGACCGACCCGCTGCCCGAGGACCTCCGCCGGGAACACGAGCTCATGGCCCTCGGCACCGCGCTGCGCAAGATCCACGTGCCGCAGTCCGAGGCGGACCGGCACGCGGCCCGGGGCCGGCTGGTGTGGGACGAGGCGTTCGGCGTCCAGCTCGCGCTGTCGCTGCAACGGGAGCGGGCGATGCACCGGCCCGCGGCGCCGTCGCCGCGCAAGGCCGGCGGGCTGCTCGAGGCGTTCGACGCGATCCTGCCGTTCCCGCTCACCGCCGGGCAGAAGTCGGTCGGCGAGGAGATCGCCGAGGACCTCGGCCGCCCGCTGCCGATGAACCGGCTCGTGCAGGGGGACGTCGGCGCGGGCAAGACCGTCGTCGCGTTGCGGGCGATGCTGCAGGTCGTCGACAACGGGCGACAGGCCGCGATGCTGGCCCCCACCGAGGTGCTCGCCACCCAGCACGCGCGGTCGCTGCGGGCGATGCTCGGGCCGCTCGGCCACGGGGGCGAGCTCGGCTCGTCCGAGGGAGCCACCCGGATCACGCTGCTCACCGGGTCGATGTCCACGGCGGAGCGGCGCCAGGCGCTGCTGGACATCCAGTCCGGGGCCGCGGGGATCGTCGTCGGGACGCACGCGATCATCGAGGACACGGTGGGCTTCGCCGAGCTCGGCCTGGTGGTGGTCGACGAGCAGCACCGGTTCGGTGTCGAGCAGCGGGACGCGCTGCGCGGCCGCGGCGAACGCACACCGCACCTGCTGGTCATGACGGCCACGCCGATCCCGCGGACCGTCGCCATGACCGTGTACGGCGACCTGGAGGTCTCGGCGCTCACCGAGCTGCCCAAGGGCCGCTCGCCGATCAAGACCACGGTGGTGCCCGCAGGGGAGAAACCCTCGTGGCTCGAACGCGTGTGGGCCCGCATCCGCGAGGAGGTCGCGGAGGGCCACCAGTGCTACGTCGTGTTCCCGCGGGTGGGCGGGGAGTACGCGACCAAGAAGAAGGGCCGCGACCCGGAGGACGCCGACGACCCGGACGACGCCGGGGCGGACGGCGACGACGGCGAGCGCCGCCCGCCGCTGGCGGTGCTCGACATCGGGCCCAGGCTGGCCGAGGGGCCGCTGGCGGGGCTCCGGATCGGGATCCTGCACGGCAAGCTGCCCGCCGACGAGAAGGACGCGGTCATGCGGGCCTTCGACGCCGGTGAGCTCGACGTGCTCCTGGCCACCACGGTCATCGAGGTGGGCGTCGACGTCCCCAACGCGACCGGGATGATCATCATGGACGCGGACCGGTTCGGGCTCTCCCAGCTGCACCAGCTCCGCGGCCGGGTGGGACGTGGCTCGGCGCCCGGGGTGTGCCTGCTGGTCACGGAGATGCCGGGTGGCACCACGGCCCGCGAGCGGCTCGACGCGATCGCCTCCACCACGGACGGGTTCGAGCTCGCCCGGTTGGACCTGGAGCTGCGCCGCGAGGGCGACATCCTCGGCTCCTCGCAGTCCGGGCGGCGCTCGGGCCTCAAGCTGCTGTCGTTGCTGCGGCACGAGAACGTCATCTCCGCCGCCCGGCTCTCCGCGGCCCGGCTGGTCGCCTCCGACCCCGGCCTGGCCCACCACCCCGGCCTGCGCGCCCTCGTCGCCGAGACGGTCGGGGACGAGGAGGCCGCCGCCTACCTCGACAAGGTGTAGCCCCCGGGAACACCCGCGAGTCGGGAGTTCCGGCAGCGCGAGTCGGGAGTTCCTGCAGCGCGAGTCGGCACTTACGGGCGTCCGAACCTCACTTCTCGAGGACATGCCCGGATGGACATCTCGGTGCTCCGGGACCCGTCGACTCGTGGGACTACGCGCTGAGCTGCCCCCGGCCCTCGTTCTCCAGGGCGGCCGCGGCGGCGCGGGGCAGGTGCACCACGCCCGCCTTCTCCAGCCGGGCCAGCTCGGACCGGGCCATCGCGTAGGCGGCGAGGCGCTCCGCGTCGTTGTCCGAGTCCCGCGCGGTGGTCAGCAGCTTGATCGCCCGCTCCACCGACGCGCGCTCCGTCGCCGACAGCGAGGAGTGCCGGATCCGCTCGGCCGCGTCGCGCGCGGCCTCCCACGCCCGCACCGCCCGGTCGACGGCGGCGACGAACATCTCCGCGTGGTGGCGGTCGGCCGGCCGGTGGTCGGTGTCGAGGGCCTGGGCCTCGGCGAACGCCTCGACGAACCGCCCGGTGCTGGGCACCGAGACGTCCGCGAGGGCCGGCAGCCGCAGCACGGCCATCGGATCGCACTCGTAGGCCGTGTACTCCTCGCGCAGCCGGTCGAACCGCGCCCGGGCCTGCGCCCACGGCGGCGCCGGCGGGGCCTGCGGACGGGGCGCCGCGACCGGCGGCGGAGGGACCGGGCGGCGGCGCCCGGCCCGGTGCGCCGTGATCGCGACGACGGCGAGCAGGAACAGCGGGGAGAAGGAGACCGCGGCGAAGGCGGTCGCGGCGGCGGCGCTGCCCAGCAGCCCGACGAGCAGGATGATCAGCGGGAGGGCGATCCACGGCGAGGGCACGGCCATCCCGGGCCGGTACGGGCCGTGGTGGCGGTGCGGCGGTCCCGCCGCCCGGCGCACCCGGCGCGCCGTCCGTTCACCCGGATTCTCCCAGCGGAAACCCTGCCCCCGGCCGTAGCCGCCGGGCCCGCCGAAGCCGCCCGGGTGATGCGGACGCCGTGTCATGCCTCCTTGGTACCCGAACGGGTGGTGACGTGCATCGACCCTGCGGGGGAATGTCCCGGTCGGCCGCGTTCGCCGGCGCCGCGGGTCTCAGCGCCGTCTCAGCCACCCCGCCGTGGTGACGGCCGCCCCCCGGGCCCGCGCACCGTGTCCCATCAGGTGGTTCTCCGGTCGACGGCCGTCCGGGCCGCGTGCCACGATTCCCCGTCCCCGCCGCCACCGCGGCGCGGACGCACGTCACGTCCGACGGACCAGGGAGCCGGATGTTCTCGAAAGTGCTGGTGGCCAACCGCGGGGAGATCGCGATCCGGGCGTTCCGGGCCGCGTTCGAGCTGGGGATCTCGACGGTGGCGGTGTTCCCCTACGAGGACCGCAACTCGCTGCACCGGGCGAAGGCCGACGAGTCGTACCTGATCGGCGAGCGCGGCCACCCCGTCCGCGCCTACCTGTCGGTCGAGGAGATCATCAGGGCCGCGAAGAAGGCCGGCGCCGACGCCGTCTACCCGGGCTACGGCTTCCTCTCCGAGAACCCCGATCTGGCCGCCGCCTGCCACGAGGCCGGCATCACCTTCGTCGGGCCGCCGTCGGAGGTCCTGCACCTGACCGGCAACAAGTCCCGGGCGGTCGCGGCCGCGCGCGAGGCGGGGGTGCCGGTGCTGAAGTCGTCGGAGCCCTCGGACGACGTGGAGACCCTGCTCGCCGCGGCCGACGAGGTCGGCTTCCCGATCTTCGTCAAGGCGGTCGCCGGCGGCGGCGGGCGCGGGATGCGCCGGGTGCTGCGCCCGGAGGACCTGCGCGACGCCGTCGAGGCCGCCTCGCGGGAGGCCGAGTCGGCCTTCGGCGACGGCACCGTGTTCCTCGAGCAGGCGGTGGTGAACCCCCGCCACATCGAGGTGCAGATCCTGGCCGACGGCGAGGGCAACGTCGTGCACCTGTTCGAGCGGGACTGCTCGGTGCAGCGGCGCCACCAGAAGGTCGTGGAGATCGCGCCGGCGCCGAACCTGGACCCGGAGCTGCGCGAGCGCATCTGCGCCGACGCCGTGAGCTTCGCCCGCCACATCGGCTACCGCAACGCGGGCACCGTCGAGTTCCTGGTCGACGAGCGCGGCAACCACGTCTTCATCGAGATGAACCCGCGCATCCAGGTCGAGCACACGGTGACCGAGCAGGTCACCGACCGGGACCTGGTGATCGCCCAGCTGCGCATCGCGTCGGGTCTGACGCTGCCGGAGCTGCACCTGACCCAGGACGAGGTCACGCTCTCCGGCGCGGCCCTGCAGTGCCGCGTCACCACCGAGGACCCGGCCAACGGCTTCCGCCCCGACACCGGCGTGATCAGCGCCTACCGCTCGCCCGGCGGCCCCGGGGTGCGGCTCGACGGCGGCACCGTGCACACCGGCGCCGAGGTGTCGGCGCACTTCGACTCCATGCTGGTCAAGCTGACCTGCCACGGCCACGACTTCGCCAACGCCGTGCGCCGGGCCCGCCGCGCGATCGCCGAGTTCCGGATCCGCGGCGTCTCCACGAACCTGCCGTTCCTCGCCGCGGTGCTCGACGACCCGGACTTCGCCGCCGGGCGGATCACCACGAGCTTCATCGAGGACCGGCCGGAGCTGCTGAAGGCACGCCCCTCGGCCGACCGTGGTTCGCGGATGCTGGCCTACCTGGCCGACGTCACCGTGAACCGGCCGAACGGTCCGCGGCCCGAGGTCGTCGAGCCCGTCGACAAGCTGCCGCCGGTGGACCTGGGCGCCGAGCCGCCCGCCGGGTCCGCCCAGCTGCTGCGCGAGCTCGGGCCGGAGGGTTTCGCGCGGCGGCTGCGCGACCAGAAGGCCGTCGCGGTCACCGACACGACCTTCCGCGACGCGCACCAGTCCCTGCTGGCCACCCGCATCCGCACGCGGGACCTGCTGGCGGTCGCCCCGCACGTCGCGCGGATGGCGCCGGAGCTGCTGAGCCTGGAGTGCTGGGGCGGGGCGACCTACGACGTCGCACTGCGGTTCCTCGCCGAGGACCCGTGGGAGCGGCTGGCCGCGCTGAAGGAGGCCGTGCCGAACATCTGCACGCAGATGCTGCTGCGCGGGCGCAACACGGTGGGCTACACGCCGTACCCGACCGAGGTGACGGACGCGTTCGTCGCCGAGGCGGCGAAGACCGGCATGGACATCTTCCGGATCTTCGACGCGCTCAACGACATCTCCCAGATGCGCCCGGCCATCGAGGCCGTCCGCAACACCGGCACGGCCGTCGCCGAGGTCGCGCTCTGCTACACCGCGGACCTGTCCGACCCGGGCGAGCAGCTCTACACGCTCGACTACTACCTGCGCCTCGCCGAGCAGATCGTCGACGCCGGCGCGCACGTGCTGGCGATCAAGGACATGGCCGGGCTGCTGCGCCCGCCGGCCGCGCGCACCCTCGTCGAGGCCCTGCGCAGCCGGTTCGACCTGCCGGTGCACCTGCACACCCACGACACCGCGGGCGGCCAGCTGGCCACGCTCATCACCGCGATCGACGCCGGGGTCGACGCCGTCGACGGCGCGGTCGCGTCGATGGCCGGCACCACCAGCCAGCCCTCGCTCTCGGCGCTGGTCGCCGCCACCGACCACACCGAGCGGGCGTCCGGGATCTCGCTGCAGGCGGTGAGCGACCTGGAGCCCTACTGGGAGGCGGTGCGGAAGGTCTACGCGCCGTTCGAGTCCGGGCTCGCCTCGCCGACCGGCCGGGTCTACCACCACGAGATCCCGGGCGGGCAGCTGTCCAACCTGCGTCAGCAGGCGATCGCGCTCGGCCTGGGGGACCGGTTCGAGCTGATCGAGGACTGCTACGCCGCCGCGGACCGGATGCTGGGCCGGCTGGTCAAGGTCACGCCGTCGTCGAAGGTCGTGGGCGATCTCGCGCTGCACCTGGTCGGCGCGGGCGTCACGGCCGAGGACTTCGAGTCCGACCCGGGCAAGTTCGACGTCCCGGACTCGGTCATCGGGTTCCTGCGCGGCGAGCTGGGTGACCCGCCCGGCGGCTGGCCGGAGCCGTTCCGGACCCGGGCGCTGGAGGGCCGCTCGCCGGAGGCCGAGCACGCCGAGCTGAGCATCGAGGACCGGCGGGGGCTGCGCGACCACCCCCGGCAGACGTTGAACCGCCTGCTGTTCCCCGCCCCGACCAAGGAGTTCGACGCCCACCGGGAGCACTACGGCGACACCAGCGTGCTGTCGTCGAAGGACTTCTTCTACGGGCTCGAGCCCGACCTCGAGCACACCGTCACCCTCGAGCAGGGCGTGACGCTGCTCATCGAGCTGGAGGCGATCTCGGAGGCCGACGAGCGCGGCTACCGGACCGTGCTGACCACGCTCAACGGGCAGCTGCGGCCGGTCTCCGTGCGCGACCGGTCCATCCAGACGGACGTCAAGGCGGCCGAGAAGGCCGAGCGCGGCAACGACCACCACGTGGCCGCGCCGTTCGGCGGCGTCGTCACGCTGCAGGTGGGCGAGGGCGACTCGGTGTCCGCCGGGCAGACCGTCGCGACGATCGAGGCGATGAAGATGGAGGCCAGCATCTCCGCCCAGCGCGGCGGCGCCGTCTCCCGGCTCGCCATCGGCAAGGTCCAGCAGGTGGAGGGCGGCGACCTGCTGCTGGAGATCGAGTAGCCGACCCGACCGCACGAACGGCACTTCCGTGCGCTAGGACTGCACGGGAGTGCCGTCGGCGTGATCGGAGGTGGGCGCGTTGACCAGGATCATCGCGGGGCGCGCCCGCGGGCGTCGGCTCGCCGTCCCCGGCGCCGGCACCCGGCCCACCTCGGACCGGGTGCGGGAGGCGCTGTTCTCCGCGCTCGACCACGACCCGGGCCTCGAGGGCGCCGCGGTGCTCGACCTCTGCGCGGGCACCGGGGCCCTCGGGCTCGAGGCGCTGTCCCGCGGGGCGGCGCACGCCCTGTTCGTCGAGTCGGACCGCAAGGCGGCCGGGGTGCTGCGCCGCAACGTCGCGACGGTCGGGCTGGGCGGGGAGGTCCGGCTCGGCGCGGCCGGGACCGTCCTCGCCGGACCCGCGCCGCGGCCGTTCGACCTCGTGCTGGTCGACCCGCCCTACGCCGTGACCGACGCGGAGGTCGCGGCCTGGCTGCACGCGGCCGCCGTCCACGGCTGGCTGGCCGCGGACGCCGTGGTGATCGTCGAGCGGGGCCGGTCCGGGGGAAGTCGCGCCGCCGGTTTCCCCTGGCCGGAACCGCTCGAAGGGGTGCGTGAGCGTCGTTACGGGGACACCGTGGTCCACGTCGGCGGCTGTTACGGTCCGGCCATGCCAGCTGAGGCGCAGCGATGAGGCGCGCGGTCTGTCCCGGCTCGTTCGACCCCGTGACGCTCGGCCATCTCGACGTCATCTCGCGGGCCGCCGGCCTGTTCGACGAGGTCGTCGTCGCCGTGCTGATCAACAAGAAGAAGCAGGGCCTGTTCTCCGTCGAGGAGCGCATCGCGATGCTCGAGGAGACCACGGCCGACCTCCCGAACGTCCGCGCCGACTCCTTCCACGGCCTGCTGGTCGACTACTGCCGGGCGCACGACATCAAGGCCATCGTCAAGGGCCTGCGTGCCGTCACCGACTTCGACTACGAGCTGCAGATGGCGCAGATGAACCAGCGGCTCTCCGGCGTCGACACGCTGTTCATGTCGACCAACCCCGAGTTCAGCTTCCTGTCCAGCTCGCTGGTCAAGGAGGTCGCGACCTACGGCGGCGACGTCGGGCACCTCCTGCCGCCCACGGTGCACCGCCAGCTCCTCGACCGGATCGCCGAGCGCAGCTGAGGTCCGTACCCCGGTGCCGCGCGGATCATTCCGTGATCACCCGGACGGAACTTGACACGCCCTGGGCGCGGCGAATACGGGGAACCGCGCCGTGCCGGTGAGAGGATCGCGGCCGTGTACAGGGTCTTCGAGTCGCTCGACGCACTGGTGACGGTGGTGGAGGAGGCGCGGGGCGTCCCCATGACCGCCAACTGCGTGGTGCCGCGCGGTGACGTCCTCGACCTCCTCGACGACCTCCGCGAGGCGGTCCCGGGCGAGCTCGACGACGCGCAGGATGTCCTCGACCGGCGCGACGAGATCGTCGGCGAGGCGGAACGGGAGGCCGAGGAGACCCGGACCGCCGCGTCGACCGAGGCCGAGGAGATGCTCGCCGAGGCCCGCGCCGAGGCCGAACGGCTGGTGGCCGAGGCCCGCGAGGAGGCCGAGCGCACCCTGGCCGACGCCCGGCACGAGGCCGACACGATGATCGCGCACGGTCGGCAGGAGTACGAGGAGCTCACCGAGCGGGCCCGGCACGACGCCGACCGGCTCGCCGAGGCCGGCCGCGCCACCCACGACCGGTACGTCGCCGACGGGCAGGCCGAGCAGGCCCGCCTGGTGTCCGGCACCGAGGTGGTCCGGGCGGCGCACACCGAGGCGGCGCGGATCGTCGACGCCGCCGACGGCGAGGCCGACCGGCTCCGCCGCGAGTGCGACGGCTACGTCGACGCCAAGCTCGCCGAGTTCGAGGACACCCTCACCAAGGCGCTGCGGACCGTCAGCCGGGGCCGCAGCCAGCTGTGGAAGGGCGGCTCGCCCAACGGCACCCCGGCCACCGCCCTGCACGGGCGCACCGGGACGGGGATGGACCTGATCGACTGACCGCCGGCTTGGCCGGGCCGGGTCCGTGGGTCGGGCCGTGCGGACGGGCTTCGGCGACGGTGGTCGTCGGTTGCCGGCGCTGAGGCGCCTTCGTCAGAGATCCACCATTCGGTCATTCTGCGCAACGCGCTGTGCCGGACGGACTACGCTGCGCGCATGGCCCGCCACGACGAGCCGGATCCGGCGACCTGGTGGGAGCGGTACGGCCACCGCCTGCACGGCGAGCCGACGCGGTCGGGTGAGAGGGAGACGACGGTGGTGGACGACGGGTCGGTGCGCACGGCACATCCCCAGCGGCAGGGCGGCGAGTGGTTCAGCGACGCCGGCCCGGCCGTCGGCGCGGAACCGGCAGGTCGTGGGCCGACCCACCTGCGCGCCTTCGACCCGGACTCGCTCGTCCGCGCCCGCGGCCCGGTGCCCGACCGGGGTTGGCGCAGGATCCTGCACGCCGCCTCCCTGGGCCGGATCGACCCGGGGCCGAGCGCCGCGCAGCTCGCCGCGCAGGACCGGCTCGCGCGGGTGCGCAGCCACCTCGCCGGGACGCACCGGGTGGCGGTGACCTCGCTGAAGGGCGGGGTCGGCAAGACGACGGTCACCGCCTGCCTGGGGCTCGCCCTGGCGGAACACCGCGGCGACCGCATCCTCGCGCTCGACGCCAACCCCGACGCCGGCACGCTCGCCGACCGGCTGACCGGGCACAGCGACCGCACCGTCCGGGACCTGCTCGACGACCTCGCCGCCGTCGACTCCTGGACCGCCGTCTCGCGCTACACCAGCCTGGCCGGCCGGCTGCAGGTCCTCGCCTCCGAGCAGGACCCGGCGGCGGGCGAGGCCTTCACCCGGGACGAGTACCTGCGGATCGACGCGGCGCTCGCCCGGTACTTCAGCGTCATGCTCACCGACTCCGGCACCGGGATGGTCCACTCGGCGATGGCCGGGACCCTCGACGTCGCCGACTCGCTTGTCGTCGTCGGGGCGCCGACGGTCGACGGGGCCGGGCGGGCCAGCAAGACCCTCGACTGGCTCGTGGCCCACGGGCACGGGCGGCTCGTCGCCGACGCGGTGGTGGTCCTCGTCGGGCGCGCCGCCCGGGAGATCGACGCACCGGCGCTGCGCGAGCACTTCGCCGGCCGCTGCCGGGCGGTGGTCGAGGTGCCGCACGATCCGCACCTCGCCACGGGCGGGCGGATCGACCCGGGCCGGCTGCGCCCGGCCACGCGGGAGGCCTTCCTGGAGCTCGCCGCCTCCGTCGCCGAGGCCTTCCCGGCCCACGTGCGGCGCTGAGCGGAGGGCGGCGCCACCGCCCGTCGCCCGGGATCGCCGTCTCGAGGACCCGGAACTGCCGACTCGCGTTACCAGAACTGCCGACTCGCGCTGCTGGAACTGCCGACTCGCGCTGCTGGAACTGCCGACTCGCGCTGCCGGAACTGCCGACTCGCGTTGCCGGAACTGCCGACTCGCGGTGGGAGGGCGGGTCGCGTTGGACGGGGCCCGGCGAACTGCGCGTATCCTCGCGCGAGTCATGAGCACGAACCGCGCCCCCGAACCCCGCCCCGAGACCAGCCCCTGGGTGTTCTCCACCCGCGAGATGGGCCGTCGCCCGGGCACCATGCGCAGCGTCACCCGGACGGTCCCCGGACCGGGTGCCGAGCGTGCCGACGAGGCGATCGGCCTGGTCGGAGTCCTCGCCGTGCCGCCGGGCAGCCCCGTCGAGCTGGACCTGCGCCTGGAGTCGGTGAGCGAGGGCGTCTACGTGTCCGGGACCGCCGCCGCGCACCTGGAGGGCGAGTGCTCCCGGTGCCTCGACGAGCTCGCCGAGGACCTCGAGGTGCGCATCGAGGAGCTGTTCGCGTACCCGGACACCGTCACCGAGGAGACGACCGACGAGGACGAGATCCCGCGCGTCGTCGACGAGCGTGTGGACCTCGAGCAGACCGTGCGGGACGCGATCGTGCTGGAGCTCCCGCTGGCGCCGCTGTGCCGGGACGACTGCCCTGGCCTGTGCCCCGAGTGCGGCGGGAGGTGGGCCGATCTCGGGCCCGACCACCGGCATGAGACACTGGATCCTCGGTGGGCCGCTCTGCGTGAGCGCCTGCCTTCCGACTGAAGACGTTTCGATGTCGTAAGACCTCTCGAGCACAACCGTAGGAGATCTGCCGTGGCCGTACCCAAGCGCCGGATGTCGCGGTCCAACACGCGCTCTCGTCGGGCGCAGTGGAAGGCCACCGCGCCGACCCTCGTCGCCTGCAACAACCGCGCCTGTGGCGAGCTGAAGCCGCCGCACGTCGCCTGCCCCGTCTGCGGGCAGTACGACGGTCGTCAGGTCGTCCGTCCGGCCTGACCAGCCGGTGGGTGACAAGAGCGTCACGGGGCCTCGCGAGGACCGCACCCCGCTGCTGGAGGCACTCGGCGTCGAGGTCGGCGCCGAGCTGCTCACCCTCGCCCTCACCCATCGCTCGTACGCGTACGAGCACGGTGGCCTGCCGACCAACGAGCGCCTGGAGTTCCTGGGCGACTCGGTGCTCGGCATCATCGTCACCGAGCGGCTCTACCGGGACCACCCGGAGCTGCCGGAGGGCCAGCTGGCCAAGCTGCGGGCGAGCGTGGTCAACATGCACGCGCTCGCGGGCGTGGCGGGCGGGCTGTCCGAGCACGGGCTGGGCGCCTACATCTATCTCGGCCGTGGTGAGGAGCTCACCGGCGGCCGGGAGAAGGCGAGCATCCTGGCCGACGCCACCGAGGCCCTGATCGGCGCCGTCTACCTGGAGCACGGGCTGGAGACCGCCCGTTCCCTGGTGCACCGGCTGTTCGACGAGCTGCTGCAGGGCGCCCCGCTGCTCGGCGCCGGCCTGGACTGGAAGACCAGCCTCCAGGAGCTCACGGCGTCGGAGGGGCTCGGTGTGCCGGAGTACCGGATCACCGAGGACGGCCCCGACCACCTCAAGACCTTCACGGCGACCGCGGTCGTCGGGGGGCGCGAGCTGGGCTCCGGGGACGGGCGCACCAAGAAGGAGGCCGAGCAGAAGGCCGCCGCGCTCGCCTGGCGCGCGATCACGGACGAGACGGCCCGGGCCCGGCGTTGAGGGTCCGGCTGTGACGGGCCGGGGCTGACGTGCCGGAGCTGCCCGAGGTCGAGGTGGTCCGGCGCGGTCTCGCCGACCACGTCCTCGACCGCACCCTCGCCGAGGTCACCGTGGCGCACCCGCGCGCGGTGCGCCGGCACCTCGCCGGCGGGGAGGACTTCGCGGCCCGGCTCAAGGGCCGCACGATCACCGCGGCCCGCCGCCGCGGCAAGTACCTCTGGCTGGAGCTCGACCCGGCCGGCCCGGGCGAGGACGCGATCCTCGCCCACCTCGGGATGAGCGGTCAGATGCTCGTCACCACCCCCGACCGGCCGGACGAGAAGCATCTCCGGATCCGGCTGCGGTTCGACGACGACGGCCCCGAGCTGCGGTTCGTCGACCAGCGGACGTTCGGTGGCCTGTCGGTCCACCCGCTCACCGAGGGGGCAGGCGGCGGGCTGCTGCCCGAGCCGATCGCGCACATCGGCCGCGACCCGATGGACCCGCTGTTCTCGCTCGACGGCGCGGTGGCCGGCATGCGCCGCCGTCGCACGGAGATCAAGCGGGCGCTGCTCGACCAGACCGTCGTGTCCGGCATCGGCAACATCTACGCGGACGAGGCGCTGTGGCGGGCCCGGCTGCACGGCGCCCGGCCCACGGAGAAGCTCACGCGCGCACAGGGCGTCGCGGTGCTCGAGGCGGCGTCCGAGGTCATGGGCGAGGCCCTCGACCAGGGCGGCACGTCCTTCGACGCGCTGTACGTCAACGTCAACGGCGCCTCCGGCTACTTCGACCGCTCCCTGAACGTCTACGGGCGCACGGACGAGCCGTGCACGCGCTGCGGCACCCCGATCCGGCGCGAGGCGTTCATGAACCGCAGCTCCTTCTCCTGCCCGCGCTGCCAGCCGCGCCCCCGCTCCCCGAGGGCTTGACCCGGGTCCCCGAGGGGCGGAGGGTGGACGACCTCGCGAGCGACGAGGAGGGCGTGCCATGGCGCAGCCGGTCACGGACCCGACGTTCTACCGCTCCGCCGCCGAGGCCGCGGCCGCCCCGCCCGAGCGCCTGGCGTACGTCGCGGCGTTCGACCGGTCGGCCGCCCGGCCCGACGCGATGGCCGTCGTCGACGTCGACCCGGAGGCAGCGAGCTACGGCCGGGTCGTCGGGTGGACGGACATGCCCGGCACCGGCGACGAGCTGCACCACTTCGGCTGGAACGCCTGCTCCTCCGCGCTCGGGCACGCCGGGCACGACGGCGACCTGAGCCGGCGGTACCTGCTGGTCCCGGGCCTGCGGTCGTCGAACGTCCACGTCCTCGACACGGTGCCCGACCCGCGCGCGCCGCGGGTGGTGCGGACCGTCACGGCCAAGGACCTGTCCGAGGCGGCCGGGTACTCGCGGCCGCACACGCTGCACTGCGGGCCCGACGGCGTGTTCCTCACCTGCATCGGCGGACCGCAGGGCGACGCCGACGGGCCGGGCGGGGTGGCGCTGCTCGACCACTCGACGTTCGAGGTGGTCCGGGCCTGGGAGACCGACCGCGGGCCGCAGCGGCTGGCCTACGACGCGTGGTGGCACCTCAACCGCAACGTGCTGATCTCCAGCGAGTGGGGCCACCCGTCGATGATCGAGGACGGCCTGGTCCCCGAGCTGCTGCTCGGCAACGAGTACGGGCACGCGATCCACGTCTGGGACCTCGCCGCGGGCCGCCACCTGCAGCGCCTCGAGCTCGGCGCGCAGCACCAGATGGCGCTGGAGGTGCGCCCCTCGCACGACCCCGAGGCGACCTGGGGCTTCGTCGGCGTGGTGATCTCGACCGACGACCTGTCGGGGTCGATCTTCCGCTGGTTCCTCGACGGCGACGAGTGGCGCGTCGAGAAGGTGATCACCGTCCCGGCCGAGCCCGCCGACCCCGACGACCTCCCGCCGGCCCTGAAGCCGTTCTCCGCGGTGCCGCCGTTGATCACCGACATCGACCTCTCGGTCGACGACCGGTTCCTCTACGTCTCCTGCTGGGGCACCGGTGAGCTGAAGCAGTTCGACGTCACCGACCCGGCGAACCCCCGCGAGTCGGGGTCGATCCGGCTCGGCGGCATCGTCCGCCGGACCCCGCACCCGGCCGATCCCGACCGGCCGCTGGCCGGCGGGCCGCAGATGGTGGAGGTCAGCCGGGACGGCAGGCGGGTCTACTTCACCAACTCGCTCTACGGCGCGTGGGACGACCAGTTCTACCCCGACGGCGTGGGCGCGTGGATGGCGAAGGGCGACGTCGGCGCGGCGGGTGCGATGGCCCTCGACCCGCGGTTCTTCCCGCGCGGCGACGAGTTCCGGGGCCTGCGCGTGCACCAGGTCCGGCTGCAGGGCGGGGACGCCTCGTCGGACTCCTACTGCTACCGCTGAGCGGCGGTCAGCCCGAGGTCACGTGCAGGACGGCCGCTCCGCCGCTCGCCTCCCGGACGTCGAACCGCAGGTCGTTCACGGCGATCTCGGCGCCGGCTCCCGCGGTGAGCCGGACCGAGGAGCTGCCGTCGGCGGTCGTGGTGCGGGTGCCGGTGCAGGCGCCGGAGCAGCGGGTGCTCACCCGCCCGCCGGGGACCACCGCGACGAGCTCGACCCGGCCGGCGTCGACGGTCAGGACCCGGATCTCGGTGACCCCGCTGTCCGCCGTGAGCGGGATCGTCACGGGCCCGTCGACCCGGATCTCGCAGGACCCGTGCGCGCAGGCGGCCGGATCGTCCTGCGCGGGCGGGTCGGCCGGCGGTGCGGGCCGGGCGGGCCGGGCGGGCTCGGCCGCTGGTGCGGGTGGCGACGCCGTCGGCGTGGGTGCGGTGCACGCCGTCGCGAAGGACAGCGTGAAGGACAGCGCGAGGGCGAGCAGCACGGCCGGTGCTGTCCGGCCGCGCGGGGACGGGAGCGGGTGCAGCGGGCGCATGGTGCCCCTCCGTTCGCGGGTCGCGGCCGGTCACCGGGTCACGCCGGACGGGCCGGTACTGCACCGGACGGTCGGGGCGGAACGGGGGACGGGCGCGGACGCCGAGCAGTGCGCGTCGACGCGGCGAGGTCAGGGCCGGCGGCGCCGCTGACGGCGGCGTCGGCAGGGGAGAGTAGCGGCTCGCGGGCGACGAGGGGAGGCCCGGTGCGGCGTCCCCGCCCACCCACCGCGTCCGGCCGGACGCAATGCGTTGTTCTACGTATGGCGGCTGCGGCGCGACCCTGGTTAACGTCGTCGCCGTCTCCGGATCCGGCAGGCCCACCGCCGCCGACGACGGAGCTTCTCCACAGTCTTCACCGCCCCTGACTCCGGCGGGCCGACGATCTTCCGGCCGTGCGCGAGGGGGCGTATCCATGGATGTCCACGGGGCAGGGCGAGCGCCGCTGGGGTGGCGCCGCGATGTGCCGCGCGAGCTCGGCGGCCGCGCCGCGCGGCTGTGGGCGCCCGAGTGCCCGGCGCTCGGGATGGCGCGGGTCGGCGCGGCGGCGCAGCCGTCCGTCCGGACCGAGCCGGCGGACCTGACGGCACTGGTCGCGGAGCTGCTGCCGGAGCCCGGCTGGACGCTGCACCGCGGCACCACCTGGTGCACCGCGACCCCGGCCGGGCGCCTCCCGCGCGACGCGGGCTGGAAGCTGCACCTCTCGGCGACGCCGCGCACGATCCGGGCCGTGCTGCGCGGGATCGTCCCGTGCCTGGCCGCACGGCGGGTCGCCTTCAAGTTCGCGCCCGACCTCGCCGCGGTGCGGCTGCTGGGCAGCCGCGAGTGCGACCGGGCGCAGGCGGGGAAGGTCGTCACCGTCTACCCCCGTGACGACGAGGAGTTCGTGGCGCTGGCGGACGAGCTCGACGCGGCGACGCAGGGCCTGGCCGGGCCGCGCATCCTCTCCGACCGCGCCTACCGCACCGGCGGCCTCGTGCACTATCGCTACGGCGCCTTCGACAAGCCCGCGGAGCTGACCGCGGACGGCGTGTACCGCGGCGTGGTGGTGACGCCGGAGGGCCTGGCCGAGCCCGACCGGCGCGAGCCCCGCTACACCCCGCCGACCTGGGTCACGTGCCCGATTCCCCAGGTCGAGGAGGGAACGGCCGCCCCGCGGGCGGTCCTGCTCGGGGACCGTTTCACCGTGCGTGCCGCGCTGCGGCACTCCACCAAGGGCGGCATCTACCTCGCCGACGACGCGGTGCTCGGCGGGACCGTCGTGGTGAAGCAGGGCCGCGCGCACGCCGAGGCGGACGAGTCCGGCCGCGACGCCCGCGACGCGATCCGTCACGAGGCGGAGATGGTGCGCCTGCTCGCCCCCACCGGGCTGGTGCCCCGACTGCTCACCACCTTCACCCAGGACGGCGACCGGTTCCTGGTGGAGGAGCACCTCGACCGCGCGCCGCTCCGGGCCTGGGTGGCCGCTCACTGCCGCCCCGGTCGGGGCGTCCCGGCCGACGCGGCCCTCGCGGTGGCCCGGCGCCTGGTCCTCCTGCTGGCGGAGGTGCACGGGCGCGGCGTGGTGCTGCGCGACCTGAGCCCCACGAACGTCCTGGTCGACGCCGCGGGCCTGCCGGTCGTCGTCGACCTCGAGCTCGCCGCCGTCGCCGGGGCGCGCGCCCGGCGAGGCGGCACCCCGGGCTACCGCGCCCCCGAGCACGACGGGCCCGGCCCCGAGCCCGTCGCCGCTCCCACCGAGGACCGGTACGCGCTGGGCTGCCTGTTCTTCCTGCTCGCCACCGGCAGCGACCCGCTGCTGCCCGCCGACCGCCCGGCCGGCGCCGCGCCGTCGGCGCCCCGCCTGCTCGCCTGGGTCGACGCCGTCGCCCGTGACCACGAAGCGGCGCGGGCCCTGCGTCCGGCGATCACGGCCCTCCTCGCCGACGACCCGCGCGACCGGGCCCCGCTGTCCCGGGTGCAGCGACTGCTCGCGCCCGCCGCGGCCGCCGCCCCGGCCGTTCCGGGCGTGTCGGGCCCGCGGCGTCCGGCCCCGGACCGCGCCCGGCTGCTGCGCGACGGGCTCGACCACCTGCTCGCGACGATGACGCCCGACCGCACCGACCGCCTCTGGCCGGCCGGGCGTCGCGCGGCCTTCGACCCGGCGGCCGTGCAGCACGGCGCCGCAGGGGTGCTCGGCACGCTCACCGCCGCGCTGGCCGGTTCGGCGGACGCGCAGCGGGGCGAGCTGCGCGGCGCGGTGGCGACCGCGGCCGGCTGGCTGCGCCGGCGGGCGGCCGCGGAGCCCCGGCGGCTCCCCGGCCTGTACTTCGGCCGCTCCGGCACCGCCTGGGCGCTGCACGACGCGGGTGCCGCCCTCGGCGACCCGGAACTCGTCGCCGCCGGCGTGCAGATGGCGGCGGGTATCCCGATTCCCCGCCCGGTCAATCCCGACGTGACCCACGGGCTGGCCGGGGCCGGGCTGACGGCCCTGCACCTGTGGGCGGCCACCGGGATCGACGCCCTGCGGGAGCGCGCCCGCCGATGCGCCGACGACCTGGTGGCCGCCGCCGAGCGGGACGGCGGCACGGTGCTCTGGTCGGTGCCGCCCGAGCTGGACTCCGAGCTCGCCGGGGTGCGGCACTACGGCTTCGCCCACGGCGCCGCGGGCATCGGCTACTTCCTGCTGGCGACCGGCGCGGCGACCGGCGACGGCCGGGCCACGGAGCTCGCTCTCGCCGCGGCGGACACCCTCTGCGACGCAGCGGTCCTCGACGACGGCGCCGCCTGGTGGCCGGAGGCTCCGGGCGGGCGGGAGCGCCTGGTGCACTGGTGCAACGGTTCGTCCGGCATCGGGACCTTCCTGCTCCGGGCCTGGCGGATCGCGGGCCGGGAGCGCTACGCCGAGCTGGCCGCGGCGGCCGCGGTCGCCGTGCACCGGGCACGATGGTTGTCCCTGCCCTCGGCCTGCCACGGTCTGGCGGGCAACGGGGAGTTCCTGCTCGACGCGGCCGCCCTGCTCGACGACCGCCGGCTGCGGGAGCGGGCGGAGGACCTCGCCGAGGCCGCGGCGCTGCGGCACTGCCGGCGCGAGGGCCGGCTGCTCGTCGCGGACGAGACGGGCGGCGACGTCGTCGTCGACGCCGGTACCGGCCTCGCCGGCGTGCTCCGCTTCCTGCTCCGGCTCGAGCGGGGCGGTGCCCGCGCCTGGATGGTCGACGAGGTGGTCGACCGGCCGCGACCGGCGATCTCCTCGACCGTCCCCACGCCGCCCGCTGCCCGCCCCCCGAAGCGCCTCGGCTTCCGGTTCTCCCTGTCCGGCCGCCACGGTGCGTGCCTGGTGGGCAGCGGGGGCCGGCACCAGGTGGAGGCGTGGTCGTTCGACCCGCCCCGACAGCATCTCGTGTCCGCCGAGCAACCGGAGACCCGCTGGACCCAGCCGCTCCCGCTCGACGACGGGAGCCTGCTGGTCACCCGCCCGATCGACGCGCGGCACCACCTCACCCTGGTCGACCCGGACGGAACGGCCCGGCTCCTCGGCGTTGTGGACGCGCAGGGGCTGCGGCTCGTCACCGGGCCTGCGAACGGCGGTGCGTCCGGTGACGCGCTGGGCTGGGCGTTCAGCACCGATCGGGACGGCACCACGGGACTCTGGCGGGTCGGCCCGGCGGGCCCCGTCGAGGTGGGCCGGGTACCCGGCGTCGTCCCCAGCAGCGCCTGGCTGGACTCCGCCGGCCGCTCGCTGGCCGTCGGGTGCCTGACCGACGGGCGGATGCGGCCGCTGGTGATCGACACGCTCGACGGTTCCACGCGGCCGTTGTCGGACCGGACCGACGAGGGGGTGCGGCCGCTGCTGTGCGCGCCGGAGACCGGGCTGCTGGTCGTCGGGCGGGGCGCGGACCGGCTCGGCTGGGCCGGCGACCACGGGCGGGGCCCGCTCACCTTCCCGGACGTGCTGCGCAGCACCGACGACCGCCGGGTGTGGCCGCTCGCGCTCGATCCGCGAGGACGGCGGGTGCTCCTGCAGCTCGACGAGCCCTGCCGGGCCCACCTCGCGGTCTACGAGCCGGGCACCGACGAGCTCGCGGCGGTCCCGGTGCCGCCCGGCGTGATCGGCGGTTCGGCGCACTGGGGCGAGGACGTCCTCCGGTTCCCGTTCACCGGGCCGGCCTCGCCACCCGGGCTGGCCGAGCTGACCCCGCCGACGAGTGGCCGCTTCACCCTGCACCCCGACGGCGGGGGTCGCCCCCGGACGCCGGTGGAGCACACCGTCCTCACCGGGCCCGCCGGCCCGATCGAGGCGGTCGTCCACGGGGACCGCGCGATCGCGCACGCGGTGGTGCTCGCCCTGCACGGCGGCCCGATCGGGGCCTGGCGGCTGTCCTACGACCCGTTGATGCACGAGCTCGCCGACGCGGGGCTGCTGGTCGTCGCGCCGAACCTGCGCGGCGGATCGGGTTCCGGCCCCCGCGACGCGCACACCGGCCGGGGTGCCTGGGGCGGCCCGGACCTGGCCGACCTGCTCGCCCTCGCCCGCCACCTGGCCACCGACACCGGGGCACCGCTGCGCCTGCTCGGGGCGAGCTACGGGGCGTTCCTCGCCCTGCTGGCCGCCGGGGTCGAGCCCGGCCTGTGGTCGCACGTCGTCGCGGTGGCGCCGTTCGCCTCCGCACGGCGGCTGTATCCGGTGGCCGGGCCCGCGGTCCGGGCGATGCTGGACCGGCTCGACGGGCTGGCGCCGGTCGACGACGGGCTCGGTGAGCGTGACGTGACGCGGTTCGCCCCGGCGGTCACCGCCCGCGTCCTGCTCGCCCACGGCACCGCGGACGACGTGGTCCCCGTCTCCCAGGCGCGCGCCGTCCGCGACGCGCTGCTCGCCGCCGGGACCGCGCCGCGCTACCTCGAGTACCCCGGCGCGGGCCACGGCGTGCTCGACGACGCCGCCGCGCCCGATCTGCCGCGGACCGTGCTGGCCTTCCTGGCCGCCGGCCCCGGCCCCGGAACTTGCCGCGACCGCGGCGAGACCCGTCCCGACGGTGGAGAGGGGGTGAAGGGGTGGAGGTGACCCGGGAGGTCGTGGCACTGGAGACGCTGCCGGAGAGCATGCCGACGGCGCTCTGCGGCGACTTCAACAACGAGATCGTCATCCAGGTGAACGTCGTCGCCTGCTACTACACCTGCAACGTCACGAATATCAACGAGGCGTGACCCGAAGCCCTCGCCGGCGGGGCGGGGACGAGATCCACGAGGAGAGGAAGCACATGTACACGACGCACACCGACGCCCTGCAGGAGCTGCCGGAGGGGCAGGCCACCGGCCTGTACTTCGACTGGGAGGACGTCATCTACCAGACGAACGACGTGGACTGCCACTTCACCTGCAACCTCACGGCCGTCAACAACGTGAGCGTCCACTGACGCACCGGCCGCTCGCGGCCCGTTGCTGAACGAGGCGTGTGCGAGGGCGCCGTTACCGCCCTCGCACACGCCTTCAGCATCCCATCGCCCTGCCTCGCGGCGAGCGACCACCCGCACCCTCCGCGACGCCGCCATCCCGACCGGGCACGGCCCGGTCCGAGCCCGGGAGCGCCCATGCGCCGATCCTCGGCGGAGCTCAGCGAGCCCCTCCAGCCGCCCGGGCCCACCGCCTCTCGGCTGTTGTGGGCCGCGGCGCGGCACACACCCGCCACCACGGTGGTCTCGATCGTGGCCGGTGTGCTCGCCGCAGCGAGCTCCCTCCTCGCACCCGCGGCCCTGGCCGCGGCCATCGACTCCGTGCTCGCACCGCGGGCCGGCGCCGTTCCGTCCGCGGCCGTGCTGCTCCTGCTCGCCGTCGTGGGCACCGGGGTGGCGTCCGCCGCCCTCGGCGCCCTGGCGACGACCACGGGGGTCGCCCGGAGCACCGCATGGCTCCGTCGGCGGGGAGTGGCGGGCCTGCTCGCCCGGGGCTTCTCCGGGTCCGCGGACATCCCGGCCGGAGACGCGACCGCCCGCCTGACCGGGATCGCCGCGGCCGCCGGACGGGTGCCGGCGATGACCGTCGGGGTGCTGACCGGGCTGCTCGTCGCCGTGGTCGCGCTGGTCGCGCTCGCCCTCGTCGACGTGTGGACCGCGGCGGCGGTGCTGACGCTGGTGCCGGTGGGCGTCCTGCTCGCCCGCCGGTTCGCCCGCCGGACCGTCGCCGCCTTCACCGACTACCAGCAGACCCAGGCCGCGGTGGCGGCCCGGCTCACCGACGCGCTCGCGGGGCGCCGGACCATCCGCGCCAGCGGCACCGTCGACGCCGAGATCACCCGGGTGCTCGCCCCGCTGCCCGCCCTGCGCGCGGCGGGCGCACGCTTCTGGGCGCAGCAGCGTGATCTCGGCTGGTCCTTCGCCCTGCTCGCCCCGGTGGTGCGGATCGTGGTGCTGGCGGTGGCCGGCCTCGGCGTGGCGCAGGGGCGGTCGACCGTCGGGGACGCGGTTGCCGCCGTCGGCTACGCCGAGCTCGTGCTCAACGGGGCACGGGCGGTGGACACCGTCCTGGAGATCGCGCAGTGCCGCGCGGCCGCGGCCCGCCTCGCCGCGATCGCCGACCGGCCCGCGCCGGGCCCGGCTCCCGGACCACGGCAGCCCGGCCCGGCCGACGGCCCCGGCCGCGCGCGGCTGTCCGGCGTGACCGTCCGGCTCGGCGGCCGCACCGTCCTGGAGGACGTGAGCCTGTTGCTCGTGCCGGGCGGCTGCACCGCGGTCGTGGGCGCGTCCGGCGCGGGCAAGACCGTGCTGGTCGGACTGCTCGGTGGGCTGTACCGCCCGGACGAGGGGGTCGTGCTCGTCGACGGCCGCTCGATCGGCGAGCTCGACGCGGCCACCCTCCGGCAGACCGTCGCCTACGCCTTCGAACGCCCCGCGCTGCCCGGCGCGACCCTCGCCGAGGCGATCGGGTACGGCCGACCGGACGCCGACGACCTGACCATCGCCGACGCGGCGCGGGCCGCCCGTGCCGACGGATTCGTGGACATGCTCCCGCTCGGGTACCGCACACCCCCGGCCGACGCCCCGCTCTCCGGGGGCGAGCTCCAGCGGCTCGGCCTGGCCCGGGCGGTGGCGCAGGACGCCCGCATCACGGTCGTCGACGACGCCACCGCGAGCCTCGACAGCGCCACGGAGGCCGAGGTCGAGCAGGCGCTCGCGACCGTGCTGCGAGGGCGCACGCGGCTGATCGTCACCCGGAAGGCGCCGACCGCGGCGGCGGCGGACCGCGTCGTCTGGCTGCACGAGGGCCGGATCAGGGCCCATGCCCCGCACGCCGAGCTGTGGGCGGACGGTGAGTACCGGGCGCTGTTCGTGCCGGCCGGCGCCGCGACGGCGGTGACGTCGTGAGCGGCGCGGCGGCGCTCCCGACCGGACCGACCGGGCCGACCACCCCGGTGGCGCTGCTGCGGGCCGGGATGCGCGGTACCCGCCGGGCCTGGGTCGGACTCGCCGTGTTCAGCGTGTGCGAGGGGGTGCCGGCCGTCGTGACCGGGCGGTTGGTGGCCACCGCGCTCGACGACGGCTTCCTCGCCGACCGGCCCGGGCTCGGGGTCGCCCTGCTGGGGGCGCTCCTCGCCCTGGCCCTGTGCGGGGCCCTGGCCACCCGGCAGATCGTGCCGCGGGTCGCCCGCATCGCGGAGGCCCAGCGCGACCACCTCGTCCGGCACGTGGTGGCGGCGACCCTGCGCAGCGCCGTCGCCGGCACCGCCCCGGGACACGACGGCGGCGACGCGGCCGCCGTCGCCCGGCTCACCGGGCAGGTGGAGAGCGTGCGCCTCACCGGCGCCGCCCTGCTGCGCACGGCCCGGGGGGTCGCCGTCGGGCTGGTGGCGGGCGTGGCCGGCCTCGCCCTGCTCTCCCCGGTGCTGCTCGCCCTCGTGGTCCCGCCGCTGGTCGCGGCCCTGCTCCTGTTCGCCCTGCTGCTGCGGCCGCTGGCCCGCCGTCAGCGGCGCACCGTCCTGGCCGAGGAGGCGATCGCCACCGAGACCGCCGGGGTCCTCTTCGGCCTGCGCGACGTGCTGGCCTGCCAGGCCGGCGACCGCGCCGCGGACGTCCTGCACGAGCGCATCGACGAGCAGGTCGCCGCCACCCGCGCCCTCGGGCGCGCCTCCGTGACCCGGGTCCTGATCGTCGCGCTCGGTGCCCAGGTGCCGCTGGCGGCCCTGCTCCTGGCGGGCCCACTGCTGGTCGGCAACGGGGTGCTGACGGCCGGCGAGCTCGTCGGGGCGACGAGCTACCTGCTGGTGTCGCTCGGTCCGGCGCTCTCGTCGCTCGTGCACGTCGTCGGGAGCATGGCGCTGCAGCTGGCCGTGACCGTGCGGCGGCTGGCCGAGCTCGGGGCCACCACGGACGCGGCCGCCGGCGACCCGGAACCGGACACCGTCCCGACGCCGCTCCTGGCCGAAGAGCCCGGCTGGGCGCGTCGCCGGCACGCCCCCGCGCGGCGGCTGATCGGTGTCCCGCCCGTGCGGACCGACGTCCGCGCTCGCGGGCTGACCTTCGCCTACGGGCCGCACTCCGCACCCGTCGTCCTCGACCTCGACCTGGACGTCGCCGACGGCGAGCACCTGGCGGTGGTGGGGCCGAGCGGGGGCGGCAAGTCCACGCTCACCCTGCTCCTGGCGGGGCTGCTGGCGCCGGCGTCCGGCGAGGTGTGGCTCGGCGGGACGCCCCTGGCCGCGCTGCACCCGCGGGTCCGGCACGCCGCGATCACGCTCGTGCCCCAGCAGGCGTACCTGTTCCAGGGCACGGTGGCGGAGAACCTCACGTACCTGACCCCGTTCGCCGATCCGGCGGCGATGCAGCGCAGCGTGCGGGCAGTGGGGGCCGAGGAGCTGGTCGACGGCCTCGGCGGCTACCACGCCGAGGTCGCCCCCACGGCGCTGTCGGCCGGGCAGCGCCAGCTCCTCGCGCTGGCCAGGGCCCACCTGTCCCGGGCCCGGTTCTGCATCCTCGACGAGGCCTGCTGCCATCTCGACCCCGCCGCGGAGCAGGTCGCCGAGCAGGCCTTCCGGGACCGGGGCGGGACGCTGCTGGTCGTGGCCCACCGGACGGGTTCGGCCGCCCGGGCCGATCGCGTCCTGCTGCTCGACGGTGCCCGCGTGCGGGTCGGCACGCACGCCGACCTGGCGGGGCCGGAGCCCGTCCCCGCCGCGGCGGGCAGGGTCCGGGCCGGCGTGCGCCCGGACGTCGACCCGGCGCGAGCGGGGGAACGAGCGTCACCCCTGGTGGTGACAGGCGGGCGCGGCCGCGGCGGCGACCGGGTGGGTCTGGTTCACTGACCGTCGTCAGAGCAGGATCCTCCGAGATCCAGGCGGCCGTGTGCCGCACCCGTCGTCCGACGGAGGGTCCAGATGGCCGACGATGCCGGTGCCGGGGGAGCCCGGCGTTCGGGAGTGTGGTCGCTGATCGTCACCGCCGCGCAGCGACGCGGCTCGCCCACCGTCGAACCCGCGGACGTGTGCCGCGCCTGCGCGGACGACCTCGGGGTGGACGGCGTCGCGCTGACGGCGGTCAGCCCGCGCGGACGCCAGCTGCTCGCGGCCACCGACGCCCGCAGCCGCGCCGCCGAGGAGTGGCACCAGGCGACCGGCCGCGGGCCGGCGGTGGAGGCCGTCGAGGGTCGCGCGGTGGTGGTCGCGAACGGCCCGACCGGACCGGGCACCTTCGCCGACTTCGCGGCGCGGGCGGGCGTCGCCGAGTTCGCCGCGCTGCCGGTCCGGGTGGGCACGGTCGTCGTCGGCACCCTGACCCTGGTGAGCGGCGGCTCGATCGGTGCCGCGCCGGACCTCCTGGCCCGCGCCGCGGCCTTCGCCGACGCCGCGGGGGCGATCCTCCTGGGCGGACCGGGACCGGGACCGGGCCGGGACGGGCCGCCCGGCGAGGCGGACGCCGGGGTGGCGGACGCGGACCAGGCGGTGGTCCTGCAGGCGGTCGGCATGGTCGCGGTCCAGCTCGGGGTCGGCGTGGACGAGGCCCGCCGGCGGCTGGGGGCCTACGCCGACGAGCGCGGCGCGCCCCTCGTCGAGGTCGCGCGCGCCGTCGTCACCCGCAGACTGCGCATGGGATCGGATTCGGGGCCGTGAGCCCGTGCAGGTCCGGTCCGGCCGGCGTGTCGACGATCGCGGCTGCGAGGCCGTGGACCGTGCGGCGGTAGCGGCGGGCGTGGGCGCGGAGCCGCTCGAAGGCCTCCTGCGGGTCGACGCACAGCCGCTCGGCCAGCATCCCCTTCGCCTGCTCGACGACGATGCGCCGGTCGAGCGCCTCCTGGAGCTGGCGGGCGAGCACCTCGTGGTGGCGGCGTGACCGCCGCTGGAGGATCCCCACCGCCGCCGCGGCCGCCAGTGCCTCCAGCGCACCGGCCGTCCGGGCCGTGAGCTCCGGGCCCTCCCGCAGGTACAGGCTCACCGCGCCGACGCCGACGTCGTGCCGGCGCAGCGGGACGGCGTGCACCCCGCGGAACCCCGCCCCACCGACGGCCGCGGCGAACGCCGGCCAGCGCGAGGTCAACAGGGTCAGGTCGCCGACGTGCACGGTCCGCCCGGACCGGTAGCAGGTCAGGGTCGGCCCCTGCCCGTACCGGACCTGCACGGCGTGCAGCATCCGGCCCGCGGGCTCGCTGGCGCCCGCGAAGCGCAGCTCGCCCTTCGGCGCCGCGAGCGCGACGCCGGTGCACCCGACCCCGGTCAGCTCACCGGAGCGGCGGGAGAGCCGCTCGGCGAACTCGTCCTCGTCGAACCGGCTCCCGAGCGTGTCCGTGAACTCCAGCACTGCACGTGCCAGCCACCGTTCGTCCCACATCGGACCCCCCGACGACGAACCGCCTGGGCGCGCGGACGCCTCCGCGCGCTTAGCCCACTACTCGGCGTGGGCGCCCCGGACGTTTCGGTCCCGGCACCGCGGAAAGTACTCCTGACCTGGGGAAGATCGCATCCGGACTAGAGCCAGCCGCGGCGCTTGAAGCCCAGGTAGAGCAGGAGCCCGAGCAGCAGCATCAGCCCGAAGGCGAACGGGTAGCCGTACGACCACTCCAGCTCCGGCATGTGGGTGAAGTTCATCCCGTAGATGCCGGCGACCAGGCTCGGGGCGAAGGCGATGGCCGCCCAGGACGAGACCTTCTTCATCTGCTCGTTCTGCACGTACCCGGCCTCGGTGAGCCGGGTCATCTCCTCGTTCTGCCGCTGCGCGACGAGCGTGGAGTTGACCGTGAGGATGTTGGCGAGCAGGTCGCGCAGGCCCTGCGTGCGCTCGCGGACCCGGGTGGCGTGGTCCTGGACGTCGCGCATGAGCCGGCGCAGCTCGAGGTCGGGGGTGGTGCTCTGCTTGCCGAAGCGGGTGCGCAGCTCGTCGAAGATCTCCACGAGCGGGTCGACGGCGCGCTGGAACTCGATGACCTCGCGGGTGAGCTTGTAGATGCGCCGGGAGACGGCAGGGTCGGCGTTCCAGACCTGGTCCTCGATCTGGTCGACGTCGTTCTGCAGGCCGTCGAGCACCGGGCCGTAGTCGTCGACGACCTTGTCCAGCACGGCGTAGAAGACCGCGAACGGGCCGTGGGCCAGCAGCTCGGGATCGTCCTCGAGCCGGCGGCGGACCGCGGCGAGGTCGGGCTCCTCGGCGTGCCGGACCGTGACCACGAACTCCGGGCCGAGGAAGAGGTGGATCTCGCCGAGCTCGACCTCCTCCTCCTCGTCGACGTAGCGGGCGGGGCGGAGCACGGCGAACTCCGTCTGCCCGTAGCGCTCCAGCTTGGGCCGCTGGTGGCCGTGCAGGGTGTCCTCGACGGCGAGCTCGTGCAGACCGAACTCGTCCTCGATCGCCGCGATGTCGTCGGGCCCGGGCCGGAGCATGCCGATCCAGCAGAAGGTCGCCTTGCCGTCCTCGCAGCGCTGCAGGGTCTCGACGGTCCGGTCCAGCGACTCGGGCTCCTCCGCGCGCCGTCCGTCGACGTACACCGCATTGTCCACGACGGACATTCCGGACACCTCCCACCTGCGACTTCCTGTCGGGAGCGTACGGCGTCAGCGGCCGGAGTCCTGCGTCCAGTGGTACCCGTCGGTCGCCGGACCGACACCGATCGTGGTGAGCGAGCAGTCCTCGATGTTGCGGCGGTGCCGGGGAGTCCAGCCAGGCCGCGACCACGGCACCGGACCGGTCACGGCCCGGTAACGTAGCAAGGCGATGAGCAGCAACGAGGAGGCGACCGTTCGGCTCACCGCCTGGGTGCGGGGTCGTGTGCAGGGCGTGGGTTTTCGCTGGTGGACGCGGTCGCGGGCGCTCGAGCTCGGGCTCGTCGGGCAGGCCCGCAACCTCGCCGACGGTCGGGTCGCCGTGGTCGCGGAGGGTGACCGGGAGCGGTGCGAGCGGCTGCTGGGCCTGCTGCGGGGCGGGGAAACGCCGGGGCGGGTCCAGGAGGTCGTCGAGCAGTGGGGCGACCCGAAGGGCGGGTTCGACGGGTTCGTCGAGGCCTGAGCCCCCCGGGCTCCCGTCGTCACCCGGGCTTCGCCCGCGTGACCGGTTCCCGTCGGTCCCCGGGTCTACGGTGCGATCCACACCACGACGAGGGAGCACCGCATGACCGTCCGGCTGAACCCCTACCTGCACTTCGAGACCGAGGCCCGCACCGCCATGGAGTTCTACCGCTCCGTCCTCGGCGGCGACCTGGAGATCAGCACCTTCGGCGAGATGGGCGCCGAGGGGCCCGTCCCGCCGCCGGAGGGTGTCATGCACGCCATGCTCACCACACCGGACGGGTTCGTCCTCATGGCCTCCGACGGCGACCCCGAGCGGGCGGCCGGTCGCACGGCGGTCTCGGTCAGCCTCTCCGGGGACGAGCAGGGCAAGCTCGAGGGCTGGTTCGCCGGCCTGGCGGAGGGCGGGGAGGTCGAGGTGCCCTTCGAGAAGCAGATGTGGGGTGACCTCTTCGGGATGGTGACCGACCGGTTCGGGGTGCGCTGGCTCGTGAACGCCACGACCGCTCCCTGAGCGGCTCGTCCGGGCTCGCGCCCGCGGGCCCCGGGACCGTCGGTGCAGGCCGGTACGCTCCGCTCACCCCCGAGACACCCCGGAGACCGCCGCCGTGCACCTCAAGAGCCTGACGCTGAAGGGCTTCAAGTCCTTCGCCTCGGCCACGACGCTGCGCCTGGAACCGGGGATCACCTGTGTGGTGGGGCCGAACGGCTCCGGCAAGTCCAACGTCGTCGACGCGATCTCCTGGGTCCTCGGCGAGCAGGGGGCCAAGGCGCTGCGCGGCGGCAAGATGGAGGACGTGATCTTCGCCGGCACGTCCGGGCGGCAGCCGCTCGGGCGCGCCGAGGTCACCCTGACCATCGACAACTCCGACGGCGCCCTGCCGATCGAGTACTCGGAGGTCTCGATCACCCGCCGGATGTTCCGCGACGGGGCGGGCGAGTACGAGATCAACGGCAACTCCTGCCGGCTGCTCGACATCCAGGAGCTGCTGTCGGACTCGGGCATCGGCCGGGAGATGCACGTCGTGGTCGGGCAGGGCCAGCTCGACGCGATCCTGCGGTCCAAGCCGGAGGAGCGGCGCGCGTACATCGAGGAGGCGGCCGGCGTCCTCAAGCACCGCAAGCGCAAGGAGAAGGCGCTCCGCAAGCTCGACGCGATGCAGGCCAACCTCACCCGGCTCACCGACCTCACGGCCGAGCTGCGCCGCCAGCTCAAGCCGCTGGGCCGGCAGGCGGAGATCGCGCGCAAGGCGCAGCAGGTGCAGGCCGAGCTGCGCGACGCGCGGATCCGGCTCGCGGCGGACGACATCGTCACCCTCCGGGATGCGCTGGCCCGCGAGGAGGCGGACGAGCAGCAGGCCCGGGAGCGGCGGGCCGAGGTCGCCGAGCAGCTCGACGTCGCCCGGGCGCGCCAGGGCGAGCTGGAGGAGGCGCTCGCCGCCGACGCGCCTCGGCTGCAACGGGCGCAGGACACCTGGTACTCGCTGTCGTCGCTGGCCGAACGGTTGCGCGGCACCGTGCGGCTGGCCGAGGAGCGCGCCCGGCACCTGGCCTCGGACGCCGCCGAACGCACCCCGGGGCGGGACCCGGACGAGCTCGACGCCGAGGCCGACCTCGTCGCCGAGCAGGAGGAGGAGCTGGTCGCGGCCGTGGTCGAGGCCCGGCAGCGGCTGGCCGAGGTGCTGGAGGAACGCGCCGAGCACGAGCGCACCCTGCAGGCCGCCGAGCGCGCACACATGGCCGCCGTCCGGGCGATCGCGGACCGCAAGGCGGGCCTCGCGACGCTCGCGGGCAAGGCCGAGGCCCTGCGCAGCGGCGCGGCCGCCACCGCCGAGGAGATCGAGCGGTTGTCCGAGGCGCTCGGCGAGGCCGAGGCCCGGATCGTCGCCGCGGCCGAGGAGCTGGAGGCCGCGCGCGAGGAGCTCGGCGTGCTCGACGAGGCCGACTCCGGTGAGCTGGCCGCGCGGGTGGAGGCCGCCGCCGAGGCGCAGGAGTCCGCGGCGGCGCGGGTGCGCGAGCTCGTCGCCCGGGAGCGCGAGCTGGAACAGCAGCGGGCGCACTGGCGGGCGCGGGTGGACGCGCTGTCGGTCGGCCTGGCGCGCAAGGACGGCAGCGGCGCGCTGCTGTCCGGGGAGCGGGACGGGGTCCTGGGCGCCGTCGCGGAGCTGCTGGAGGTCGAGCCCGCCGCGCGGACCGCGGTCGCGGCCGTGCTCGGCGAGCTGGCCGAGGGTGTCGCGGTGGAGTCCGCCGGCGCGGCGGTCGAGGCGCTGCGCGAGCTCCGTTCGGGGGACCACGGGTCGGCGACGCTGCTGGTGGGCGGGGGAACGGCCGGCGGCGCGGGGCTCGTCGACGTCTCCGCGGCCCGGTCCGGTGGCGGTCCCGGCGACGGGGCCCCGCCCGCCGGACGGTGGGCCGCGGAGGCCGTGCGCGCTCCGTCACGGTTGGCGTCCGCGGTCGCGGGGCTGCTCGAGCGCGTCGTGCTGGTCGGCTCCCTCGACGAGGCGGGGACCGTGGCGGAGGCCGGGCTCGTCGCCGTCACGCCGGAGGGGGACGTGCTGGAGGCGTTCCGCGCCCGCGGCGGCTCGGGCGGCGGGTCCAGCGCGCTGGAGGTGCAGGCCGCCGTCGACGAGGCCGTCGCCGCGCGGGACGCGAACGACGCCGAGCTCGCCCGGCTGCGCCCCGCCCTCGACGGCGCGCGGGCGGAGGAGGCCGCCCGCAAGACGGACGTCGAGGCCGCGACGGCCGAGCGCCGGGCCGCCGAGCAGCGGCGCGCGGCGGCGGGCAACCAGCTCGGGCGGCTGGAGCAGGTCGTCCGGTCCGCCGAGCAGGAGGCCCAGCGGCTGCGCCAGCGCCGGGACGCGGTCGAGGCCCGTCGTTCGGAGTCCCTGCTGGCGCTGGAGGCCGCGGAGCAGCAGCTGCTGGTCGCCGAGGGCGAGCCGGTCGACGACGAGCCGGACACCGAGGTCCGTGACACCGCCGCGGAGCGGCTGGCCGAGGCCCGGTCCGAGGAGGTGGAGTGCCGGCTCGCGCTGCGCACCGCCGAGGAGCGGGCCCGGGCGATCGCCGGCAGGGCGGACTCGCTGCGGCGGCAGGCGTCGTCGGAGCGGCAGGCCCGGGCGCGTGCGGAGGCCGCCCGGCGCGAGCGGGAGCGCAGCGCCGCCGTCGCCGAGCTGGTGGTCGGGGCCGGGGCCCGGGCGCTGGAGCGGATCGAGGTGTCCCTCGGCTCTGCCGCCGCCGAGCGGGACGAGGTCGCCGCGGCACGGGCCGAGCGGGAGGCCGCGCTGACCGAGGCCCGGGCCACCACCGGACGGCTGTCCGGACTGCTCGACAAGCTGGTCGACGCGGTGCACCGGGACGAGGTGGCCCGCGCGCAGTCCCGGCTGCGGCTCGAGCAGCTCACCGAGAAGGCGCTGGCGGACCACGGCATCGCGGTCGACGACCTGGTCGCCGAGTACGGGCCGTCGGTCGGGGTGCCGCCGTCGCCGGCGGAGGTCGCGGAGTACGAGGCGGCGAAGGAGCGGGGCGAGGACGTCGTCGCCCCGCCGGCCATGCCGTACGACCGCGCCGCGCAGGAGCGCCGGGCGAAGCGCGCCGAGAAGGACCTGGCCCTGCTCGGCAAGGTCAACCCGCTCGCGCTGGAGGAGTTCGCGGCGCTCGAGGAGCGCTACACGTTCCTCTCCACCCAGCTCGAGGACCTCAAGAACACCCGCCGGGACCTGCTCACCGTGGTCCGCGAGGTCGACGACAAGATCCTCGAGGTCTTCACACAGGCCTACGAGGACGTCGCGCGGGAGTTCGAGACCGTCTTCGCCACGCTCTTCCCCGGCGGCGACGGGCGGCTGGTGCTCACCGACCCGTCCGACATGCTGACCACCGGCATCGAGGTGGAGGCCCGCCCGCCGGGCAAGAAGGTCAAGCGGCTGTCGCTGCTCTCCGGCGGGGAGCGCTCGCTCACCGCCATGGCCCTGCTGGTCGCGATCTTCCGCGCCCGGCCCTCGCCCTTCTACGTGCTCGACGAGATCGAGGCCGCCCTCGACGACGCCAACCTCCGCCGGCTCATCTCGCTGATGGAGGAGCTGCGCGCCACCTCGCAGCTCATCGTCATCACGCACCAGAAGCCGACCATGGAGGTCGCCGACGCCCTCTACGGCGTCTCGATGCGCGGGGACGGCATCACGACCGTCATCTCGCAGCGGCTGCGGCCGGCCTCCTGAACGCCGCCGCCGCGCGGTTCGCCGACCGCGGCCGGTGGGGCCGGGCGGGGCGTGCAAGGCTGGGGGTGTGACGACGCAGACCCTCTGGATCATCGTGGTCGTGGTCGCGGTGGTCGTGCTGATCGCCCTGGTCGCCGGCCTCACGATCAGCCGCAGGCGCCGGATCAGCCTGCGCGAGCCCGAGGAGCTCGAGACCCCGGCCGCCGAGGAGAAGCCCAGGCAGGGCAACACCTACAAGCCCAGCGGGGGCTTCGACTTCTCCGCCGGCAGCGGGGCAGGGGCCGGCACGCCGACCCTGCCGCCCCGCACGGAGCCCGGGCCGGACCTGCTGCCGCCCCCGCGCGAGCGGGAGCCCGAGCCGCGGCGCGGCGGCGGGGCCGCGGCCGCAGCCGGAGGAGCTGCGCTCGCGGGCGGGGCTGCCGCCGCCGCGGCCGCCGCGTCGGCACCCGCGAAGGAGAAGCAGAAGGCGCCCGAGAAGGCACCCGAGCGCTCCTCCGCCGACGGTGCCGCCGCGACCGCGGCGCCGACCGCACCGCCGGCCCCGGCCGCACCCGACGAGGCGCAGCAGGAAGCACCCGACACCGCGGCGCCGGAGAAGACGGCCGGTACTGCCACCCCGACCGCCCCGACCGGCGCCGCCCCGCCCACCGGCACCGCCCCGCCCACCGGCACCGCCCCGCACACCGCCACCGCCCCGCCCACCGACACCGCCCCGCCCGTCGAGGCGCCGGCCGCTCCCGCCGAGGAGGAGTCGCCGGCCGACGGCGCCACCACCGCTGAGCGCACTGCGCCTCTCGCGCGCACCGCGCCTGCCGCCGCACCGCCTGCCGCCGCACCGCCCGCCGCCCCCGCGGAGCGGCCGCCGGGCGACGAGCTCACCGGCACCGCCGACGACGTCCGCACGCCGCCCCGCGGCCTGCCCACCGGGGGCACCGCGACCGAGGCGCGCACCCCGCCCGACGGCATCCCCGCCGTCACGGCCCCGGAGACCGCCACCCCGCCGAAGGGCATCCCGGCCGCCTCGGCCCCCACCGCCCCTGCCCCCGAGGCCCCGGCGACCGAGGCCCCGGCGACCGAGGCCCCGGCGACCGAGGCCCCGGCGACCGAGGCCCCGACGACCGAGGCCCCGGCCACCGAGGCCCCGCCCCCTCAGGCACCGGCCACGGAAGCCCCGGGCACCGCAGCGGCCGCGGCCCCCGAGGCGCCTGCGCCCGGGAGCCCCACCGCTCCGGCCGCCACCGGGGCCGCCGCTGCGGCGGCCGCCGCCGCGTCCGCTGCCCCCACGGCCCCGCCCGCGGAGCGCGCCACCGAGGCCCCGCCGGCCCCGCCGGCCCCGCCGGCCCCGCCGGCCCCGCCCGCCGCGACCGCACCGGCGCCGACGGCCCCCTCCACGGCCCCCTCCACGGCCCCCTCC
>NZ_JAJSOK010000160.1 GCF_021283305.1 Pseudonocardia kujensis
CTAGCTGTTCTGCCCGGAGAGGTTGGGGACGCGGCTGGCGGGTGGGTGGCCGCCGATTCCGGTGTGTGCGCGGTGGTGATTGTAGAAGTGCAGCCAGCCGGGTAGGGCGGCTCGACGCTCGGACTCGGTCCGGTAGGGGCGGGCGTAGGCCCATTCGTCGAGCAGGGTGCGGTGGAAGCGTTCGACCTTGCCGTTGGTCTGGGGCCGGTAGGCGCGGGTGCGTTTGTGGCTGATCCCGGCCGCGGCGAGCTGCTCGCGCCAGAGCCGGGAGCGGTAGCAGGCCCCGTTGTCGGTCAGTACCCGTGCGACCGGCACGCCGGCGGCGGCGAAGAACGCCTGGGCACGGGCCCAGAACGCCACCGCGGTCTCCCGGCGCTCGTCGGTGTGGATCTCGGTGTAGGCCAGCCGGGAGTGGTCATCGAGCGCGGTGTGCAGGTAGGCATAGCCGACGCCGCGGGCCCGGTTGCGCTTGCCCTCGGCGCGGCCCAGGACGCGGTGCCCGCCCCCGTCGGGGATGTTGCCCAGCTTCTTGACATCGACGTGGACCAGGTCGCCGGGGTGGGGGTGCTCGTAGCGGCGCACGACCGGACGGCGGATCAGCTGCCCGGTGGCGCGGTCGAGCTCGGCTAGCCGCGGCAGCCCGAAGCGGCGCAGGACCCGGTGCACGGTCGAGGCCGCGATCCGCAGCAGCGCGGCGATGGGGCCGGGCCCCAGCGGCGAGTCACCCGGACCTTGATGATCCGCCGCTCCAGGCGGGTCGGGGTCCGGCGCGGGCTGTGGTGCGGGCGGCTGGAGCGGTCGACCATACCGGCCTCGCCGTGGAGCCGGTAGCGGTCGGCCCAGCGCTTCGCCGTGGTCACGGCGACCTGGAATCGTTCCGCGGCCCGGCGCAGCGGCCAGCCGTCGTCGACGACACACCTGGCCAGCCGCAGACGGCCGGTCTCGGACAGCGGGCATTACGGTGGGGCATGAGGGCCTTCCAGGTCGCCGGTGCAGATGTCGCAATCCACACCGGACCTGGAGGCCCTCACCTACATCAAGATCATCCCAGCCGTGTCGCCGTACTCAACCTCCGTGAGCAGTACA
>NZ_JAJSOK010000016.1 GCF_021283305.1 Pseudonocardia kujensis
TCGGGACTTCCGGCAGCGCGAGTCGCGAGTTCTGGCAGCGCGAGTCGCGAGTTCTGGCAGCGCGAGTCGCGAGTTCTGGCAGCGCGAGTCGCGAGTTCTGACAGCGCGAGTCGCGAGTTCTGACAGCGCGAGTCGGGACTTGCGGCAGCGCGAGTCGGGAGTTGCCGCCTGTCACGGGGGCGCGGGCGGGGCGTGCGGGGCGCGGTCGTAGGGTGCCGGTCGTGACTGCTCCGGCCGTTCCCGTCTACGACTGCTCCGACCCCGACGCCCGCATCGAGGGGCTGGCCGCCGCCGCGCGCGCCGTGCGGGCCGGGCAGCTCGTCGTGCTGCCGACGGACACCGTGTACGGCCTGGGCTGCGACGCCTTCTCCTCGACCGCGGTCCGCAGCCTGCTCGCCGCGAAGCACCGCGGCCCGGACATGCCGGTGCCGGTGCTGGTCGGCTCGTGGTCCACGATCGACGGCCTGGTCCTCGGCGTCCCCGCCACCGCCCGCTCCCTGATCGAGGCGTTCTGGCCCGGCGGGCTGTCCCTCGTGCTGCCGCACGCGCCGTCGCTGTCGTGGGACCTCGGCTCCACCAAGGGCACCGTGATGCTGCGGATGCCGCTGCACCCGGTGGCGCTGGAGCTGCTCCGCGAGGTCGGCCCCATGGCCGTGTCCAGCGCGAACATCTCCGGCCGGCCGCCCGCCAGCACCGCCGCGGAGGCCCTCGACCAGCTCGCCTCCTCCGTCGCGCTCTACCTCGACGGCGGCCCGAGCGGCGACCCGGTCGCCTCCACGATCGTCGACCTGACGGGCAAGCAGCCGCGCATCCTCCGCGAGGGCGCGGTCACCCGTGCCCAGGTCAGCGAGGTCGTGGGCCAGGACGTCCCCCTCGGCTGACGAACCGGGACGTCGGAGCGGCCGATTCATGATCGGACAGCGCTGAGGTCCCGGTTCACGCCGGCAGGCCCACTTCTGCGGCGAGGCGCGTGGTGACGGAGCGGAAGTGCTCCTCGTGCGCCACGACGACGTTGTGGGTGTGGCCGAAGAGCTCGAAGCCGATGGCGCCGAAGAGGCTCGACCAGGCCAGCACCAGGCGCCCGCCGAGCCCGGTGTCGTCCGGGAGGCCGAGCTCGCCCAGCAGGCCGGGGGCCATGACCTGCGCGTCGTCTCCGGGTGGGGGAGCCACCGCCCCGGATGCGAGGCCGTCCGACACCACCCGCGCGAGCACGATCGCGACCCGGCCGGCGGGGGCGATCGTGTCCTGCGGCGCCGAGTAGCCGGGCACGGGGGAGCCGTAGAGCAGCGCGTACTCGTGCGGATGGGCCAGCGCCCAGCTGCGGGCCGCCCCGCAGGCGGCGTGCCAGCGGCCGAGGAGGTCCTCGCGGGGGGCGGCGGCCTCGGCGAGCTCGACGGCCTCGCCCAGCGCGTCGTACCCCTCGACGATGAGCCTGGTGAGCAGGTCGTCCCGGCTGGGGAAGTACCGGTAGACCGCCGACGACACCATCCCCAGCTCGCGCGCGACGGCCCGCAGCGACAGCGCCGCCGCGCCCGCGGTGGCCAGGTGCGTGCGGGCGACGTCGACGATCTCGGCGGTGAGCTGCGCGCGGACGCGCTCGCGGGCCGTGCGGGGCGCGGAGCGGGGGGAGGTCATGCACAGCAGTCTCCCAGCGGAGTGGAGCGGTGTCCACATCGGCGAGCACCGATCCGAAAGAAGTCCGGCATCGCACGGTCCGTGTACGGCGTGGTGACGCTCCGCAGAGCTGCCCGGCGGTCCGAGCGGGTCCTCGACGGACAGGGAGGAACCGCAGGTAGCCTGGTGCACCGTGAGTGCGCACAGCGAGAACGCCCCCGGTCAGGACGTGCCGTTCTGGGGCCCGGACTTCGGAGCCCTGCAGCAGGAGGACCCGGAGATCGCCGGCGTCGTCCTCGACGAGCTGGAGCGCCTCCGCGGCGGACTGCAGCTGATCGCCAGCGAGAACCTCACCAGCCCGGCCGTCCTCGCGGCGCTGGGGTCCACGCTCTCGAACAAGTACGCCGAGGGCTACCCCGGCCGCCGCTACTACGGCGGCTGCCAGGTGGTGGACCGCGCCGAGGAGATCGGCAACGCGCGCACCAAGGCGCTGTTCGGCGCCGAGCACGTGAACCTCCAGCCGCACTCCGGCGCCAGCGCGAACCTCGCCGCCTACGCGGCCTTCGCCAAGCCGGGCGACACCGTGCTGGCCATGGACCTCAAGCAGGGTGGGCACCTCACCCACGGCTCCAAGGTCAACTTCTCCGGCCTCTGGTTCCACGCCGTGTCCTACACGGTGCGCGAGGACTCCGAGCTCATCGACTACGACCAGGTCCGCGACCTGGCGCTGGAGCACAAGCCGAAGATCATCATCGCGGGCGCCACCGCCTACCCGCGGCTGATCGACTTCGCCCGGTTCCGCGAGATCGCCGACGAGGTCGGCGCCAAGCTGATGGTCGACGCCGCGCACTTCATCGGCCTGGTCGCGGGCAAGGCGATCCCGTCGCCGGTGCCGTTCGCCGACGTCGTCACCGCGACCACGCACAAGGTCCTGCGCGGCCCGCGCGGCGGCATGATCCTCAGCCGCGAGGAGCACGCGAAGGCGATCGACAAGGCCGTCTTCCCGTTCTCCCAGGGCGGCCCGCTGATGCACTCGGTGGCGGCGAAGGCCGTCGCGATGAAGGAGGCGGCGCAGCCCGCCTACCAGGCCTACGCGAACCAGGTCATCGCCAACGCGCAGGCGCTGGCGAAGGGCCTCGAGGCGGAGGGGATGCGCGCCGTCTCCGGCGGCACCGACACGCACCTCGCGCTGATCGACCTGCGTCCCATCGGTGTCACCGGCGGCGAGGCCGAGGCCCGCTGCGACCTCGCCCGCATCACGCTGAACAAGAACGCGATCCCGTACGATCCGGCCCCGCCGATGAAGCCCTCGGGCATCCGCGTGGGTTCGCCCAGCACGACCACGCAGGGCATGGTCGAGTCGGACATGGCCGAGATCGCCTCGCTGCTGGCGCGCGCGGTCAAGGCCGAGCACGGCACCACGGCGGGCGACCGCGAGCTGGCGGACGTCGCGGAGGCCGTCTCCGCGCTGGTCTCCCGCGCCCCCGCCTACCCGCGCGGCTGACCCGGCCCGGGCGCACGCGGTGGTGCTCGCCCAGTCCTCGTACGGCCAGTCCTCCTTCGGGTTGGGCCTCCCGATCCGGGAGTACCTGCTGGTCGGGCTGGCCGCCGCCGTCGTGACGTTCCTGCTGGTCGGCCTGGTGCGGGTGCTGGCGCTGCGGCTCGGCGCCGTGGCCTGGCCCCGCGGCCGGGACGTCCACGTCACGCCGACGCCGCGCTGGGGCGGGCTGGCGATGTTCGCGGGCGTGCTCGCCGGCATCGGACTCGCCGCCCAGCTCCCGGCGCTGCGCCTGGCGTTCGACTACTCGCGCGACGTCCAGGGCGTGCTGCTCGCGGCCGCGCTGCTGGTCGCGGTGGGCGCCCTGGACGACCGCTTCGAGCTCGACGCCATCACCAAGGCGGCCGGCCAGGTCACCGCGGCCGGCGTCCTGGTGCTGTTCGGCGTGCAGTTCTCGGTGTTCTGGATCCCGTGGGGCGGGGGCGGCACCGGGATCTCCGGCTCGATCCTGTCGCTGGGCCCCGAGCAGGGCGTCGTGCTCACGGTGGTCCTGACCGTCGCCCTGGTCAACGCGATGAACTTCGTCGACGGCCTCGACGGGCTCGCCGCCGGCATCGGCCTGATCGCCGCCACCGCGACCTGCGCGTTCGCGATCGGCCTGGTCCGCGAGAACGGCAACGACGCGGCCGCCTACCCGCCCGCCCTGATGGCCTCCGTGCTGGCCGGGGCCTGCCTGGGGTTCCTGCCGCACAACTTCAACCCGGCCCGCATCTTCATGGGCGACTCCGGCTCCATGCTGATCGGGCTGATGCTCGCCGCCGCGACGACGAGCGCGTCGGGCAAGATCCCGATCACCACGACGACCGACGGCACGGACGTCCTGGCGCTCTTCGCGCCGCTGATCGTGCTGGCCGCGGTGGTGTTCGTGCCGCTGCTCGACCTGCTCATGGCGGTCGTCCGGCGTACCCGGGCCGGGATGAGTCCCTTCTCGCCTGACAAGATGCACCTGCACCATCGGCTGCTGGAGATCGGGCACAGCCAGCGGCGCGCGGTGCTCCTGATCTACCTGTGGGCGGGCATCCTCGCGTTCGGCGCGGTGGCGCTCGCCCTGATCGACGACCCGGCCTTCGTGCTGTGGGCGGTCGCGCTCGGCCTGGGCGTGGCGGTGCTCGCCACCGCCGTGCCGCGCGCCCGCACCGCGCGGCGGGCCGGGTCCGCGGGGCCGCCCCCTCCCGGCGCCCCGCCACGAGCCACGGGGCGGACCTGACACGAGCGGCCCGCCCGGCCGACGAGGAGTGACCATGAGCGAGAACCCGGACCCCGCCCCCGCCGCCCAGGAGCAGCCGCATGTCCGCACCGTGCTGCGGCTGGCGGCCGCCATGCAGAAGGCCGCGATCGTCGGTGGTGTCGCGGTCAGCGTGGTCGCCATCGTGCTGTCGGTGCTGCTGCGCGGCGTCCCCGGGCTGATCGGCGGTCTGCTCGGGGTGGTGATCGGGCTCGGCCTCGGGTTCATCGGCACCGCGGTGATGAAGGGGACCGCCCGCGCGACACCCGGCGGCGTCATGGTGGGCGCGATGGCGTCCTTCGCCGGCAAGTTCGTGATCCTCCTGGTCTTCCTCATCGTCTTCCGGGGCACGACCTTGTTCGACAACCAGACCTTCGCGTTCAGCCTCCTCGGCGTCACCCTTGGCTGGATCGCCGGCGAGGTCGTCGGGTTCGTGCGCGCGAAGGCCCCGTCCGTCGACGTCTGACGAGGTCCGCCCGGCACGCGGCGACCCTGCAGGCCCTCACTCGTTGGGCTGAACGGGTGAAGTTGCGGATCCTGTCCGGGCTGTCCGAGATGTCCGTGATGGCGCTCTCAGGGCGACGTGCGTCACACGCTCCCGGAACTTCTACAGGCGATAGAGCGACGTCGGGCGGCCATCGGCGTGCCGGAGGGTAAGGATCGGGCCGCCGGGGGCCGTCGCGGCAGGTCGTACCGGGTAAGTGAGCCGTAACCCGGCTGATAGGGTCCGTCGTGATGGAGCAGGAACGGCCGCACAAGGCGAGCGGCGGACCCGGGTCGCCGGGGAACACGCCGCCGCCCGGCGAGGCCTGGACCGCTCTGTCGCATCTCCTGACCGGAATCCTCCTCTTCGGGGGCATCGGCTGGGGGGTGGACGAACTGTTCGACCTACGGGGCTTCACCGTGGCCGGCCTGCTGGTCGGTACGGCGGCCTCGATGTACTTGATCTACGTCAGGTACGTTAAGTCCTGATCGTCTCGATTCCGTAGGTTCCGGCTCCCCGGACGGCGGAACCGAAAGGAGCATTGGGTGACCACGACGGCCACCGCCCCGGCACCGGGGTTCGAGTCCCCGGGGGTCGAGGACTTCCAGCTGCCCCCGGTCTTCGGGACCGTGACCAAGCCGGTCCTGGAGCTCGTGCTCGCGGCGATCATCATCGTCGCGTTCTTCCTCGTGGCCGTGCGCAAGCCCGCGCTCGTCCCGGGGAAGACGCAGTTCCTCGGCGAGGCGTTCCACGGCATCGTCCGCAACTCGATCGCCCGGGACATGATCGGCGGTCGCGAGTTCCTCAAGTACGTCCCGTTCCTGACCGCGCTGTTCGCCTTCATCCTGGTGAACAACCTGTTCGGGATCATTCCGATCATCCAGTTCCCCACCTTCGCGCACCCGGGCGTGCCCTACGCGCTGGCCGGGCTCGTGTACGTCGTCTTCACGTACGCGGGCATCCGCAAGCACGGGTTCGGCGGGTACATCCGCCTGTCGACCTGGCCGCCGGACGTCCCCTGGTGGGTGCGGATCATCCTCACGCCGATCGAGTTCCTGTCGAACCTGATCCTGCGGCCGGTCACCCTGTCGCTGCGGCTCTTCGGCAACATGTTCGCCGGGCACCTCCTGCTGCTGCTCTTCACCCTCGGTGGCGAGTACATGCTGTTCGAGGCGGGCGACTGGCAGCTGAAGGTGTTGTCCCCGTTCGCCTTCCTGATGGCGATCGTCTTCACCTTCTTCGAGGCGTTCGTCCAGGTCATCCAGGCGTACATCTTCGTCATGCTCACGGCGTCGTACATCGGCACCGTCCTCGCGGACGACCACTAGGTCCCGTCGAGTCCCACCCAGAGACCCTTCGGAACCGCGGGACGGCCGCGGACCCGGATCGAAAGGAAAGCGGAAATGATCAGCGGCAACCTGAACACGATCGGCTACGGCCTGTCCGCCATCGGCCCCGGTATCGGCGTCGGCATCGTCTTCGCCGCCTTCATCAACGGCGTGGCGCGTCAGCCGGAGGCCCGCGGCCAGCTCCAGGGCATCGCGTTCATCGGCTTCGCCCTCTCCGAGGCCCTCGCGATTCTGGGCCTGGTGCTCGCGTTCGCCCTCGGCGCCTGACGAACCCCGGAAACGGGTCGTAGGCGGAGGAGCAGACACCCATGAGCACACTTGCTGCGGAGGAGTTGAACCCGCTCGTCCCGCACCTTGCCGAGATCATCGTCGGTCTCGTCGCGTTCGGGCTGCTGGTCTGGATCCTCGCGAAGACCGTGTTCCCGCAGTTCGAGAAGATGTATGCGGAGCGCACGGACCAGATCGAGGGGGGCCTCAAACGGGCCGAGTCGGCCCAGGCCGAGGCCGCTGCGCTGAAGAAGCGGTACGAGGACCAGCTCGCGGGTGCACGGGACGAGGCGGCGCGCATCCGCGACGACGCCCGGTCCGAGGGCCAGCAGATCAAGGCCGAGCTGCGCACCGAGGCCGAGGACGAGGCCGCGCGGATCCGGGCGCGTGCCGAGGAGCAGGTCGTGGCGTTGCGCGAGTCCGCGGAGCGGTCGCTCCGCGGTGAGATCGGCGGTCTGTCGGCCGAGCTGGCCGAGCGCATCCTCGGGTCGGAGCTCGCCGACCCGTCGCGCCGGTCGGCCACCGTCGACAGCTTCCTCTCGGAGCTCGACGCGATGGCCCTGCGCCAGACGACCGGGGCGAGCTGATGGCCCTCGTCCTGGGTGCCACCAGCCGTGAGTCGCTGGGCGAGGTCTCGCAGCGGTTCGAGACCCGGCTCGGCCCGCTCACCGCGGGTGACCGGCAGAAGCTGGGCGAGGAGCTCTACGCCGTCACCCGGCTGCTGGTCGCCGAGCGCAGCCTGCGCCGGGCGCTCTCCGACCCGGCCACCACGTCGGAGCAGCGCAGCCGGCTGGCCACCGGCGTGCTGAGCGGCAAGGTCGCGGCGGCCACCCTCGAGAGCGTCGGGGACCTGGTCGCGGCACGCTGGTCCGAACCGGCCGACCTGGTCGAGGCGACCGAGTCGCTGGCCCGCACCGCGCTGCTGGCCGCCGCCGAGAAGCAGCGTGCCCTCGACGACGTCGAGGACCAGCTGTTCCGGTTCGGCCGGATCCTGGAGCGCGAGCCGCGGCTCACGGCCCTGCTGTCCGACGCGGACGTGCCGGCCGACAAGCGGGTCCAGCTGCTGGACTCGGTGCTGGGCACCAAGGTCTACCCGGTCACCGCGGCCCTTCTGCGGGACCTGGTGCGGACCCCGCGGGCCCGGCACCTCGACGTCGCCGCGGAGGAGCTGTCCGAGCTCGCCGCGGCCCGGCGCAACCGCTCGGTCGCCTACGTGCGCACGGCGGTCGCCCTGAGCGAGGCCCAGGAGCAGCAGCTCACCGCCTCTCTCGGCCGCCTCTACGGCCGGGACATCGCGGTGCAGGTGGAGCTCGACGAGAGCCTGCTGGGCGGCATGGTCATCAGGGTCGGCGACGAGGTCATCGACGGCAGCGTGTCCGGCAAGCTCGCCGCGGCCCGCCGGTCGATCCCGAGCTGACCGCCCCACGTTTTCGAAGAGAAGGAACAGACGACAGCCATGACAGAGCTGACGATCTCCCCGGAGGAGATCCGGAGTGCGATCTCCAGCTACGTCTCGTCGCTGGAGACCGGGACCTCCCGCGAAGAGGTGGGCACCGTCTCCGACACCGGTGACGGCATCGCCCACGTCGAGGGCCTGCCCTCGGCGATGACCAACGAGCTCCTCGAGTTCGCGGGGGGCGTGCGGGGTGTCGCGCTGAACCTCGACGCGCGGGAGATCGGCGCCGTGATCCTGGGGGACTACGGCGGGATCGAGGAGGGCCAGCAGGTCAAGCGGACCGGCGAGATCCTCTCGGTGCCGGTCGGCGACAAGTTCCTGGGCCGGGTCATCGACCCGCTGGGCGCCCCGATCGACGGCCTGGGCGACATCGAGGCCGAGACCCGCCGCGTGCTGGAGCTCCAGGCCGCCTCCGTGATGGAGCGCCAGGAGGTCCGCGAGCCGCTGCAGACCGGCATCAAGGCCATCGACGCGATGACCCCGATCGGCCGCGGCCAGCGCCAGCTGATCATCGGCGACCGCAAGACCGGCAAGACCGCGGTCTGCGTCGACACGATCATCAACCAGCGGCAGAACTGGGAGTCGGGCGACCCCAAGAAGCAGGTCCGCTGCATCTACGTCGCGATCGGCCAGAAGGGCTCCACGATCGCCGGCATCCGGCAGTCGCTGGAGGACGCGGGCGCGCTCGAGTACACGACGATCGTCGCGGCCCCGGCGTCCGACCCGGCCGGCTTCAAGTGGCTCGCCCCGTACACCGGCTCGGCCCTCGGCCAGCACTGGATGTACGCCGGCAACCACGTGCTCATCGTCTTCGACGACCTGTCCAAGCAGGCCGAGGCGTACCGCGCGATCTCGCTGCTGCTGCGCCGGCCGCCGGGCCGCGAGGCCTACCCGGGCGACGTCTTCTACCTGCACTCCCGCCTGCTGGAGCGCTGCGCCAAGCTGTCGAACGACCTCGGCGCGGGCTCGATGACCGGCCTCCCGATCATCGAGACCAAGGCCAACGACGTGTCGGCGTACATCCCGACGAACGTCATCTCGATCACCGACGGCCAGGTCTTCCTCGAGTCGGACCTGTTCAACCAGGGCGTCCGGCCGGCGATCAACGTCGGCATCTCGGTCTCCCGGGTCGGTGGTTCGGCGCAGATCAAGGCGATGCGCTCGGTGTCCGGCTCCCTGCGTCTGGACCTGTCCCAGTACCGCGAGCTGGAGGCCTTCGCCGCCTTCGGTTCGGACCTCGACGCCGCGTCGGCCGCCGCGCTGGGCCGCGGTGAGCGCCTGGTCGAGCTGCTCAAGCAGGCGCAGTACGCGCCGTTCGCGGTCGAGGACGAGGTCGTCTCGATCTGGCTCGGCACCTCCGGCCAGCTCGACACGGTCCCGGTCGCCGACATCTCGCGCTTCGAGAGCGAGTTCCTCGACCACGTCCGTCGCAACCACGAGGGCGTCCTCGCGGAGATCCGGGACACCGGGCTGCTCAAGGACGAGAACGTCGACCGGCTCAAGGGCCTGGTGGACGAGTTCAAGAAGAACTTCACCGCGTCCGACGGCTCCTCCGTGGTCAAGGAGGAGAAGGCCGAGGCCCTCGACGAGGACCAGGTCGACCAGGAGACGGTCAAGGTCAACAAGCCGGCGCCGGCTTCGAGCTGACGGGTAGGGACCGATGGCGGCACAGATCCGTGTGCTGCGGCGGCGGATCAGGTCGACGCAGTCCATCAAGAAGATCACGCGGGCGATGGAGCTCATCGCGACCTCCCGGATCGCGAAGGCCCGGGCGCGGGTCGAGGAGGCCAAGCCGTACGCCGAGCAGATGACGGCCACGCTCACCGAGCTGGCCAGCAACTCGGCGCTCGACCACCCCCTCCTCGTCGAGCGGGAGAACCCGAAGCGGGCCGCGGTCCTCGTCGTGACGAGTGACCGTGGCCAGGCGGGCGGCTACAACGCCAACGTGCTCAAGGAGGCCGAGCAGCTCCAGGCGCTCCTGCGGGACCAGGGCAAGGAGCCGGTGCTCTACGTGGTCGGGCGCAAGGGCGTGAACTACTACCGGTTCCGCCGGCGGCAGATCGAGGCCTCCTGGACCGGGTTCTCGGAGCAGCCGAACTACGAGAACGCCGCCGAGGTGGCACGCACCCTGGTCAAGGCGTTCATGGCGGGCGCGGACGACGACCGGGACGACTCTGCGGACGGCGCGGGCGAGGACGGCGTCCGCGGCGTCGACGAGCTGCACCTCGTGTACACGCAGTTCCGCAACATGGTGACCCAGGTGCCGCAGGCGCGGCGGATGGCGCCGATGGAGGTCGAGTACGCCGGCGAGGGGGCCGGGGTCGACGCCACGACGTCGGAGACGGAGACCGGCGGCGCGACCGGTGTCCGGCCCGGCGAGTCGGGCCCGGGCTCCGACGACGGCCCGGCGCGGCTCTACGCCTTCGAGCCGAGTGCGGACGTCCTGTTCGACGCGCTCCTGCCGAAGTACGTCGGGGCGCGGTTGTTCGCGGCGCTGCTCGAGTCGGCGGCGTCGGAGTCGGCCAACCGGCAGCGGGCCATGAAGGCCGCGACGGACAACGCGAACGAACTCATCCGTACCCTGACGCTGGAGGCCAACCAGGCCCGTCAGGCCCAGATCACCCAGGAGATCAGCGAGATCGTCGGTGGCGCCGACGCTCTCGTCAGCGCAGGAAGTGAGAGCTGATGACCGCCACCGTTGAGAACACGGCCGCCGGCACGACAACGGGCCGCGTCGTCCGGGTCACGGGCCCGGTCGTCGACGTCGAGTTCCCGCGCAACGCCGTCCCGGACCTCTACAACGCCCTCCAGGTGAAGGTGGAGTTCGGCGACCTGGCGAAGACGCTGACCCTGGAGGTCGCCCTGCACCTGGGCGACAACGTGGTCCGTGCGATCTCCATGCAGCCGACGGACGGCCTCGTCCGGGGCCAGACGGTCGAGGACCTCGGCCGGCCGATCTCGGTGCCGGTCGGCGACCAGGTCAAGGGGCACGTCTTCAACGCGCTCGGCGACTGCCTGGACGACAAGGACTTCAGGCCGACCGGCGACCTGTGGAGCATCCACCGCAAGGCGCCGAACTTCGACCAGCTCGAGGGCAAGACCGAGATGCTGGAGACCGGCATCAAGGTCATCGACCTGCTCACCCCGTACGTGCAGGGTGGGAAGATCGGCCTGTTCGGCGGCGCCGGCGTGGGCAAGACGGTGCTCATCCAGGAGATGATCACCCGTGTCGCCAAGAACTTCGGTGGTACGTCGGTGTTCGCCGGTGTCGGCGAGCGCACCCGTGAGGGCAACGACCTCATCACGGAGATGACCGAGTCCGGCGTCATCAACGACACCGCCCTGGTGTTCGGGCAGATGGACGAGCCGCCGGGCACGCGTATGCGCGTCGCCCTCTCGGCCCTGACGATGGCGGAGTACTTCCGCGACGAGCAGGATCAGGACGTGCTGCTCTTCATCGACAACATCTTCCGGTTCACCCAGGCCGGCTCCGAGGTCTCCACGCTGCTGGGCCGCATGCCCTCCGCGGTGGGCTACCAGCCGACCCTGGCGGACGAGATGGGCGAGCTGCAGGAGCGGATCACCTCGACCCGCGGCCGCTCGATCACCTCGATGCAGGCGATCTACGTGCCCGCGGACGACTACACCGACCCCGCGCCGGCCACCACCTTCGCCCACCTGGACGCGACGACGGAGCTCTCCCGCCCCATCTCGCAGAAGGGCATCTACCCGGCGGTGGACCCGCTCACCTCGACCTCGCGGATCCTGGACCCGCAGTACATCGGCGACGAGCACTTCCGCGTCGCCAACGAGGTCAAGCGGATCCTGCAGAAGTACAACGACCTGCAGGACATCATCGCGATCCTCGGCATCGACGAGCTGTCCGAGGAGGACAAGCAGCTCGTCGGCCGGGCCCGCCGGATCGAGCGCTTCCTGTCGCAGAACCTGCTGGTCGCCGAGCAGTTCACCGGCCAGGCGGGCTCGACGGTCCCGCTCAAGGAGACCATCGAGGCGTTCGACAAGATCGCCAAGGGCGAGTTCGACGACGTCCCCGAGCAGGCGTTCTTCCTCTGCGGCGGTCTGGACGACCTCGACAAGAACCGCAAGAAGCTCGAGGGCTGACCCTATGGCTGAGATGACGGTGGAGCTGGTCGCGGTCGAGCGGCGGCTGTGGTCGGGCGAGGCGAGCTTCGTGCTCGCCCGCACCACCGAGGGCGAGCTGGGCATCATGGCCGGCCACGAGCCCACGCTCGCGCAGCTCGAGGAGGCCGGTGTCGTCCGGATCGACCCGGTGGACGGCGCGCCGCTCACCGTGGCCGTGCACGGCGGCTTCCTGTCGATCTCGCCCGAGCGCGTGTCGATCCTGGCCGAGTTCGCCGAGCTCGCCGACGAGATCGACGTGAGCCGGGCGCGTGCGGCGCTCGACCGCGCGGACACCTCCGACGAGGAGGGCGCGGCGGCGCGCTTGCGCGCCGAGGTACGGCTGCGGGCGGCCGACTCCGCCTCGGCGGGCCAGTAGGCCGGACAGCAGGCGGGAGCGTCGACGCAGCAGTGGCCGGGACCGTGACGATCGTGGTCGGGGCCGTGCTGCTGCTCGTCTGTCTGCTGCTGGGCTGGCTCGCCGTACGGCGGGTGCGACTCATGCGGGGCGGCGGCGTGGACCTGTGTCTGCGCCGCCGCTTCGCCGTCACGGACTGGCATTTCGGCGTCGGGCGCTACCGAGGGGACCAGTTCGCCTGGTACCGGCTCACCAGCTTCCGGGTGGGGCCGACCGTGGCCATCGACCGCACCGAGGTCGAGATCGTGGACCGGCGGGCCCCGTTGCCCGAGGAGTCCTTCGCCATCCCCTACGCCACCGCGGTGTTGCGCTGCCGCGACCACGGCGAGGACGTCGAGCTGGCCATGGACCGGGACGTCCTCACCGGCTTCCTGGCCTGGCTCGAGGCCACACCACCCGGCCGCACCGGTTACCGGCAGGCCAGCTGACCACTCGCGTCAGGGAACCATAATGCGATTTCGGAGGCGTCCTTGACGCATTATGGAACCATAATGCGCTGATTGCGGCCGCTGAGCCGCAGTATGGTTCCTTAATGCGCGCCGGGTTAGGCTCGGCTCATGGCCGTGCACCTGACCAGGATCTACACCAAGACCGGCGACGACGGGACCACCGCGCTCGGTGACTTCAGCCGCGTCCCGAAGACCGACCGCCGGCTCGCGGCCTACGCCGACACGGACGAGTGCAACGCGGCCGTCGGCGTCGCCGTCACCGTCGGGCAGCTCGAGGAGCGGCTCCTGGTGCCGCTGCGGCAGGTGCAGAACGACCTGTTCGACGTGGGCGCGGACCTCTGTGCGCCGATCGTTCCGAACCCTGGGTATCCGCCGCTGCGGATCGACGAGAAGTACGTCACCCGCCTCGAGGGCTGGTGCGACGAGTTCAACGCCGAGCTGCCCAAGCTGGCGTCGTTCATCCTTCCCGGCGGCACGCCCGGCGCTGCCTACCTGCACGTGGCCCGCACGGTCGCGCGGCGGGCGGAGCGCAGCGTCTGGGCGCTCCTCGAGACCGACGCCGAGCGGACGAACCCGCTCACGGCCAAGTACCTGAACCGGCTCTCCGACCTGCTGTTCATCCTCTGCCGCGCCGCGAACCCGGACGGCGACGTGCTCTGGCGGCCGGGTGGGCCCGAGGGCGGCAGCTGAGCCGCGAGCCGATACCGTCGGGCGTCGTGACGGAGCATTTCGCGGTCCGCGGCGGGGCCCGGCTGTCCGGGACGGTCGACGTCGTCGGGGCCAAGAACAGCGTGCTGAAGCTGATGGCGGCGGCGCTGCTGGCCGAGGGCACGACCACGATCACGAACTGCCCCGAGATCCTCGACGTCCCGCTGATGGCGGACGTGCTGCGCAGCCTCGGCTGCACGGTGGAGGTCGCGGGGGACCGGGTCACCATCGACGTGCCCGCCGAGCCGGGTGCCCAGGCGGACTACCGCTCGGTGTCGCGCCTGCGGGCCTCGGTGTGTGTGCTGGGGCCGCTGGTGGCCCGCTGCCGCAAGGCCGTCGTCCCGCTGCCGGGCGGCGACGCCATCGGGTCGCGGCCGCTGGACATGCACGCCAACGGGTTGCGCAAGCTCGGCGCGACCACGGAGATCGAGCACGGCCGTGTCGTCGCCCAGGCCGACGACCTCCACGGCGCGCAGATCTGGCTGGACTTCCCGAGTGTCGGGGCCACCGAGAACATCCTCATGGCGGCCGTGCTGGCGGAGGGCACCACCGTCATCGACAACGCCGCGCGCGAGCCGGAGATCGTCGACCTCTGCGTGATGCTGCAGCAGATGGGCGCGAAGCTCGAGGGCGTCGGCTCGTCGACCCTGACCGTGCACGGCGTGCCCGGCCTGCAGCCGACCACCCACCGCGTGATCGGCGACCGGATCGTGGGCGCCACCTGGGCGTTCGCCGCGGTGATGACCCGCGGGGAGGTCACCGTCCGCGGCGTCGACCCGCATCACCTCGAGCTGGTCCTGGACAAGCTGCGCAGTGCCGGCGCGGAGACCCACGTCGGCGTCGACGAGTTCTCGGTGGCGATGTCCGGCCGGCCCCGGTCCGTCGACTTCGTGACGTTGCCGTACCCGGGCTTCGCCACGGACCTGCAGCCCATGGCGATCGCGTTGTCCGCGGTGGCCGACGGCACCTCGATGATCACCGAGAACGTGTTCGAGGCGCGTTTCCGGTTCGTCGACGAGATGGTCCGGCTGGGGGCCGACGCCCGCACGGACGGTCACCACGCCGTCGTCCGCGGGGTGGAGCGGCTCTCCAGCGCCCCGGTGTGGGCCAGCGACATCCGGGCGGGCGCCGGGCTCGTGCTCGCCGGGCTGTGTGCGGACGGCGTGACCGAGGTCTGGGACGTCGACCACATCGACCGCGGTTATCCGCGGTTCGTCGAGAACCTGGCCTCGCTGGGGGCGGACATCCGGCGGGTGTCGGCCGACCCCGAGCGGTAGTCCCGGCGGTTCCGCCCGACGGTTCCGCCCGACGGAGCAGTCCGGGATGCCGGATCCTTCCCGGCGTGCGACAGTCCGCGTCACCTCGGGTGAGTCCTCACCCGGATGCGTGACCGCCGGAGGTGTCCCCATGCCCGACGTCAGCCCGGACCGTTCGACCCGCCTCTCGCGCAGGCACGCGGCGGGGCGGAGTCCGGACCGGCCGTCGGACCCGCCGTCGTCGGACCAGGGCGGGACCTCGGGCGGCCCGTCGTCCGGCGCGGTCGGCGAGAAGGTGGGTGAGGTCGCCGGGTCCGTCGGCACCGCGGCCCGCGGGGCGCACCGGCACGCCGCGCAGGCCGGCCGCAGCGAGCCCGTGCGCAAGGGCGCGCGGGTCGGGATCGCCGCCAACGGTGTGCTGCACCTGCTCATCGCGTGGCTCGCGCTGCAGATCGCGCTGGGCGGCGGCGGGGAGGCCGACCAGAGCGGCGCGGTGACCACGCTCGCGCAGCAGCCGTTCGGCCGGGTGCTGCTCTGGGTGCTGTTCGTCGGGTTCGTGGCCGTGGTGCTGTGGCGGCTCTCCGCCGCGCTGTTCGGCTTCGGCTACGTCGACGACGCGAAGAAGAAGCTCGTCAAGCGTCTGGTCAGCGCCGGGCAGGCCGTCGTCTACGCGGCACTGGCCGTCCTCACCGTGCGGGCCGCGGTGCAGGGGAGCGCGCAGGGCGGCGGGGGCAGCAAGGCGACCGCGGGTGTCCTGGGCCTCCCGGGTGGGCAGGTGCTCGTCGGGATCATCGGCGTGGGCGTCGTGATCGGCGGCGGCGTGATGATCTGGCACGGCGCGAAGAAGAAGTTCACCGAGGACCAGGATCTGGCAGCGGCGGACCCCCACGCCCGGACGCTCGACGTGCGCGCCGGGCAGGTCGGGTTCATCGCCAAGGGGTTCGCGATCGGGGTGCTGGGTGCGCTGATCGTCGCCGCGGCGGTCACCTTCGACCCGGCCAAGGCCAACGGCCTCGACAGCGCGCTCAAGACGCTCGCCGCTCAGCCCTTCGGCGTCGTGCTCCTGGGTCTGGTGGCGTTGGGGATCGCGGCGTACGGCGTCTTCTGCTTCTTCGACGCGAAGTACCACCGGGTCTGAGGGCCCGTCCGATCGGACGGGCCGCCACCTCGGATGCGTACTTTTCCGCGCACGTCGCGTACTTTTCCACTCAGACAGGTGTGACGAGACCCGTTCGACTGGGGTGGCGGAGGCTACCGGCCAGTACGATCCGGGGGTCCCCGCTGGCGTGGCGAGACGTGGAGGTGTCCGGTGCCGTACCCGACCGATCGAGAGCGCGACCGTCCCTGGGTGATCCGGACCTACGCGGGTCACTCGTCGGCGGAGAAGTCCAACGCGCTCTACCGGCGCAACCTCGCCAAGGGGCAGACGGGTCTGTCCGTCGCGTTCGACCTGCCGACGCAGACCGGCTACGACCCCGACGACGAGCTGGCCAGGGGTGAGGTCGGCAAGGTCGGCGTGCCGGTCAGCCACATCGGCGACATGCGCACGCTGTTCGACGGCATCCCGGTCGCCGAGGCCAACACCTCGATGACGATCAACGCCCCCGCGATGTGGCTGCTCGCGCTCTACGTCGCCGTCGCCGAGGAGCAGGCCGAGGCCTCCGGGCTGGACCACGCCGAGGTGCGCGCGAAGCTCGCCGGCACCACGCAGAACGACATCGTCAAGGAGTACCTGTCCCGCGGGACGTACGTGTTCCCGCCGGCCCCGAGCCTGCGGCTGATCACGGACATGGTGGCCTGGTCGGTCACCGAGATCCCGAAGTGGAACCCGATCAACATCTGCAGCTACCACCTGCAGGAGGCGGGCGCCACGCCCGCGCAGGAGCTGGCCTACTCGCTGTCGACCGCCATCGCCGTGCTCGACTCGGTGCGCGACTCCGGGCAGGTGCCGCCGGAGCGGTTCGGCGACGTCGTCGGGCGGATCTCGTTCTTCGTCAACGCCGGGCTGCGGTTCGTCGAGGAGATGTGCAAGATGCGCGCCCTCGGCCGGCTGTGGGACACCATCACCCGCGAGCGCTACGGCGTGGAGAACCCGAAGCAGCGGCGCCTGCGCTACGGCGTGCAGGTCAACTCGCTGGGGCTCACCGAGGCCCAGCCGGAGAACAACGTCCAGCGGATCGTGCTGGAGATGCTCGCGGTGACCCTCTCGAAGGACGCCCGCGCCCGCGCGATCCAGCTGCCCGCGTGGAACGAGGCGCTCGGCCTGCCCCGCCCGTGGGACCAGCAGTGGGCCCTGCGCATGCAGCAGGTGCTCGCCTACGAGACGGACCTGCTCGAGTACGAGGACATCTTCGACGGCTCGCACGTGATCGAGGCGAAGGTGTCCGAGCTGGTCGAGGCGGCACAGGCCGAGATCGACCGGGTCCAGGAGATGGGCGGGGCGGTCGCGGCCGTCGAGAACGGCTACATGAAGGGCGAGCTGGTCACCTCGCTCGCCGAGCGCCGGCGCCGCATCGAGTCCGGCGAGGACGTCGTCGTCGGGGTCAACAAGTTCGAGACCACCGAGCCGAGTCCCCTGCAAGCCGAGGGTGCGGCCTCGATCGAGACCGTCGACCCGGAGACCGAGGCCGCCGCGATCGCCGCGATCAAGGAGTGGCGGGCCTCGCGGGACCAGAACGCGGTCTCCGAGGCGCTGAAGAAGCTGCAGGATGCGGCGAAGACCGACGAGAACCTCATGCAGGTCTCGATCGACTGCGCGAAGGCGGGCGTCACCACCGGCGAGTGGGCCGGGGCGCTGCGCGAGGTGTTCGGGGAGTTCCGGGCGCCGACCGGGGTGTCGGCGGCCGTCGCTTCGGGGGAGGCGGCCGTGGAGATCGCAGAGGTGCGCGAGCGGGTCCGGGCGACCGGCGACGAGTTGGGGTCGCGGCTGCGCATGCTCGTGGGCAAGCCGGGCCTCGACGGGCACTCCAACGGCGCCGAGCAGGTCGCCGTCCGCGCCCGCGACGTCGGCTTCGAGGTCGTCTACCAGGGCATCCGTCTCACCCCGGCCCAGATCGTGGCGGCGGCGGTGCAGGAGGGCGTGCACGTCGTCGGGCTGTCGGTGCTGTCCGGCTCCCACCTCGAGGTCGTGCCGGCGGTCGTCGAGGGCCTGCGCGCCCAGGGCGCCGACGACGTGCCGGTGATCGTCGGCGGCATCATCCCGGCCGAGGACGCCAAGGCGCTCAAGGAGAAGGGCGTCGCCGCCGTCTTCACGCCGAAGGACTACCAGCTCACCGAGATGATGGACGAGATCGTCTCGCTCGTGCGCCGGGAGCACGGGCTGGACTGAGCCCATGATCGCGGGCCCATGATCGCGGGCCGGTGATCGCGGGCCCGCGATCGCGGGCCCAGTGTCGCGGGCCGGTGATCGCGGGCCCGTGATCACGATCCGGGCAGGGACAGCCCCGCAGGGCGAGGCCCCGTCCGCCCGGATCGTGAGCACGGCCGATCGACGAGGTGCGGGCGGCGTGGATCACGAGCGGCCGGACGTCGCACACCTGCTGCGACGCAGCACGTCCGACCCGCCCGCCCGGACCGCACACCCCGTCGGGCCGGACGCAGCCGGTCGACGACCTGTGCGGCGTACTCCGCGGGTGTGGGAGCACGTCAGGACGCCGTGCGCGAGCGGGTGTCGTGGCGGGCGGGGACGAACCGGCCGCGTCAGGCCTCTTCGCGCTCCTCGCCGCGGCGGCGGAAGAAGCTGAAGCCGGGGATGCCGTTGATGGCCTGCCGCACGTCCTTGAGCTCCTCGAGCAGCTCGTGGACGTCCGGGCCGACCCGGTCGAGCGTGGCGAGGATCGGCATGATGTCCGACTCCAGGTGCTCGGTGAGCGCCGGGAGCTGGTCGACCATGCGAATCGCCGCCTGCAGCTCCTCCTCGGAGAACTCGTCGACGAACTTCGTGGCCAGCGGCGCGGCCCGCTCCGCGATGGGGCGGTAGGTCGCCAGCAGCGCGCCGGCCTGGTCGCTGAGGCCGGACGCGTTCCCGACGAGCTCACCGGCGCGGTCGGCCACCCCGGCGGCCCGCTGGACCAGGCCGGAGGCGTCGTCGGCGACCGAGCCGGCGCCCGCGACGATCGTGCGGGCCTCGTCGGCGACGGAACCGGCGGAGGCCACGATGCGCTCGGCGTCGTCCGCCACGCCGCCGACCCGCGCGACGAGATCCTCCGCCGACGCGGCGGTCGTGGTCACCCGCGTGATCAGCTCCTCGGCCGAGCCGGCGATCCCGGCGACGCGTGTGATCAGCTCGTCGGCGGACGCGGCCGTGCCGCCGACGCGGCCGATGAGTGACTCGGCGGACTCCGCGGTGCCGCCGACGCGGTCGATCAGCGACTCCGCGGACTCGGCGGTGCCGGCCACCCGCGTGATCAGCTCGTCGGCCGAACCGGCGGTGCCCGAGACGCGCGTGATCAGCTCCTCGGCGGACTCCGCCGTGCTCCCGACCCGGCCGATGAGCGACTCGGCCGACTCCGCAGTGCCGGCGACCCGGTCGATGAGCGACTCGGCCGACTCGGCGGTGCCGGCGACCCGGGTGAGGAGCTCGTCGGCCGTGCCCGCGGTGCCGCGGACCCCCGCGACCAGCCCCTCGGCCTCCTCGGCCACCGCACGGACGCGCGTGACGAGCCCTTCGGCGTCGGACGCGGTCGTGGCGACCCGGGTGATGAGCGCCGTCGCGTCGGCCGCGGTGCGGTCGACACGCGCGATCAGGCCCTCCGCCGTGCCGGCGACGAGGTCGACCCGGCCGATCAGCCCGTCGGCCCGGTCCGCGACACCCTCGACACGGTCGAGCAGGCCCTCGACCCGGCCCGCGATGCCGTTGACGCGCGCGAGCAGGGTCGAGACCTCGTCGAGCAGCCCGACGGTCCGCTCCGGCAGCCCGGCCGCGACGCCGACCGCCTCGCCCGTCCACCCGGCGACGGCCCGCGCCCCGTCGAGCAGGTCCGAGGGGCCCGGGACGGGCAGGCCGGCGATGCGAAGTGCCATGCGGTGATCCTCCCGTATCCGTCCGGCACCGGCCGGGTCACCTGCGTCGGCCTGCCACATCGGTCACTCTCCGAAGCCACTTCGGCCGGCGGTCGGCGCACATCGTGGCCGTTCGTCACAGTCACGTAACGACCGTGTGTAACCACCGCCAGCCTTTGACCGGGCATGATCGACCACCTAGGTTCGATCTCCGTTGCCGGTCACCGGCGCAGGGGGTGTGCGCGGGCCGGCCAGCTCGAGACGACGACGTCGACAGCCGAAGGGGTGCCTGCCATGTCCGGATCCGCCTGGACCCGCCGAGAGTTCTTCCGCCGCAGCGCGATCGCGGGGGCCGTCGCCCTCGGAGGCCCGGCGCTGCTGACGGCCTGCACACAGACCAGCACCGGTGGTTCCGGCGCGGGTGGCACGCTCGACCGCGCGAAGTCCGCCGGCACGATCAAGGTCGGCATCGCCAACGAGGCGCCGTACGGTTTCACCGACAGCAGCGGCAAGGTCACCGGCGAGTCGGTGGAGGTCGCCCGCGCGGTGCTGAAGAACCTGGGGATCAACGACATCCAGGCGACCACCGTGGACTTCGGCTCGCTCATCCCGGCGCTCAACGCGAACCAGTTCGACATGGTCACCGCCGGCATGTTCATCAACCCCCAGCGCTGCCAGAACGCCGCCTTCTCCACTCCGGACTACACCGCGCCGACGGCCTTCCTCGTCCCGAAGGGCAACCCCGACGGCATCGCCACCTTCGACGACATCAAGAACAAGAACCTCCGGCTCGCCGTCCTCAGCGGCGCCGTCGAGCAGGGGTACGCGCAGAAGGCCGGCGTGCCGGACAGCCAGATCCAGGTCTTCGACTCGCAGAACACGCTGCTGCAGGCCGTGACCTCGGACCGGGCCGACGCCGCGGCGCTGACGAACATCTCGCTCAACGACGTCGTCGCCAAGAACCCGGGCGCGAACGTCGAGGTGACCAAGGGCTTCTTCCCCACGATCGACGGCAAGGAGACCGTCTCCGCCGGTGCCTTCGTGTTCCGGAAGGCCGACACCGACTTCGTCAACGCCTTCAACACCGAGCTGACGAAGCTGCACCAGAGCGGGCAGTGGTTGCCGATCGTCACACCGTTCGGGTTCAGTCAGGACAATCTCCCGGGGGCGGACGTCACGACCGAGAAGCTCTGCGCGGCCGCCTGAGCGTCGGCACGGGGCCACGGTGGACAACCTCCCGCAGATCGTCTCCGTCCTCGGGGACGGCATCCCCGAGACCGTGATCGCGACGCTCGGGGGCGTCCTGCTGACGATCGTCCTGTCGTTCGGCGCGGGTCTGCTGCTGCTCTCGCCGTCGCGCACGGTGCGGGGCGTGACCCGGGTGTACGTGGAGGGCTTCCGCGGCACGTCCGAGGTGGTCCAGCTGTTCTGGATCTACTTCGTGCTGCCCGTCCTGGTGGGCTTCCAGCTGCTGCCGCTCTTCGCCGGCATCGTGGTGCTGGGGCTCAACCACGGCGCGTACGGTGCCGAGATCGTGCGCGGCGCGATCCGGTCGGTGCCGCGGGCCCAGTACGAGGGGGCGATCGCGCTCAGCCTCTCGCCGGCGCAGCGGATGCGGCGGGTGATCTTCCCGCAGGCGTTCGTGGAGATGCTGCCGCCCTTCAACAACCTGTTCATCCAGCTGCTCAAGTCGACGGCGATCCTCGCCCTGATCACCGTGCCCGAGGTGACCCGGCAGGCCCGGGAGGTGCTGATCCCGAACTACGGCTCGGACACCCTGCTGATCTTCGGCGTGACGTTCGTGATCTACCTGGTCCTCGCCGGTCTGATCACCCTGGGCATGCGGCTGCTGGAGCGCGTGGCCTCGGCCCGGCTGGGCCGCCGACCCTCCCGCGCGGCGCGACAGGCGGCGAAGGCGACCGCGGGGGTGGCGTCCTGATGCCGCTCTGGGACTGGAACTACGCGTTCGACATCCTGCCCGACCTGCTCCTCGCGCTGGTCACGACGATCGAGATCACCGTGCTCGGCTCGGTGGTCGCGCTCCTGCTCGGGCTGGTGTTCGCGGTGCTGCGGCGGCTGCACATCCCCGTGCTCGACCAGGTGCTGTGGGCCTTCGTCGAGGTCGTGCGCTCGACCCCGCTGCTGGTGCAGGTCTTCTTCCTGTTCTTCGTGCTGCCCCAGTTCGGGATCACGCTGAGCGCGTTCGTCGTCGGTGTCGTGGGGCTCGGCATCCACTACGCGACGTACACCTCCGAGGTGTACCGCGCGGGCATCGACGCGATCCCGAAGGGGCAGTGGGAGGCGTGCACCGCGCTGTCCCTGCCGCGCCTGCGGGTGTGGACCGGGGTCATCCTGCCCCAGGCGGTCCCGCGCGTGCTGCCGGCGCTGGGCAACTACGTGATCTCGATGTTCAAGGAGGTCCCGCTGCTGCTGGCGATCGGCGTGGTCGAGGTCGTCAACGAAGCGCGGGAGCTGGGCTCGCTGACCTTCCGCTACACCGAGCCCTACACCATCGCCGGCCTGCTCTTCCTGCTGCTGAGCTACCCGGCGTCCATGCTGGTCCGACGACTGGAGCGCCGCCGTGCCGCCGCCTGACACCACCGCGTCGACGCCCGGGTCGACCACCGAGCCGATGATCGTGTTCGACGGCGTGGAGAAGCGCTTCGGGTCGAACGTCGTGCTCAAGGACCTGAGCTTCACCGTGGCGCCGGGGGAGCACGTCACGCTGATCGGCCCGTCCGGCTCGGGCAAGACGACGATCCTGCGACTGCTCATGACCCTCGAACAGCTCGACGAGGGCACGATCTCCGTGGGCGGGCGCTACCTGTCCCACGAGCTGCGCGGCGGCAAGCTCACGCCCCCGCGGGAGAAGTACCTGCGCGACGTCCGCAAGCACATCGGCATGGTCTTCCAGCAGTTCAACCTGTTCCCGAACATGACGGTGCGGGGCAACCTGATCGAGGGCCCGACGCGGGTGCTCGGGCTGTCGAAGGCCGAGGCGAACTCCCGGGCGGAGGAGCTGCTGGACCTCGTCGGGCTGAAGGAGAAGATCGACGCCCACCCCACCCAGCTGTCCGGCGGGCAGCAGCAGCGGGTCGCCATCGCCCGCGCGCTGGCGATGCGGCCCGACGTCCTGCTCCTCGACGAGGTGACCTCGGCGCTGGACCCCGAGCTCGTCACCGGGGTGCTGAAGCTGTTGCAGGACATCGGCGAGTCCACCGACATCACCATCCTGTGCGTGACCCACGAGATGGGCTTCGCACGGGACTTCTCGCACCGCGTGATGATGTTCGACGGCGGCCGGGTGCTGGAGGACGCGCCGCCGGACAAGCTCTTCACGGACCCGGACCACCAACGCACCAAGGACTTCCTGCATGCGGTGCTGGACCACTGAGACACCGGCCCGCGGGCGGCCGCTCACACGCTCGGGTTGCCTGCGCAGATCGCCTCGGTGGTGAGGTCGGCGGGCGGGACGTTCTCGGCGCCGAAGCCGAAGGGCCGCACGACGTCGAGCCAGCGGCCCGAGGCCTGCAGCTCGGCCAGGCCGGCGTCGAAGGCCGTGCGCAGGTCCCCGTCGCCGGGGCGGAAGGCGAAGGCGCCCACCGGGTAGACCTTCCGGCCGTCGCCGTCGACCGTCGCGGCGACGCCGGGGGTGACCTGCAGCGGCGTGCCCGGGTTGCGGGACAGCTCGTCGAGCAGGGAGATGCGGGTGAGGGCGGCCGCCGGGACGTCACCGCCGGCGACGGCCCGGAACAGCGTGCTCTGCCCGTCGTACGTGCGGATCGCCTCCGCCGGGACACCCGCCGCGAGCGCGTACTCCTGCTCCGCCGACCCGGTCAGCACGCCGAGGCCGATCCCCGCGCGCCGCACGCCGTCGAACGTCCGGATGCCGTGAGGGTTGCCCGCCGGGACGAGGAAGGCGACGGGGGCCAGGAAGTCCGGCCGGGAGAACGCGACGCGCGCGCACCGGCTCGGGGTGATCGTGGTGCCCGCGGCGACGACGTCGAACTGCCCGGCGAGCAGCCCGTCGAGCAGGCCGCCGAAGGGCACCTGGATCGCCTCGATCCCGCCGACCCCGAGCCCGGCCAGGACGGCCCGCGCGACCTCCGGCGCCTCGCCGGTGACGGTGCCGTCGGTGGCCGAGTAGCCGTAGGGGCGCTCGCCCGCGATCCCGATGCGGGCCACGCCGTCGGCCCGCATGCGCTCCAGCGCCGAGGCCGCGCGCGAGCCGCATCCCGCCAGCGCGGCGGCGCCGCCGAGCGCGGCCGCCCCGGCGAGCAGCGATCGACGGGAGACCAGGTGCATCGCGCCGAAGACTAGTGGCCCGGGGGCGGGTTGCTGCTAGTCGGGCCAGACCGGGCGCCGCTTCTCGAGGAACGAGGCCATGCCCTCCTTGGCCCCCGCGGACTGCGACATCGCGGCCATGACCTCGACGGCGATCGCGTAGGCGTCGGCCTCCGGGCGGTCGAGCTGGGCGTAGAGCGTCTGCTTGCCGACCTCCTTGCCGAACCGGCTGCCCCGGGTCGCCCGGGCGAGCAGCGCGTCCGTCCGCGCGTCGAGCTCGACGTCGGGCACGACGTAGTTGACCAGGCCCCAGTCGGCGGCGGTGCGGGCGTCGATCGGGTCGCCGGTCAGGGCCAGCTCCATCAGCCGCTTGCGGCCGACGTTGCGCGCCACCGGGACCGCCGGGGTGTGACAGAACCAGCCGCCCTTGCCGCCGGGCAGGGCGAAGGCGGCGGACTCGGCGGCGACGGCCAGGTCGCACGTGGCGACGAGCTGGCAGCCGGCCGCCGTCGCGATCGCCTGCACCTTCGCGACCACCACCTGCGGCACCGCCTGGATGGTCTGCATCAGCTCGGTGCACAGGGTGAGCAGCTCACGGACGCCCTTGAGGTCCCGCGCGGCGACGTCGGCGAAGTCGTGCCCCGCCGAGAAGGCCTTGCCCTCGGCCCCGAGCACGATCCCGGTCGCGTCGCTGCTGCCGGCGGTCTCGAAGGCGTCGAGCAGCTCGCGGAGGTGGTCCTCGGAGAGGGCGTTGCGGCGCTCCGGCCGGTTCATCGTGATGCGGACGGTCTCCCCGTCCTCCTTGACCAGGAGGTGCTCGTAACCCATGGGCTCACGGTAGCTGGACGACCGGGGGGAACGGGTCTACTGTGACCGCATGACCGGATCGGCATTTCCAGTCACCGGGTCACCGGGCGGGGACTCCCGGGAGGACCGGCTCCTCGACGCGGCGGCCGACCTGCTGGTCCGGTGGGGCTACCAGCGCGTGACGATCGACGAGGTCGCCCGCCGGGCGGGGATCGGGAAGGGCACGGTCTACCTGCACTTCCGCACCAAGGAGGCGCTCTTCCTGGCGGTCCTGATGCGCAGCCACCGCACCGTGACCGCGGGGATGGCGGACCGGATGGAGGCCGATCCGGCCGAGGCGCTGCCCGCCCGGGCGGTCCGCTCGATCTACCGCGCGCTGCTCGACGACCCGGTGACCCGGCCGCTCTACCTCGGCGACCCGGAGGTGCTGGGCCGGCTCGCGCACGAGGCGGCCGCGGCGCTGGGCGATCTCACGGCGCGGCGCACCGAGGTGGGCCGGCGCTGGTTCTCGCTGCTGCGCGAGGCGGGCCGGATGCCCACCGACCTGCCGATCGACGCGCAGATGCACCTGTTCTCCGCCGTCACGACCGGCTTCTTCTTCCTCGACGGCATGCCGACCGCGCCCGGTCCCACGGATCCCGATGCGCGTGCCGACCTGCTCGAACACGCCCTGCGGAGCGCCCTGGAGATCCCCGGCGCACCGCTCACCCGCGAGTGTGCGGCGGAGTGCGCGGCGCTCTTCCGCTCACTGCTCGACGACATGCCCACCCTGAGCGAAACCAGGTGACCACCATGGCCGTGCTCGACGCGCCCGCCCTCACCGACCCGGAACTGCTCGCCGACCCCTGGCACGCGTTCGGCCGCCTGCGCGAGCAGGCACCCGTGTTGCGCAGCCGGTTCGGGATGGGCGGGGACGAGGCGCCGCTGTGGCTCGTGACCCGCTATGCCGACGTCCGCGCCGTGCTGAGCGACCCGCGGTTCGTCAACGACCCCGCGAACGTCGCGGGCGGCCGGGACGCGCGCAAGGAGCTGATGGCCGCCATCGGGATCACGCCCGATCTCGCGGAGTACATGACCCGCAGCGTGATCGACGCCGACGGCGCCGACCACACGCGGCTGCGCAAGCTCGTCTCCCGGGCGTTCACCGTGCGCCGCGTCGGCGACCTGCGCCCGCGCGTCGAGGAGATCACCACGGGGCTGCTCGCGGAGCTGGCGGTCGCGGAGCAGCCGGTCGACCTCGTCGAGGCCTACGCCTACCCGCTGCCGATCACGGTGATCTGCGAGCTCGTCGGGATCCCGGAGGCGGACCGGCCGAACTGGCACGTCTGGGGGCGGGAGCTGGTCTCGGCCGACCCCGAGCGCGTCCCGGGGGCCCTCCGGGCGACCGTGGACCACATCCACGACCTGGTCGCCCGGCGCCGCGCCGAGCCGGCCGACGACCTGCTGAGCGCCATGCTGCGCGCCCAGGAGGAGGACGGGGACCGGCTGTCGGAGTTCGAGCTGGTCACGATGGTCCTCTCCCTGGTCTTCGCCGGGCACGAGACGACGGCGCACCTGATCGCGAACTCGGTGGCCGCCCTGCTGAGCCACCCCGGTCAGCTGGCCCGGCTGCAGGCCGAGCCCGACCTGTGGCCGACGGCGGTCAACGAGCTCATGCGCCTGTGGGGCCCGGTCAGCCTGGTCCGCGTGCGGTACGCGACCGAACCGGTCGAGATCGGCGGGGTGCAGATCCCGGCCGGCGCCGCCGTGCAGCCGGTCCTGCTGTCCGCCAACGGCGACCCGCGCGAGTTCGACGACCCGGAGACGGTCGACGTGGGGCGGCGGACCGAGCGGGGCGAGGGGCACGTCGGGTTCGGCCACGGCGCGCACTACTGCCTCGGCGCCGCCCTGGCCCGGCAGGAGGGGGAGGTGGCCCTGCGGGCGTTGTTCACCCGGTTCCCGTCCCTCGAGCTCGCCGTCCCGCCCGAGGAGCTGGTGTGGCAACCGGTCCCGGGCTCCCGCCGCCTCGCCGCCCTCCCCGTCCGCCTCGGAACCTGACGCACTATGGAACCATAACGCGGTTTTTGGCCGTCGATTTCTGCATTATGGTTCCATAACGCGATCGCAGGCCTCGGATACGTGCACTATGGATCCATAGTGCTGCGGTCGTGGAGGACCAGCAGCATGTAGGCGGCGACGGACTGGGCGTCGGTGATCTCGCCGCCCGCGATCATCCGCTCGAACTCGGTGGTGCTGAACCACGCCTGCCGCATGTCCTGCTCGGTGTGCTCGCGCTGCGCCTCGCCCGGGGTGAGCTCGGTGGCGAGGTAGACGTGGCCGCGCTGGCTGGACATGCCGGGGGCGACGTCGAGCGTGCCGATCTTCTCCATCCGGCCCGCCCGCAGCCCGGTCTCCTCGACCAGCTCGCGCACCGCCAGCTCGGCGGGGTCCTGGGCGGCGCGGTCGGGGGCGGTGCCCGCCGGGAACTCCCAGCGCCGCATGCCGATCGGGTAGCGGAACTGCTCCACGAGGTGCAGCCGGTCGCCGTCGCGGGGGATCACCAGCGCGTAGGTGGGCTTGTCGATCACGCCGTAGACACCGTCCGAGCCGTCGGGACGGCGGACGGCGTCCTCCCGGACGGTCATCCAGTTGTTCGCGTAGACCTGCCGGGTCGAGAGGGTCTCCACGGCGTCAGCCTCCCACCTGCGACCATCGGGCCGTGCGCGCGTCCCGGCTGATGGCCCTGCTCTTCGTGCTCCAGCGGCGCCGCGCGGCCACCGCCGCCGAGCTGGCCGCCGAGCTCGAGGTGTCCGAACGGACGATCTACCGGGACGTCGCCTCGTTGAGCGAGGTGGGCGTGCCGATCTGGACCGAGCCCGGTCCGGGCGGCGGGATCCGGCTCGTCGAGGGCTGGCGGACCCGGCTCGACGGCCTGACCTCCCGCGAGGCCGCGGCCATGCTGACCCTGGGCGCACCGCAGCTGCTCGCCGAGCTCGGCCTGGGCACCGCGCTGGCCGGGGCCCAGGCGAAGATCCTCGCGACGCTGCCGGAGGAGCTGCGCGCGCACGCCCGCGTCGTCGCCGAACGGGTGCACCTCGACGCGCCGGGCTGGTTCCAGAACCCCGCCGAGGTCACCCACCTCGCCGTGCTGGCCGAGGCGCTGTGGGAGCAGCGCCGGGTCCGGATCGCGTACGGGCCACACCGGGCGCGGCGGGAGATCGAGCCGCTCGGGCTCGTGCTCAAGGCCGGCGTCTGGTACCTCGTGGCCGGGGTGGACGGCGACGTCCGCACCTACCGGGCCGCCCGGATCGCCGAGGCCGAGCCGCTCGACGCGACCTTCACGCGGCCGGAGGACTTCGACCTGCCGGCCTGGTGGGCGGAGTCGGCCGCCCGGTTCGCCGGGTCGATGCTGCGGGAGAAGGTGCGGATCCGGCTCTCCTCGGTGGGGCTGCGGGCCCTGCCGCACGTCACCGATCCCGAGGCCGCGCACGCCGCCGTCGCCGCGGCCGGCGAGCCCGACGACGAGGGCTGGCGCGAGGTGCTGCTCGACGTCGAGTCGCTCCAGGTCGCCGCCGGCCAGCTCGTGGCGCTGGGCGGAGAGGTGGAGGCGCTGGAGCCCGCGGAGCTGCGGGCGCGACTCGCCGAGCACGGGCGGGCGCTGGCCGCGCGCAACGCACCTCTAGGGTGAGGGGCCGTGCGCCTCGTCATCGCCCGCTGCCAGGTGGACTACGTCGGCCGGCTCACCGCACACCTGCCGATGGCCCCGCGGCTGCTGTTGGTCAAGGCGGACGGATCGGTCAGCGTGCACGCCGACGACCGGGCCTACAAGCCGCTCAACTGGATGAGTCCGCCGTGCTGGCTCACCGAGGAGCCGGGCGTCTGGACCGTCCGCAACAAGGCCGACGAGTCGCTCGTCATCACCATCGACGAGGTGCTGCACGACTCCTCGCACGAGCTGGGCGTGGACCCCGGCCTGGTGAAGGACGGCGTGGAGGCGCACCTGCAGGAGCTGCTGGCGGCGCACCCGGAGACCTTCGGCGACGGCTGGACGCTGGTCCGCCGCGAGTACATGACGGCGATCGGCCCGGTGGACCTGCTCTGCCGCGACACCGCGGGCGGGCACGTCGCCGTGGAGATCAAGCGGCGCGGGGAGATCGACGGCGTCGAGCAGCTGACCCGCTACCTGGAGCTGATGAACCGCGACCCGCTGCTCGGGCCGGTGGCGGGGGTGTTCGCGGCGCAGCAGATCAAGCCGCAGGCGCGCACGCTCGCCGAGGACCGCGGGATCCGCTGCGTGACCGTGGACTACGACGCGCTACGGGGCCTGGACTCGAAGGACCTCCGCCTCTTCTGAGGCCTCGTAGGGCGGGACCAGCGCCCCGCGCAGCTGGAGCAGGACGAAGTCGGCGATGTCGCCGGCGGTCGAGTCCGGCCGGGTCAGGACCTGCAGGAGCAGGGCGTTGGTGTGGTAGCGGGCGGTCCGGTCGGTGTCGAGGTCCAGCCCGAGCACGTCGGAGGCGTGCCGCAGCGCCGTCTCCAGGATCAGCGGGATCTGCGCGATCGTGCGGACGTCGTCCGGGCCGCGGGGCGGCCCGTCGCTGCGGATCGCGTCCTCCTGCAGCGCCGCGAACAGCGCGAACGTGAGGGTGCGCCGGACCTTCAGCATCAGGACCATCTCGCCGACGGCGACCCGGACGATCTCGTGCGCCTGCGCGCCGGCGCGGATCCGGCCCTCGACCCGCGCGACGGCCTCGGCGATGCGCGGGGCGAAGAGGTGCCCGATCAGGGCGTGCTTGCTGCCGAAGTGGTTGTAGCAGGTGGCGGTGGCGACCCCGGCGCGCGCGGCGACCTCCGTGATCCTCGTGCCCTGCCAGCCCTGCGCCGAGAACAGCTCCTCGGCGGCGCCCAGGATGGCCTGGCGCGTCTCCGCGTTGCGCTCCTCGCGCCGCCCGGGCCGCCTCTCGGTCATCGGCGGAGGTTAGCCCAGCTCAATCGCGTTGTGGAGTACCTGGAACGCGTTATAGGTTTTGCGTCCGCGCGGGTTCGCCGGGATCCGTGTCCCGAGCGCGGATCGGGGGCGCGGCCCTGTGCGGAGGAGGGGTCTGCGCAGCGCCGCGTCCCGCCCCGGGCGGGCCGGCGGGGATGGTCCGCCCGGGTCGCCGGAGGCACACGCGGCCCCTCGCGCCCGCCCTACCCTGACCGACGTGACCGCCAGCACCGAGGCTCCGGCCAGCACCAGCACCGACACCTTCGAGTCGCTCGACCCGCGGACCGGAGAGGTCGTCGGCACCCACCCGGTCCACGGCGAGGCCGACGTGCTCGCGGCGGTCGCCCGGGCCGAGGAGGCCGCGCGGTGGTGGCGCGGGCTGGGCTTCGACGGCCGCCGCGAGCGGCTGCTGGCGTGGAAGAAGGCGCTGGTGGCGCGGCTGGACGAGGTCGCGGGCGTGGTCGCCGCCGAGACCGGCAAGCCCCTCGACGACGCGCGGCTCGAGCTCGTGCTCGCCGTCGACCACCTCGACTGGGCCGCGAAGCACGCGAAGAAGACGCTCGGCCGCCGGAAGGTCTCGCCGGGCATGCTCGGCGCCAACCAGTCCGCCACGCTGGGCTACCCGCCGATCGGGGTCGTCGGCGTGATCGGGCCGTGGAACTACCCGGTGTTCACGCCGATGGGCTCGATCGCCTACGCGCTGGCCGCGGGCAATGCCGTCGTGTTCAAGCCGAGCGAGCTCACCCCGGGCGTCGGCGAGGTCCTCGCCCGCACGCTGGCCGACGCGGTGCCCGAGAAGGCGCTGCTCGAGGTCGTGACCGGGTTCGGCGAGACGGGCGCGGCGCTCTGCCGCGCCCCGGGCGTCGGCAAGATCGCCTTCACCGGCTCGACGGCCACCGGCAAGCGGGTCATGGCCTCCTGCGCCGAGACCCTCACCCCGGTCCTCATCGAGTGCGGCGGCAAGGACGCGCTGATCGTCGACGCGGGTGCCGACGTCGAGGCCGCCGCCGACGCCGCGGTCTGGGGCGGGATGTCCAACGCCGGCCAGACCTGCGTCGGCGTGGAGCGGGTGTACGTCGTCGAGTCCGTCGCCGAGGAGTTCACGGCGGCCCTCGTGGCCAAGGCGCGGGCGCTGCGCGCGGGCACCCAGTTCGGCCCGATGACGATGGCGTCGCAGACCGAGGTCGTCCGCCGGCACGTGCGGGACGCGCTGGAGAAGGGCGGCCGGGCCGTCGTCGGTGGCGAGGACTCGGTGCGGCCGCCGTTCGTCGAGCCGGTCGTGATCGTCGACGTTCCGGAGGACTCCTCCGCCGTCACCGAGGAGACGTTCGGCCCACTGGTCGTCGTCAACCGGGTGCCGGACGTCGCCGAGGCGGTCCGGCGGGCCAACGGCACCGGCTACGGCCTGGGCGCCAGCGTGTTCACCGGCTCGGCGAAGGAGGGCGAGCGGATCGCCGAGGGCCTGCGCTGCGGCATGGTGAGCGTCAACGGCGTGATCGCGTTCGCGGGCATCCCGTCGCTGCCGTTCGGCGGGGTCGGCGACTCCGGCTTCGGCCGCATCCACGGCGAGGACGGCCTGCGCGAGTTCACCCGGCCCCAGGCGGTGGCCCGGCAGCGGTTCGCCCTGCCCGTCCCGGTCACCAGCTTCAGCCGCACCGCCAGGCACATGAGCACCCTCCTCGGGCTCGTCCGGGCACGTCACGGGCGGTAGACCCTCCGTCCGGAGAGGTGTTCCCGGCCTCATGCGTGGGTTACCAAGCAGCGGGGGATGAGAGGATTACCGCTCGGTAGAGACCCTCGAGGCAGCGGGAGGTAACGGCGTGGCACGCGAGTTCCGGACGGTCGGCGTGGTCGGCCTGGGCACGATGGGCGCAGGCATCGTGGAGGTGTTCGCCCGCAACGGCCTGGACGTGATCGCCGCCGAGGTGGACGCGGCCGCCGTCGAGCGCGGGAAGGCGCACCTGGAGACCTCGACGAAGCGGGCGATCGAGCGCGGCAAGCTCACCGAGGAGCAGGCGGGCGAGCTGCTCGGCCGGATCACCACGACCACGTCGCTGGCCGACCTGGCCCCGTGCGACCTGGTCGTCGAGGCGGTGCCGGAGTCGCTGCAGCTCAAGGCGTCGGTGTTCGCCGAGGTCGACAAGCACGTCGGCCCGGAGACGATCCTGGCGTCGAACACGTCGTCGCTCTCGGTCACCGAGCTGTCCGTGCGCACCGCCCGCCCGGGCAAGGTCGTCGGGATGCACTTCTTCAACCCGGCGCCGGTGCAGAAGCTGGTCGAGCTGGTGCGCACGGTCGTCACCGAGCCGGACGTGATCGAGGACCTGCAGGGCTTCGCCGCCACGCTGGACAAGGTGCCGGTCGTCATCGGCGACCGGGCCGGGTTCATCGCGAACGCGCTGCTCTTCGGCTACCTCAACCACGCGGCGCGGATGTACGAGTCCCGCTACGCGAGCCGCGAGGACCTCGACGCCGCCATGCGCTACGGCTGCGGCTACCCGATGGGCCCGCTGGCGCTGCTCGACCTGATCGGCCTCGACACCGCGTACGAGATCCTCGAGACGATGTACGCGCAGTCGCGCAACCTCATGCACGCCCCGGCGCCGGTGTTCAAGCAGATGATCACCGCCGGGCTGCTGGGCCGGAAGAGCGGCCGCGGCTTCTACACCTACGAGAAGCCGCACAGCAGCAAGGTCGTACCCGACACGCTGACCCCGGGCTCGGTCGTGCCCGAGGACGTCTCGACGCGCGAGGTCCAGCGGGTCGGGGTGGTCGGCACGGGCACCATGGCGAGCGGCATCGTGCAGGTGTTCGCGCAGGCCGGTTTCGACGTGGTGGTCCGCGGGCGCAGCGACTCGAAGGTCGAGGCGTCGGTCGGCGGGATCCGCAAGGCGCTGGACAAGGCCGTGGTGCGCGGCAAGCTCACCGAGGAGGAGCGGGACGCCACGCTCGGCCGGATCACCGGCACCACCTCGCTGGAGGACTTCGCCGACGTCGACCTCGTCGTCGAGGCCATCGCCGAGGAGCTCGAGGTCAAGCGGGCCGTGTTCGGCGCGCTCGACGAGATCTGCAAGCCGGGCGCGATCCTGGCGACCACGACGTCGTCGCTGCCGGTGGTGGAGTGCGCCGCCGCCACCAGCCGCCCGGCGGACGTGATCGGGCTGCACTTCTTCAACCCGGCGCCGGTGATGAAGCTGGTCGAGGTGGTGTCCACGATCAGCACCGCCCCGGAGGTCGCGGCCACCGCCCTCGAGCTCTGCCAGAAGATCAAGAAGGTGCCGGTCTCGTGCGGGGACCGGGCCGGGTTCATCGTCAACGCGCTGCTGTTCCCGTACCTGAACGACGCGGTGAAGATGCTGGAGGCGCACTACGCCACGGCGGACGACATCGACGCGGCCATGAAGACCGGCTGTGCGCTGCCGATGGGGCCGTTCGAGCTGCTCGACGTGGTCGGCCTCGACGTGTCGCTGGCCATCGAGAAGTCGCTGTACTCCGAGTTCCGTCAGTCCGGCTTCGCCCCGGCCCCGCTGCTGGAGCACCTGGTCACGGCGGGCCGGCTCGGTCGCAAGACCGGGCAGGGCTTCCGGGACTACACCGCTCGCTGAGCTGTGACCCGCCCCGGCGCCGCCCGCGCGGCCGTGCCGGGGCGGTTACGGTCGGACACATGGCACGCGGTCGACGGCCCCGCCCTTCGGAACGAGGGCGGGGCCGTCCCGTCGCCGCACCCCTGTCGTCGGGGATCGTGACCCGCGGCGAGTCGGGGCCCGACGGCGAGTGGGCCGTCCGGCACGTCCCCGGCGGGTCGTCGGTGAAGGACTACCGCTGCCCGGGCTGCGACCAGCTGATCCCGGCGGGCGTGGGGCACGTGGTGACCTGGCCGACGGGGGACTGGGGCAGCGTGGAGGACCGCCGGCACTGGCACCTGCCGTGCTGGAACGCGCGCGGCCGCCGGCGCCCGGGCGTGCGCCGGCCGCGCTGAACGCCCGCACACCGGAACGGCACGCCGCGCGGGGGCTCCGACGCGTGCGCGGGGCGCCGCAGGTGGGTGCGGCTCAGGCCCGCGCCGGGGCCGGATGCGGCCGCGGGCGGCGGGACTGCTCGCTCCCCTGGGCGGGCACGGCGGCCTCGCCCGACGGTGTCCCGTCCGTGTGCGCGCCCTCGTCGGCGAGCGGGCCCAGCGCGGCCAGGTCCGCGACCAGCGCTGCGCGGGCGTGCGCGAGCTGCTCGGCGACCCGGCCGCGCAGGTCCGTGAGCTCGGCGACCCGGCGCTCGGCCTCGCGGACGAGCCGGTCGGCCTCGGCGCGGGCGTCGGCGACGATCCGCGCGGCCTGCTCGTCGGCGGTGCGGCGGGTGGTGCGGGCGTACTCGTCGGCGTCGGCACGCAGCCGGGCGGTCTCCTGCTCGGCCGCCGTGCGCTCGGCCCGCAGCGCCCCGAGGGTCTCGGTGCGCCGCTGGTCCATCGCGATCCGGAAGTCCTCCTCGACCTGCGCCCGCTCGGCGGCCGCGGCCGCGGCCGCGGCGGCGATCGCCTCGTCGTTGGCGAGCTTGTCCTGCGCGGCCTGCGCCTGCAGGGCCTTCGCCTCGGCGACGATCCGCTCCGCCTCGCTCCGGGCGTCGGCGAGCAGTGCCTCGCGGCGGCGCTCCGCGTCCGTCCGGCGCTCGGCCAGCTCCTGGTCGCACTCGGCGCGCAGCCGGGTGACCTCCGCGTCGGCACGTGCCCGCGTCTCGGCGACCTCGTCCTCGGCCAGCCGGAGCATCGAGCGCATCCGCTCGCTGAGGCCCTGGACGCTGTCCGGCGGCCCCGACAGGCGGCGCACCTGCTGGCGCGTCGCCTCCAGCCGGCTGCGGGTCTCGTCGAGCTCGCGGGTCAACCGGGTCACCTGGATGACGGCGGCGTCGCGGTCCGCGGCGAGCAGTCGGACGTCCGCGTCGATCCGGTGCAGGTGCCCGTCGACCTGCTCCTGGTCGTAGCCGCGGCGGACGACCCGGAACCCGGCCGTGGGCTGGTCACCGGCGTCGGGGCGGGGGTTCTCCGGTTCACCGACCATGAGCGTCACCGTACCGGGCTACCGCATTCGCGGAGCGTCACGCGCGCTCCCGCGTGGGGTCCGTCACCCGTCCGGGCGCGGGCCGATCCGACCGGGGCCCTGGCGCATTTGCAGGAGGAGGCGAGGGCGCTCGGATCAGGGCGGCAGGACTCCACGCCGCCCGAGAACGCGAGACGGCTCCGTGACGCGCCCGGGCCGGGCCCGGACGTGTCAGGGAGCCGTTCTCCCGCGTCAGACGCCGCGGTAGCGGTTGATCGCGTCGAGGTGCTTGGCCCGCTTCTCCGGGTTCGTCACGCCGAGGCCCTCCTCGGGGGCGAGCGCGAGCACGCCCACCTTGCCCTGGTGGGCGTTCTGGTGGACGTCGTACGCCGCCTGCCCGGTGTCGGCCAGCGAGTAGACCTTGGAGACGGTCGGGTGGACGAGGCCCTTGTCGATCAGCCGGTTCGCCTCCCACGCCTCGCGGTAGTTCGCGAAGTGCGAGCCCACGATCCGCTTGAGGTTCATCCACAGGTACCGGTTGTCGTACTCGTGCATGTAGCCCGACGTCGACGCGCAGGTCACGATCGTGCCGCCCTTGCGCGCCACGTAGACCGACGCGCCGAAGGTCTCCCGGCCCGGGTGCTCGAAGACGATGTCCGGGTCGTCGCCGCCGGTGAGCTCGCGAATCCTGGCCCCGAAGCGCTTCCACTCCTTCGGGTCCTGGGTCTGCGGGTCCTTCCAGAACCGGTAGCCCTCGGCGTTGCGGTCGATGACCAGCTCGGCACCCATGGCCCGGCAGATCTCCGCCTTCTCCGGCGAGGAGACGACGCAGACCGGGGTGGCGCCGCCGTTGAGCGCGAACTGGGTGGCGTAGGAGCCGAGCCCGCCGCTCGCACCCCAGATCAGGACGGTGTCGCCCTGCTTCATGTCGGCGCCGTTGCGGGAGACCAGCTGGCGGTACGCGGTGGAGTTGACCAGGCCGGGGCTCGCCGCCTCCTCCCAGGTCAGGTGCTCAGGCTTGGGCATGAGCTGGTTGGACTTGACCAGCGCGAGCTGGGCGAGCCCGCCGAAGTTGGTCTCGAAGCCCCAGATCCGCTGCTGCGGGTCCATCATCGTGTCGCTGTGCCCGTCGGGGCTCTCCAGCTCGACGGACAGGCAGTGCGCGACGACCCGGTCACCGGGCTTCCACGCGTTGACCCCGGGCCCCGTCTTCAGCACGACGCCGGCCAGGTCGGACCCCACGATGTGGTACGGCAGGTCGTGCCGCTTGGCCAGCTCGGACTCGCGCCCGTACCGCTTGAGGAAGCCGAAGGTCGACACCGGCTCGAAGATCGAGGTCCAGACGGTGTTGTAGTTGATCGCGCTGGCCATCACGGCCACGATCGCCTCGCCCGGGCCGAGCTCGGGGGTGGGCACCGTGTCCAGGTGCAGGCTCTTGCGCGGGTCCTTGTCGCGGGTGGCGATGCCGTCGAACATCTCCGTCTCGTCGGCGTGGACGGTGATCGCCTGGTAGTGGTCCGGCACTGGCAGCTCGCCGACGGCGTCGAAACGCTCGGCGAGAATGGCGTCGAGGATCTCCTGCACGGCCTGGCCTCCGGTGGCGTGAGTCGTGTGGCTTGCTTGGGATACCGATCAGTTACCGCTCAGTATGGTACCCGAGGCATTGTGGCCGTGCGCTGCTCCGATGGGGCCGATCGTGACGCAGCCCACCGACTGGATCAATGAAGCAGCCCCTCCGGCCGGGCGGAAACCGCCTGATCGGAGGGGCTGCAGGAGACCGGACCGGCAGGAGCCGGGGGTCGGGCCCGGCACGCGGGTCAGTGCGCGCCGGCCGCCGGCTCCACGAGCTCGACGAGCACGCCGCCCGCGTCCTTCGGGTGCACGAAGTTGATGCGCGAGCCGGCCGTGCCGCGGCGCGGCTCCGGGTAGAGCAGGCGCAGGCCCTTCGCCTCGAGCGCCTCCATCGCGGCCTCGATGTCGGTGACCCGGTAGGCGAGCTGTTGGAGGCCGGGTCCGTTGCGGTCGAGGAACTTCGCGATCGTGGAGTCCGGGCGCAGCGGGGCCAGCAGCTGGATGCGGGTCGACGAGGCGGGGTCGGCGCCGGGCGCGGCCAGCATCGCCTCGCGGACGCCCTGCTCGTCGTTGACCTCCTCGTGCGTGTTCACCAGCCCGAACACGTCGTGGTACCAGGCGATCGCCTCGTCGAGGTCGGCCACCGCGATGCCGACGTGGTCGATCTGGGTCAGCAGGGACCCGAGCGCGCCGTGGGCCGATTCCGTCTGTGCCGTCATGCCCCGGAATGTAGTGCTCGGTGCCGGGTCGGACGCCGTGTGTGGCTGCTCACCCCCTCCGTTCGGCCCGTCTCCCCACCTGTGACCGGCGGGTATGGTCCGAGCCGATTCCCGTGTGCCAACGCAGTTGCTGGAGGTCGTCGTGGCGCAGTCCGTGATCGTCGCTGGTTCCCGTACGCCGGTCGGCCGGCTGCTCGGGTCGCTGAAGGGGTTCTCGGGCGCGCAGCTCGGCGGCTTCGCGATCAAGGGTGCCCTGGAGAAGGCCGGGGTGGCCCCCGAGCAGGTCGAGTACGTGATCATGGGCCAGGTGCTCACCGCGGGCGCCGGCCAGATCCCGGCCCGGCAGGCCGCCGTCGCCGCCGGCATCCCGATGGACGTCCCGGCGCTGACCGTCAACAAGGTCTGCCTCTCCGGCATCGACGCGATCGCCCTGGCCGACCAGCTCATCCGCGCCGGCGAGTTCGACATCGTGGTCGCGGGCGGCCAGGAGTCGATGACCCAGGCGCCGCACCTGCTGCCGAAGTCCCGTGAGGGCACGAAGTTCGGCGACGCGACCCTGATCGACAGCATGTCGTACGACGGCCTGTTCTGCGCCTTCGACCAGTGCGCGATGGGCGCGTCGACGGAGAAGTACAACAGCCGCTTCGACCTGACCCGGGAGGACCAGGACGCCTTCTCGGCCCGCTCGCACCAGCGCGCCGCCGCGGCCGCGAAGAACGGCGTGTTCGACGAGGAGATCACCCCCGTCGAGATCCCGCAGCGCAAGGGCGACCCGATCGTCTTCGCGCAGGACGAGGGCGTGCGCGGCGAGACCACCGGCGAGAGCCTCGGGAAGCTGCGCCCGGCCTTCTCCGCCGACGGCACCATCACCGCCGGGTCGTCGTCGCAGATCTCCGACGGCGCGTGCGCGGTCGTCGTGATGAGCAGGGCCAAGGCCGAGGAGCTGGGTCTGACCTGGCTGGCCGAGATCGGCGCGCACGGCGTGGTCGCCGGGCCGGACGCGAGCCTGCACGAGCAGCCGGCCAACGCCATCGCCAAGGCCTGCGCCAAGGACGGCATCGACCCCAAGGAGCTCGACCTCGTCGAGATCAACGAGGCGTTCGCGGCGGTCGGCCTGGTCTCCTCCCGCAAGCTGGGCCTCGACGAGGAGAAGGTCAACGTCAACGGCGGCGCGATCGCGCTCGGCCACCCGATCGGCATGTCCGGCGCCCGGATCACCCTGCACCTGGCGCTGGAGCTCAAGCGCCGCGGCGGCGGGGTCGGCGCGGCCGCGTTGTGCGGCGGCGGCGGGCAGGGCGACGCGCTGATCCTCCGCGTCCCGGCCTGATCCCTTGGCCCATCGGTCCCGGCGGTCCCCACAGGCCCCGCAGGAGCTGGTCGACCGCGCGCTGGAGGGCCAGCAGCGCGCGGTCGCCCGGCTGATCTCCCTCGTCGAGAGCGGCTCGGCGGACCTGCCGGAGGTCGCCGCGCTGCTCGCCCCGCACACGGGGCGGGCGCAGGTCGTCGGCCTGACGGGCTCGCCGGGCGTCGGCAAGTCCACCACCACGTCGGCGCTGGTCACCGCGTTCCGCGAGCAGGGCAAGCGGGTCGGCGTGCTCGCGGTCGACCCGTCGTCGCCCTTCTCCGGCGGTGCGCTGCTCGGCGACCGGGTCCGGATGGGCGACCACGCGGTCGACGAGGGCGTGTTCATCCGGTCCATGGCCACCCGGGGGCACCTGGGCGGCCTGGCCTGGGCGACCCCGCAGGCCCTGCGGGTGCTCGACGCCGCGGGCTGCGACGTCGTGCTCGTCGAGACGGTCGGGGTGGGGCAGTCCGAGGTCGACGTCGTCTCGCTCGCCGACACCACGGTCGTGCTGCTCGCCCCCGGGATGGGCGACGGCGTGCAGGCCGCCAAGGCCGGGATCCTCGAGATCGCGGACGTGTTCGTGGTCAACAAGGCGGATCGCGAGGGCGCCGACCAGACCGTGCGCGACCTGCGCTACATGATGTCGCTCGGCGAGCGGCGCGACGCCTGGAAGCCCCCGGTGTGCCGGACGGTCGCCGCCCGCGGCGAGGGCGTCGCGAAGGTCGCGGCGGCGATCGACGAGCACCGGGCCTGGCTGGAGTCCTCCGGCGAGGGCCCGCGCCGGCGCCGTCGGCGGGCGGAGAGCGAGATCGAGGCGATCGGGCTGGAGAAGGTCCGCGCGCGGCTCGGCGACGTCCGCGGCGGCAGCGCGCTCGGGACGCTGGCCGAGAAGGTGGTGGCCGGCGAGCTGGACCCCTACCGCGCCGCCGACGAGCTGCTGGAGAGCCTGTAGCTCAGCGGAAGTCGCCGGACGCGGCGCGGATGCGGCCGAGCAGGTCGAACAGCAGGGCCTTGCCCTGCGCGTCGAGCCCGACCAGTCCGAAGTCCACGGCGGTCACGGACTTGGTGGCCTGCTCCACCCGCTCCAGCCCGTCCGGCGTGATCTCGACCAGCGTCGCCCGCCGGTCGGTGGGGTGCGGGGTCCGGCGCACCAGCCCGTCGGCCTGCAGCCGGTCGACGATGTTCGTGACGCTGGTGGGGTGCAGCTGCAGCCGCTCGCCCATCACCCGCATCGGCAGCTTCTTCGCCCGCGAGAAGCTCAGCAGCACCAGCGCCTCGTAGCGGGCGAAGGTGAGGTTGTGCGGCTTGAGCGCGGCGTCGACGGCGGAGAGCAGGATCTGCTGCACCCGCATCACGCTCGTGACGGCGGCCATGGTGTCCGAGGGGCCGATGCGCTCGGCCCAGAGCTCCGCCGCCCGGTCGATCGGGTCGAAGGGGAGCGGGTCGCGCGCGGCCATGACCACGCACGCTAGCAGGGCGGACACCCACGGCCCGAGATCATGGGGCAGGCTGGCGGCATGCTCGTAGCGTTCAGCATCGCGCCGTCCGGCAGCTCGTCCGACGACGGCAGCGTGGGCGACGCCGTCGCCGAGGCCGTCCGCGTGGTCCGGGAGTCCGGGCTGCCCAACGAGACGACGTCCATGTTCACCACCATCGAGGCCGAGACCTGGGACGAGGCGATGGCCGTGGTGGGCCGCGCGGTCGAGGCCGTGCAGGCCCGGTCCCCGCGGGTGAGCCTCGTGCTCAAGGCCGACATCCGTCCCGGCTACACCGGGCAGCTCAGCGCGAAGGTGGAGCGGATCGAGAAGGCGCTCGGCACGGATGGCTGAGCCGGTCTTCCTGCTCCTCCACGGGGCCTGGCACCGCGGGTCGAGCTGGGCGCCGCTGCAGGCGGAGCTGCGGGCCCGCGGCCGCGCGTCGGTGGCTCCGGACCTGCCCGCCGACGATCCGGAGGCCGGGGCCGGCGAGTACGTCGCGGCGGCGTTGGCCGCGGCGCCCGCCGACGGGCCGGTCGTGGTCGTCGGGCACTCGCTCGGCGGGCTCACCGCGCCGCTGGTCGCCGCGGAGCTCGGGGCGCGCACGCACGCCCTGGTGCTGGTCGCGGCGATGCTGCCCGAGCCCGGGCGGGCGCACAACGACCTGCTCCGCGAGGACCGCACGATCATGGCCCCGGGTCGCGGACCGGGCCCGGAGCGCGGCCCGGGCGGGACGACGAGCTGGTCTCCCGAGACCGCCGAGGCGTCCCTGTACGCCGGGGTGGCCGAGGAGCTGGGTGCGGCGGAGCCCGTCCGGGCGGCGATCGCGGACCTGCGCCCGCAGGCGTGGGTGATCGGCAAGGAGGTCACCCCGCTGACCGCGTGGCCGGCCGTGCGGACGGTGTCGGTGATCTGCGCGGACGACCGGATGGTGAACCCGGAGACCTCGCGGCGCCGCGCCGGCGCGCGGGGCTTCGAGGTGCGCGAGCTGCCCGGTGGGCACTTCCCGATGCTCACCCGCCCCGGCGCCCTGGCCGACGTGCTCACCGGGCTGTAGGGGCCGGCGGGAACGCCGACGACCGGCGGGGAGGACCCCGCCGGCCGTCGCGCGGGCCCGGTCAGGCGATGTTGAGCGTGAAGAAGAACACCCCGACGAGGATCGCGGCGAAGCCGAGGCCCATCGCGATCTTGGCGAGCTTCGCGGTGTCCGGGTTGCGCACCGCGGCGATGCCGACGCCGATCGCGGCCAGCCCGCCGACCCAACCGACGATCGAGACGGGGCTGGCGACGAGCGCGATGATGCCGATGACCAGCGCGATCTTGCCGAGGGCCGGGCTCTTCTGGCGGGCGGTCTTCTTGCGCGCCTCCGCGAGCAGGCGGTCGGCGACGGGGTTGTCCTGGCTCATCAGATCCTCCGGTCGGGGGACGGTCCCGGCGCGGATCCGTCCGGTGGGCACGCCCGGTGACGTGCCGTCTCTTCTCCCGGGCCAACGACCGCGCGCCGCCGCTGGTGCTCCGCCGGTCCGGTGATCGGCACGTCCCCGGCGGGAACCGCGGGTGCGCGCCGCCACCGGAACGGCGCAACCTCGAGGCCTGGATCCGGGATGGTCGGACGTCCTACCGTCGCGGGGAGATCGACGACGGGAGGCGCCATGACGACCGGGACGACCCCTGTGACCGGCCCGGAGGCCGCCGGCGGTGAGCACCGGGCGCGCCGGATGTGGCGGGCCCTGGAGCCGTTGCACGCGGTGACCTACTTCGCGCCGGAGGCGCGGGAGGCGGGGGAGTCGCTGGGGCTGCGCGGCTTCTGGCGCGGCTACTTCGGCCAGCGGGCCGCGCCCCTCGGCCCGGTGCCGGCCGAGGTGGTGACCGCGCTGTTCTACAACTTCGCGCCGGGCTTCGTCGCCCGTTCCGTACCCGGGATCTGGTCCGTGGCCACGCCCGCCCAGCTGCTCGACGCCCGGCTCGCGGCGGTCGACGCCGCCCTGCGTCGCGCGCTCGGCGACGTCGACACCGCGGGGATCGCGGAGGCGGCCGAGCTGGCCCGGGCGGCCGCGACCGCGGCGTCGACGGCCGGCCGGGCCCTCGCCGCGGCCAACGCCGCCCTGCCCTGGCCCGACGCGCCGCACCTCGTCCTGTGGCAGGCGCAGACGATCCTGCGCGAGCAGCGCGGCGACGGCCACGTCGCGGCCCTGGTGGGCGCCGGCGTCGACCCCGTCGAGGCGCTCGTGCTGTTCGCGGGCGCCCAGGGCCTGGCCGGCGACTGGCTGCGCGAGCGGCGCGGCTGGACCGTCGAGGAGTGGGAAACCGCGCGGACCCGGCTGGCCGACCGCGGACTCGTCGAGCCGGGCGCCGGGGAGACCGTGGCCGACACCGGGCTGACCGACGCCGGCCGGGCGCTGTGCGCCGAGGTCGAGGCGCGCACGGACGTCCTCGCCGACGAGGCCTGGCGCGCCCTCGGCGACGCCCGCGCCGAGCGCCTGGTGGAGCTGGCCGGGCCGCTGGTGGAGCGGGTCCTCGCGGCCGGCGACTTCCTCGAGCAGAACCCGATGGGCATGCGCCCGCTCGTGTCGGCCGGCTCGGGCTGAGCCCCGGCGCGCCGGTGGGGCGGGCGCCGGGCGGGGCGGGTGAGGATCGTGCCAGGATGGATGGCGTGTCGCGACCCGATCCTCGTCAGGCAGCTCAGACGGCGGCCCTGTCGTCCGCGTTGGCGGGCGCCGTCGACCTCTCCGCACTGAAGGCCCGCTCCGAGGCCGCGGCCCGCCAGCAGGCGGCGGCCGCGCAGGGCGGCGCCCCGGGCGGGGCCCCGGCGGGTGCGCCGGGCGGCGGCCGGTACGTCATCGACGTCACCGAGCAGACCTTCCAGCAGGACGTGCTGGAGGCGTCGCTGCAGGTGCCGGTGATCGTCGACCTCTGGGCCACGTGGTGCGAGCCGTGCAAGCAGCTCTCGCCGGTCCTGGAGCGCCTGGCGAACGCGAGCGGCGGCGCCTGGATCCTCGCGAAGGTCGACGTCGACGCCAACCAGCGGATCGCGCAGGCCTTCGGTGTGCAGTCGATCCCGATGGTGGTCGCGGTCGTCGCCGGCCAGCCGGTCGACGCGTTCCAGGGCGCCCTGCCCGAGCCGCAGGTCAAGGACTGGATCGCCCGCATCCTCGACGCCCTGCGCGACCGCATGCCGGCGATCGCCGAGGGCGAGCGCCGGGCGGCCGCGGGCGGGGACGCGGTCCCGGAGGAGGAGCCGGAGGACCCGCGCTTCACCGAGGCCGAGGACGCCCTCGAGCGTGGGGACTACGCCGAGGCCGAGGCCGCCTACCAGCGGATCCTCGACCAGGAGCCGGCCAACGAGATGGCGCAGGCCGCCCTCTCCCAGGTCCGCTTCCTGGCCCGCGCCGAGGCGGCCGACCCGTCGGCCATCGACCGGGCCGACGCCGCCCCCGACGACCTCGACGCCCAGCTCGCCGCGGCCGACGCCGAGGTCGCCCAGGACCGGGCCGAGTCGGCCTTCCAACGCCTGGTGGCCACGGTCGGCCGGACCTTCGGCGACGACCGGGAGAAGGTGCGCAGCCACCTCGTCGGGCTGTTCGAGCTGTTCCCCGCGGACGACCCACGGGTGAGCACCGCCCGTCGCGCCCTGGCCCGCGCGCTCTTCTGAGCGCGGGGCGGGCGGCCCGGCGCGGGCCCGGCCGACTACGGTCGGCAGCCGTGTCGACGACCAGCCCGCAGCCCGTCGCCGATCCGCCGCGGCCCCCGGCCCGGCGGTGGCCGGCGGCCCGCGTCGGCGCGGTCGTGCTGGCGGTGGCGGCGCTCGCGCTGACCGCCGTCCTGCACGCCACGCACCACAACTGGCTCGTCCTCGGCCTGTCGTCGACGGACATGCGCGAGCTGCACGCCGACTTCGACACCTTCTGGCACTCCGCCGTCGCCCTGACCCAGGGCGGCGACATCTACGCGACGCCGGCGAAGCTGCGCAACCTCAACCCGCCCCTGCTCAGCCTGTTGCTGGCCCCGCTCGCGGGCCTCGACGTGGTGCTGGCGTACCGGGTGTTCGCCGCGCTCACCCTCGTGCTGATCGCCGGCGCGGTGCTGGTGGTGTGTCGCGAGCTGCGGCTGTCGTGGTGGTGGACGGCAGCCGCGACGCTGGCGATGCTCGCGTCGTCGCCGCTGCACGGCACGCTCTACCTGGGCCAGATCTACGGGCTGCTGCTGGTCGGGCTGGTCGCCGGCTGGATCGCCGAGCGCCGCGGGCACCCGCTGCTCGCCGCCGCGCTCTACGGCGTCACGGTCGCGCTCAAGCCCTCGCTCGCACCGGTCCTGCTGCTCCCGGCCGTGCAGCAGCGTTGGCGGCCCTTCTGGGCGGGGATCGGCGGCGCCGTCGTCGCCACCGGGGTGGGGGCGCTGGCGGCCGGCCCCGCGAGCGCCCTGGAGTGGCTGCGGATCGGGTTCGGCGAGCCCGTGCCCGACGTCCTGGACAACGCCGCGCTGCCCGGCGAGGCGCTGCGGCTCGGCCTGCCGTCGGCCGTCGGGACGGTGCTCGGCGCGGTCGTGCTGATCGGCACGTTGGGGTGGCTGGCGCGCCGCACCCGGGCGGGCGCGGTGGACCCCGCCGGGACCGCGCCGTGGGCCGTGCTCGCCGCGAGCCTGCTGATGTCGCCGATCTCCTGGCACAACTACCTGCTGTTGCTGTGGCCGGGCGTGCTCGTCGTGGTGGCGGCGTCGGCCGCGGGCGGCGTGCGCCGTGCCTGGGCGGCCGCGCTGCTGACGTTGCCCCTGATCCCGGTCTCGTGGGGCGACCTCTGGACGCCGGACGACCCGTGGACGCCCGTGGGCCGCAGCCTCTACTGCGCCGTCCTGCTGGCCTACTGGATCACGCTGCTCCGCGCCGCCGACCGCAGTACGGAGCGATGACGCGAGGAAACCCGGCTCCTGATCGCATCATGGTTCCCTACCGCGGGAAAGCAGCCGGGTGAGCCGCAGTAGGGAACCATGATGCGACCGGGTCAGGCGTCCCGGACGTCCTCGTCGGCCGGGCCGACCTCCTGCTGCACGCCCCGTACCAGGTCCGGGGTGTGCGCGGCACCGGCGGGCGGCGCCTCGACGGCCGGCTCGGTCGCGGCGGACTGCACGGGCCGCTTCGGGTGCACCGGGCCGCCGGTCTCCTCCGGGACCAGCCACAGCACGCCCGCCGGGGGCAGTCGCAGCACGGCCGACGCCGGACGCCCGTGCCACGCGCTCCGCTCCGCCTCGACCGTGCCGAGGTTGCCCACCCCGGAGCCTCCGTAGTTCTCCGCGTCGGTGTTGACGAGCTCGCGCCAGCGGCCGGCGAACGGCAGGCCCACGCGGTAGTTCTCCTTCGGCTGCCCGGAGAAGTTGGCGATGCAGGCCAGCACGGCCGGGCGACCGTCGTGGTCGGTGCCCTGCCGCAGGAAGCTCAGCACGTTGCCGGCGGCGTCGTTGGCGTCGATCCACGAGAAGCCCTCGGGCGAGTGGTCCGCGGTCCACAGCGCCGGGTGCTCGCGGTAGGTGCGGTTGAGGTCGCCGACGAGGGTCTTGATGCCGCCGTGCAGCCGGTCGGCGAGCAGGTCCCAGTCGAGCGAGCGCTCCTCGGACCACTCGCGGACCTGGCCGAACTCCTGGCCCATGAACAGCAGCTGCTTGCCGGGGTGCGCCCACATGAAGGCGAGCAGCGCGCGGACGTTGGCCGCCTTGTTCCAGTCGTCGCCCGGCATTCGGGTCCACAGCGAGCCCTTGCCGTGCACGACCTCGTCGTGGCTGATCGGCAGCACGTAGTTCTCGCTGAAGGCGTACATCAACGAGAAGGTCATCTGGTTGTGGTGGTAGCTGCGGTGCACGGGATCGCGCCCGATGTAGTCGAGCGTGTCGTGCATCCAGCCCATGTTCCACTTGAACCCGAAGCCCAGCCCGCCCATGTAGGTGGGCCGGGTGACGCCCGGCCACGCGGTGGACTCCTCGGCGATCGTGACGACGCCGGGGTGCTCCCGGTAGACCGTCGCGTTCATCTCCTGCAGGAAGGAGACGGCCTCGAGGTTCTCCCGTCCGCCGTACTGGTTGGGCAGCCACTGCCCGTCCGGGCGGGAGTAGTCGAGGTAGAGCATCGAGGCCACGGCGTCGACCCGCAGGCCGTCGATGTGGAACTCGTCGAGCCAGTAGAGCGCGTTGGCCACCAGGAAGTTGCGCACCTCCCGGCGGCCGAAGTCGAACACGAGCGTGCCCCAGTCCGGCTGCTCGCCGCGGCGCGGGTCGGCGTGCTCGTAGAGCGGGGACCCGTCGAAGCGGGCCAGCGCCCACTCGTCGCGCGGGAAGTGCGCGGGCACCCAGTCGACGATCACGCCGTAGCCGTGCTGGTGCAGCGTGTCGACGAAGTACCGGAAGTCGTCCGGGCTGCCGAAGCGGGAGGTCGGCGCGTAGTAGCCGGAGACCTGGTAGCCCCAGGAGCCACCGAACGGGTGCTCGGCCACCGGGAGCAGCTCGACGTGCGTGAAGCCCGTCTCGTCCAGGTACTCGACGAGCTGGTCGGCGATCTCGCGGTAGGTGTTGCCCTGCCGCCACGAGCCGAGGTGCAGCTCGTAGACGCTCATCGGCTCGGCGTGCGGCTGGCGGACGGCGCGCGCGGCCATCCACTCCTCGTCACCCCACTCGTGGGCCCGGGTGGTGACCACGGACGCGGTGGCGGGCGGGACCTCGGTGGCGAAGGCGAGCGGGTCGGCCTTGTCGCGCCACACGCCGTCGCGGCCCAGGATCCGGTACTTGTACCGCGTCCCGACGCCCACGTCGGGCACGAAGATCTCCCAGACGCCCGCGCTGCCGAGCGAGCGCATCGGGTGCGCCCAGCCGGCCCAGCCGTCGAAGTCGCCGGTCACGCGCACGCCCTGGGCGTTGGGTGCCCAGACCGCGAAGCTGGTACCGGTGACCTGGCCGTTCGCGGTGTCGTAGGTGCGCACGTGCGCGCCGAGCACGTCCCAGAGGCGCTCGTGGCGGCCCTCGCCGATCAGGTGGAGGTCGACCTCGCCGAGGGTCGGCAGCCAGCGGTAGGGGTCGTCCGTGACGTCGACGCGGTCGCCGTAGCGGACGCGGATGCGGTAGTCGCCGCCCGGACCGTCGACGACGCCGGAGAACAGGCCGGCGTCGTGCACCTTGACGAGCGGGTGTGCGTCGTCCGCATCACCGTTGCGCAGCACCCAGACCTCGTCGGCGTGCGGGCGCAGCACGCGGACGACGGTGCGGCCGTCGGCCGTCGGGTGCGCGCCCAGCACCCCGTGCGGGTTGTGGTGGGCACCGCCCAGGAGCCTGTCGGTCGTCGCCTGGTCCGGGGGGCAGGGGTCGATCGTGCGGGTGTCCTCGTGTGCCACCCGGGAACCCTATTGCGGACGCCCGGAACGCGCCCACTGTGGTCCGCCGAACGGGTTGCGGCCCTTCGTCAAACCTCGTCCGACGGCCTTTCTCGCCGCGACTAGAGCGAGACCTGCGGATCGGACTCCGGGTCGGTGGTGTCCGCGCCCTTCTCCTGCGCCTCCTCGACCAGCCGGGCGATCGAGGTGAGCGGGATGCTGGCCCACGTGGGGCGGGAACGGGTCTCGTAGACGACCTCGTAGACCGCCTTGTCCAGCTCGTAGGCGCGCAGCACCGCGGCCTCCGCGCGCGGGTCCCGGCCGGCGGCGAACGCGTAGCCGTCGCAGAACGCCGAGCGGTTGCGCACCGCCCACTCGTCGGCGCGGCGGAAGAGCTGCTGCTCCTCGTGCTCGTCCGCGTCCGTCGACAGGACCTGGTGGTAGACGGCGTAGTCGAAGGACCGCAGCATGCCGGCGACGTCGCGCAGCGGCGAGTCCATCCGGGTCCGCTCGGCGAGCGGGGCCGCGGGCTCGCCCTCGAAGTCGATCAGCAGCCAGCCGCGCGGGGTGCGCAGCGTCTGGCCGAGGTGCAGGTCGCCGTGCACACGCTGGGTGGGGACCTCCCCGGTCAGCGCGTCGTACACCGCGCGGATGCCGTCGACGTGCTCGCCCAGCGCCGGCACCTGCGACGCGGCCTCGGTCAGCCGGGCGATGAGCGCGGCGCGCAGCTCGTCCGCGTCGCGGGTGCCGGTCCCCAGTGCCGCGGCCAGCTCCTTGTGCACCACCGCGACCGTCTCGCCGAGCCGCCGGGCCTCGCCGGCGAAGTCGCCGCCCACCTCGTTCGCGTACAGGTCGCCCTCGGCGAACAGGTCCCGCACGCTGGTCAGCGCCATGGCCCAGCCCTCGGCCGAGTTCGACAGGAAGTCCTGCAGCATCCCGAGCGTGGCCGGCTGCCCGTCGAGCGTGCCCTCCACCGCGCCCTGCAGCGACGCGACCTGCTCACTGCCCTCCGCACGCAGCGCGCGGTGCAGCTCGAGGTCCGGGTTCACCCCGGGCGCCACCCGGCGGAACAGCTTGAAGATGCTCTTGTCCCCGTAGGCGACCGAGGTGTTGGACTGCTCCACCCCGAGGATCCGGCCGGACACGCCGGCCGGGATCTCGACGCCGGGCTCGGGCACGAACCGGACCTCGCCGTACGTGCGGCCCTCCCGGATCGAGTCGAGCAGGAAGGCCGTGGCCTCGTGGTCCCACATCGCGTCGTAGGCGATCAGGTCGCCGACCGCGCCGATCGTGGCGTACTCGAGGTCCGGTGCGGGCTGGTACCGCCGCCCGACGAGCAGCTGGTAGTGCTCCGGAGCGCCGCCGTCGGCGAAGGTGACCCGCAGCAGGCACAGGTCGAGGAGCAGCTCGCCCTCGCCGAGCAGCGTGGTGGAACCGGCGACCGCGACGGACTCGACGGGCCTGCCCTTCGCCGGGAACCAGCGCTGGCGGGCCAGGAAGTCGGGCAGGTGGGCCGGGAGCTCCTCGGCGAGCGCCGTCATGCAGTGTCCTCCGCGGGCTTGATCGCGAACCAGTAGAAGCCGTGCCCCGGCAGGGTGAGCAGGAACGGCAGCTGGCCGATCCGCGGGAACGGCACCCCGCCGGTGAGCTCGCACGGGATGTGCCCCTCCCAGGCCGAGAGGTCGAGCTCGACCGGCTGCGGGAACCGGCTCATGTTGTTCACGCACAGGACCGTGTCGTCGCCGTGCGTGCGGGTGTAGGCCAGCACCGACGGGTTGGACCCGCCGAGCTCGTGGAAGTCGCCGAGGCCGAAGGCGTGGTGGCGCTTGCGGACCTCGATCATGTGCCGGGTCCAGTGCAGCAGCGAGGTCGACGAGTTCGACTGCGCCTCGACGTTCACCGCCTGGTAGCCGTACACCGGGTCCATGATCACCGGCAGGTAGAGCCGGCCGGGGTCGGCCATGGAGAAGCCGGCGTTGCGGTCCGGCGTCCACTGCATGGGGCTGCGGACGGCGTCGCGGTCGCCGAGCCAGATGTTGTCGCCCATGCCGATCTCGTCGCCGTAGTACAGGACCGGCGAGCCCGGCAGCGACAGCAGCAGCGCGGTGAACAGCTCGAGCTGGTTGCGGTCGTTCTCCAGCAGCGGGGCGAGCCGGCGGCGGATGCCGATGTTCGCCTTCATCCGCGGGTCCTTGGCGTACTCGGCGTACATGTAGTCGCGCTCTTCGTCGCTGACCATCTCGAGCGTGAGCTCGTCGTGGTTGCGCAGGAAGATGCCCCACTGCGCGCCGGAGGGGATCGGCGGCGTCTGGGCCAGGATCTCCGAGATCGGGAAGCGGTTCTCCCGGCGCACCGCCATGAAGATGCGCGGCATCAGCGGGAAGTGGAAGGCCATGTGGCACTCGTCGCCGCCGACCTCGGGGTCGCCGAAGTACTCCACGACGTCCGACGGCCACTGGTTGGCCTCGGCGAGCATGACCCGGCCCGGGTACTCGTCGTCCAGCACCTTGCGGCAGCGTTTGAGGAAGGCGTGCGTCTCGGTGAGGTTCTCGCAGTTCGTGCCGTCCCGCTCGTACAGGTAGGGCACGGCGTCGAGCCGGAACCCGTCGATCCCGAGGTCCAGCCAGAAGCGCAGGACGTCGATCATCGCCTCCTGCACGGCCGGGTTGTCGTAGTTGAGGTCCGGCTGGTGGGAGAAGAAGCGGTGCCAGTAGAACTGGCCGCGGACCGGGTCGTAGGTCCAGTTCGAGGACTCGGTGTCGACGAAGATGATCCGGGCCTCGGGGTAGCGCGTGTCGTGGTCCGACCACACGAAGAAGTCCCCGTACGGGCCCTCGGGGTCGCGGCGGGACGCCTCGAACCAGGGGTGCTGGTCCGACGTGTGGTTCATGACCAGGTCCGTGATCACGCGGATCCCGCGCTTGTGGGCCTCGTCGATGAGCACCACGAAGTCCTCGACGGTGCCGAACTCCGGCAGCACCGCGCGGAAGTCGCGGATGTCGTACCCGCCGTCGCGCAACGGGGAGTCGTAGAAGGGCGGCAGCCAGAGGCAGTCCACCCCCAGCCACTGCAGGTAGTCCAGCTTCTCGGTGAGCCCGCGCAGGTCGCCGAAGCCGTCCCGGTTCGAGTCGTTGAACGCGCGGACGAGCACCTCGTAGAAGACCGCCGTCTTGAACCACTGGGTGTCGACCTCGAGGGCGCGCGCGTGCCCGTAGTCCTCGGCTTCCGGCTCGTTGACGACGAGCTCGCCGCTGTCCGTCTCGACCGTCTCACTCATCGGTTGCGGACTCTATCCGGGCCGGCCCGGTTTCTCAGGCTGGAACGGGTCGGGACCACCGGTTCCCGCGGGAGTGCCGCGTCACCCGCCGCCGGCGGCCGCCGCGCCGGCGGCCGCGGCCGCGTCGGCCTCGGCGATCCCCTCGGGCCGGGCGCCCTGCAGGGCGGCCCGGGCGGAGTCGAGGAGCCGGCGCCCGGCCCGGGTGTCCCGCACCGTGACGTCGTCGACGGGGAAGATCCCGAGCAGCCGGCGCTGCTGCACCCGGATCCGGCGGGACGCCGCCAGCCGGTCGCGCACGAGGCCTCCGGCGTGCCGCGCGCGGTGGCGCACCCAGTGCTGCCAGGTGCGGGGCCGCCCGCTCGCCGCGACCTCCGCGAGCACGAGCGCGAGCAGTGGGTCTCCTCCGGGACCGGGTGGGTCAGGCCTCGGGCTGCTCGCCGGTCTCCCGCTCCTCGCGGCGGGGCCGTCCGGGCCGGCGCATCGGCGCCGCCGCCCCGGGCAGCCGGCCGGCGTCGGCCAGCGCCCGGCGGAGCAGGAACTCGATCTGGGCGTTGGTGCTGCGCAGTTCGTCGTCGGCCCACCGGACGAGCGCGTCGTGCACGGCCGGGTCGAGGCGCAACAGGATCTTCTTGCGCTCGGAGGGCATCCGGTTACGAGTAGAGCGAGCCCGTGTTGACGACGGGCTGGGTGTCGCGGTCGCCGCAGAGCACCACCAGGAGGTTGCTGACCATGCTGGCCTTGCGCTCCTCGTCGAGGTCGACGACCTCCTGCTCGCTGAGCCGGTCGAGGGCCTGCTTGACCATGCCCACCGCGCCCTCGACGATCTTCTCCCGGGCCGCGACGACCGCGCCGGCCTGCTGGCGGCGCAGCATCGCCTGGGCGATCTCGGGGGCGTAGGAGAGTCGGGTGATGCGGGACTCGATCACGGCGACGCCGGCCGACTCGACCCGCGCCGCGATCTCCGCCGACAGCCGTCCGGTGATCTCGTCGGCGTTGTCGCGCAGGGACAGTCCGGGCGCGCCCTGGTTGTCGTACGGGTAGCTGGTCGCGATGTGCCGGACCGCCGTCTCGGACTGGATCGCGACGAACTCCACGAAGTCGTCGACCTCGAAGCTCGCCTTCGCGGTGTCGCGGACCTGCCAGACGACGACCGCGGCGATCTCGATGGGGTTGCCGTCCGCGTCGTTGACCTTGGCCAGCTCGGTCTCGTGGTTGCGGATCCGGGTGGAGATCTTGCGCCGCTGGGTGAACGGGTTGAGCCAGCGGAAGCCGCTGGTGCGGATCGTGCCGAGGTAGCGGCCGAACAGCTGCACCACGCGGGCCTCGCCGGGCGCCACGGCGGTGAGCCCGCCCGCGAGGATCAGGCCGACCACCAGGGCGAACGCGCCCAGCCCGGTGCCGACGGGGCCGAGCGTGCCGCTGAGGGCGAGCAGCGCGACGCCGCCGAGGACGAGCACCAGCACCACGGCCAGCATCCCGAAGCCGCCGGCTCCGGTGAGCAGGCGTTCCTCGACGTGCGGCTGCGGCATCTCGGGAACGTCGGGCGGCGGGGCGAGGGCGGGGGAGTCGGACATGGCGGGCTCCTTTCGTGACATGCCTACCATAGCAAAGTGATATCAGGTTTTGCCGGAACTTCCCCCGGACGCGACGACGCCCGCCCCGCGCGGCTGCGGGACGGGCGTCGTCGGGAAGGAGCGGGGTCAGCCCCGGTGCACGCGCAGGATGTGCGCGACGTTCTCCAGCGGCTGCAGCCGCACGTAGTTGCGCTCCTGCCAGCGGAAGATGTCCCCGGTGATCTCGTCGGTCACGGTGAACTCGTCGTTCCACCCCAGGCCGAGCTCCGGCATGTCGAGGCGGACCATGCCCTCGCGCACCTCGTGCGAGTTGAGCGTGACGACCACGATCACCGCGTCGCCGCTCGCCGGGTCCCGCTTCGAGTAGACGAGCAGCTCGGGGTTGTCCACCTCGTGGAAGTGGATCTCGCGCAGCTGCTGCAGTGCCGGGTGGCCGCGCCGGATCTCGTTCAGCCGGCCGAGGAACGGCTCGAGCGAGCGGCCCTCGTTGAGCGCGGCCTGGAAGTCCCGCGGGCGCAGCTCGTACTTCTCCGAGTCGAGGTACTCCTCGCTGCCCGGCTTGACCGGGGTGCCCTCGAACAGCTCGAAACCGGAGTACACGCCCCAGGTCGGGGACATGGTCGCGGCCAACACGGCACGGATCGCGAACATCGCCGGGCCGCCGGTCTGCAGCGACTCGTGGAGGATGTCCGGGGTGTTGACGAAGAGGTTGGGCCGGCACTCGTCCGCGCGCTCGGCGTGCATGAGCGCGAACTCGGTCAGCTCCTCCTTCTCCGTGCGCCAGGTGAAGTAGGTGTAGCTCTGGGTGAAGCCCAGCCGCGCGAGCCCGAACAGCCGGGCCGGGCGGGTGAACGCCTCGGCCAGGAACAGCACGTCCGGATGGCGGGCCTTGACCTGCCAGATCAGCCAGTGCCAGAAGTTCGGCGGCTTGGTGTGCGGGTTGTCCACCCGGAAGATCCGGACCCCGTGCTCGACCCAGTGCAGGACGACCCGCAGCGCCTCGGCGTAGAGCCCGGCGGGGTCGTTGTCGAAGTTGATCGGGTAGATGTCCTGGTACTTCTTCGGCGGGTTCTCCGCGTAGGCGATCGACCCGTCCGGGCGCACGGTGAACCACTCCGGGTGGGCCTCGACCCACGGGTGGTCCGGCGCGCACTGCAGCGCGAAGTCGAGCGCGACCTCCATGCCCAGGTCCTTGGCGCGGGCGACGAAGGAGTCGAAGTCGTCGATCGTGCCGAGCTCCGGGTCGATCGCGTCGTGCCCGCCGTCGGCGGAGCCGATGGCCCACGGGGAGCCGACGTCGCCGGGCTCGGCGTGCACGGAGTTGTTGCGGCCCTTGCGGTGCACCGTGCCGACCGGATGGATCGGCGGCAGGTACACCACGTCGAAGCCCATCCCGGCGACCCGGTCGAGCTCCTTCGCCGCGGTGACGAACGAGCCGTGCACCGCGCGTCCGGTCTCGTCCCGCCCGCCGGTGGAGCGGGGGAAGAACTCGTACCAGGAGCCGAACAGCGCGCGCTCGCGGTCGACGTAGACCTGCTGGGTGCGGCCGCGGGTGATCAGCTCGCGCACCGGGCGCTCGGTCATGATCGCGTGGACCGCCGGGAAGAGCGCCGGGGCGACGCGGGCGTGCAGCGGCAGCGCCGTGTCGCGCAGCGCGTTGGCGGCGCCGAAGAGCAGGTCCCGGTTGGCGCGCTCGCTGGGCCGCCGGCCCACGCGCTGCAGCAGCCGGGCGCCGGACTCCAGGTCGTTGGCCAGCTCGTCGGCGGTCTGGTTGGCCTTCAGCTTGGCCTCGACGGCGTGCCGCCAGGTGGCCCACGGGTCGCTCCAGGCGTCCACGCGGAAGGTCCACAGGCCCGGCTCGTCCGGCACCACGGTGGCGACGAACCGGTCCGTGCCCACCCCGTCGGGCAGCATCCGCACGTGCTCGGCCTGCGCGGTGGAGCCGAGCCGCTTCCACACCACGTTGGCGGCGACGGCGTCGTGCCCCTCGCGCCACACCGTGGCGCGGACGGGGATCACCTCGCCGACCACGGCCTTGCTGGGATGACGGCCGTCGCCCACCGCGGGACTGACGTCATCGATCCCGAGCCGACCGGTCATCGACAGCACCCCCGCGTTCGTCGTCGGATTGCGCACACGGAAGCCCCGCCATCGTGTGCGTCACAACCGTACCTACCCCGTCCACCGCTGCGCGTAACGGGATCGGGCGTGGCGGCAGGGGTTCACACGCTCTTCACCGAGCGGTCGGGACCGCCCGGCGACCCGTCCGCGGCGAGCGGTCGATCCGGCTGCGCAGCGTGACCGCGAGCGGGGCCGGCGGCCTGCGGGGCCACTCGTCCGCGCGGCGGCCCGACTCCACCCGATCGTGGTCGGCGGGCGGCCCCGCCGACGGGCGGCCGTACCGGGCGGGTGGCTGCTGGATCGGTCACCGTACCGATCCCGTACTAGTCTCCGCCCCCGTGAGAGCCCTCCGCCGCTTCACCGTCCGAGCACAGCTGCCGGAACGGCTGGCCCCGCTGCAGACCCTGGCGACCAACCTGCGGTGGAGCTGGCACCCGGCCACCCGCGAGCTGTTCGCCTCGCTCGACCCCGACGCGTGGGAGCGGTCGGGGGAGGACCCCGTGCGCCTGCTCGGCGAGATACCGACCGCGCGGCTGACCGAGCTGGCCGACGACGCCGAGCTGGTGTCGACCGTCGCCGGCCTGGCCGCCGACCTGGAGCGCTACCTCACCGAGGACCGCTGGTACCAGGGCGAGGAGGGCTTGCCGGCCGGAATCGCCTACTTCTCCATGGAGTTCGGCGTCTCCGAGGTGCTGCCGAACTACTCCGGCGGCCTGGGCGTGCTGGCCGGCGACCACCTCAAGGCCGCGTCGGACCTCGGGGTGCCGCTGATCGGCGTCGGGCTGCTCTACCAGTCCGGGTACTTCCGCCAGTCGCTCTCCCTCGACGGCTGGCAGCTCGAGCACTACCCCGTCCTCGACCCCCAGGGCCTGCCGCTGCAGCTGCTCACGGACACCGCCGGGACCCCGGTCGTCGTCGAGGTCGCCATGCCCGAGGGCCGCACGCTCGCCGCGCGGGTGTGGCAGGCCGCCGTCGGCCGGGTGCCGCTGCTGCTGCTCGACGCCGACATCGAGGCCAACGACGTCGACCTGCGGACCGTCACCGACCGGCTCTACGGCGGGGACCAGGACCACCGCATCAAGCAGGAGATCCTGATCGGCGTCGGCGGCGTGCGGGCGGTGCGCGCGTACTGTGCCGCGACCGGGCACCCGGAGCCCGAGGTCTTCCACACCAACGAGGGCCATGCCGGCTTCCTCGGTCTCGAGCGCATCCGCGAGCTCCGCTCGGCGAAGGGCCTCGACTTCGACCAGGCGCTGGCGGCGGTCCGCTCCGGCACCGTGTTCACCACGCACACCCCGGTCCCGGCGGGCATCGACCGCTTCCCGGTCGACCTGGTGCGCCGCTACCTCACCGACGCGCTGCTGCCCGGCCTGCCGACCGACCGGCTGCTCGCAATGGGCTCCGAGGACGATCCGGCCATGTTCAACATGGCGCACATGGGGCTGCGGCTCGCGCAGCGCGCCAACGGCGTCTCGCGGCTGCACGGCGAGGTCTCGCGCGGGATGTTCGGCGGCCTCTGGCGCGGGTTCGACGCCGAGGAGGTGCCGATCGGCTCGGTCACCAACGGCGTGCACGGGCACACCTGGGAGTCCCCGGACGTGGCCGCCCTGATCGGCGAGCCCGGCACCGGCTCCGCGAGCTCCGCCTCCGCCCTGGACCACGTCGGCGACGCCGAGCTGTGGGGCCTGCGCAACGCCCTGCGCGCCCGGCTGGTCGACGAGGTCCGCCGCCGCGTGCGGGCCGCCTGGCTGGAGCGGGGGGCGTCCACCCCGGAGCTCGGCTGGACCGACCACGTCTTCGACCCGGACGTGCTCACCGTCGGCTTCGCCCGGCGCGTGCCGACCTACAAGCGGCTCACGCTGATGCTGCGCGACCCCGCCCGGCTGCGCGACCTGCTGCTCGACCCGCACCGCCCGGTGCAGCTCATCGTCGCCGGCAAGTCCCACCCGGCCGACGACGGCGGCAAGGCGCTCATCCAGCAGATCGTCCGGTTCGCCGACGACCCCGCGGTGCGGCACCGCATCGTGTTCCTGCCGGACTACGACATGTCGATGGCCCGCTACCTGTACTGGGGCTGCGACGTGTGGCTGAACAACCCGCTGCGCCCGCTCGAGGCCTGCGGCACCTCCGGCATGAAGTCGGCGCTCAACGGCGGGCTCAACCTCTCCATCCGCGACGGCTGGTGGGACGAGCTCTACGACGGGGGCAACGGCTGGGCGATCCCCACCGCCGACGGCATCGACGACCCGCACAAGCGCGACGACCTCGAGGCCCAGGCGCTCTACGAGCTGCTCGCCACGCAGGTCGCACCCGCGTTCTACGAGCGCGACGCGGGCGTGCCGCCGAAGTGGACCGCGCTGGTCCGGCACACCTGGGAGACGCTGCGCCCCCAGGTCCAGGCCACACGGATGGTCCGGGAGTACGTCGAGGACTGGTACGCGCCGGCCGCCGAGGCCGCCCGCACGGTCACGGGCGCGGACTTCGCCGGGGCGAAGGAGATCGCGTCCTACCGCGAGAAGCTGAACAGCGCGTGGACGAAGGTGCAGGTCACCGGGGTCGACGCTTCCGGGCTGCCGGACACCCCGGTCGTCGGGGCGCCCATGACCGTGCGGGCCGCGGTCGACCTCGGCGGGCTCTCGCCCGACGACGTGATCGTCGAGGCGATCGTCGGCCGGGTGGACGAGGCGGACGAGCTCGACGACACGGTCCGCGTCGCGATGAAGCACGTCGGCGCCACGGACGGCGCGGACCGCTTCGAGGCCGTGGTCCCGCTGCCGCACGCCGGGCTGGCGGGCTACACCGTCCGGGTCCTCCCGCAGCACCGGCTGCTGGCCTCGCCCGCCGAGCTGGGCAAGGTCGTCCTGGCCTAGGCTAGTTCCGCACGCACGAACGGCACTCGCGCTCATCCCTGGTGAGCGAGGGTGCCGTTCGTGCGTGCGGGGAGGGTTGACCTCGAGTCGGGTCGAGGTCCGAGGGTGTCCGCATGACCTCCGTGGACACCGCTCCTTCCCTCTCCGACGACGCCGACCACACCGCCGACCTGGCGGCGCTCCGGCAGGTGATCGCCGACGTCGAGACGGGGCTGAACACCAACGACGCCGAGCTGATGACCCGGCACTTCGCCGCGAACGCCGTGGCCGTGGGCGTGAACGGGCGCGCGACCGCCGGCCTCGCCGCGCTGCGCGAGGTGCACGCGCAGGCGGTGACCGGGTTCCTGAAGGACCAGTACGCGCGCTACGAGATCGACGACGTCACCTTCGTGCGCCCGGACGTCGCCCTCGTGCGCAAGCTGGCCCGCGCCGTCGACGCCGAGGGCGCGCCGATCGACCTCGACCACACGATGTCCGCGCTCTACGTGCTGGTGCGGGAGCAGGGGCGCTGGTGGATCGTGGCGCGGCAGAACACCCTGATCCCGCGTTGATCCGCGCTGATCACCCGGGTCGGTCGGCCGGGTTCGGGCCGGCCGGGTTCGGGCCGGCCGGGGTTCGCCGGCCCGACGCTCGGCCGCGGTGGACCGGTGCCGGGTTCAGCCGCAGCCGCAGGCCCCGCCGCAACAACCGCCCCCGCCACCCGTCGGGGCCATGGCCGGTGCGGCGCCGGCGCGGCCGCCGAGCGAGACGGTCGAGAGCAGCTTGACGGTGTCGCTGTGGCCGTGCGGGCAGTCGGCGGGGTCCGAGGCCGCGGCCATGGGGCGGTCGACCTCGAAGGTCGTGGTGCACTCGCGGCAGCGGAACTCGTAACGCGGCATGGTCGGAAGATTACGCCGGGGAGCGCGGGGTGGTCATCGGTCTCGCCGGTGTCCTTGCCGTGCGCAGCCGTGCGCAGCCGTGCGCAGCCGTGCGCAGCCGTGCTCGCCCATGATCCACGGCCGGCAGCGGAACGTTCGAACTCCGGACGTCTTCCTTGCGAACGCCTGGAGCGACGCATCGGTGCGACGCCGTCAGGTCGGGTTGCCGCGTCAGGAGCCGGCGGACCCCACGATGCGGTCGACGCCGTGCGCGAAGGCCGCCCACTCGCGGCGGCGGGCGGCCAGGATGCGCTCGCCCAGCGGGGTGAGCCGGTAGTGCCGCCTGTCGGGCCCCAGGGTGATCAGCCGGTCGTTCTTCAGCCGGTGCAGCCGGTGGTACGTGCCCTGCAACGAGGGCTGGAACACGCCGTCGCTGCGCTTCCGGAGCGTCTCGTGCACCACGCGTCCGTTCTCCGGCCGGCCCTCGACGACGGCGAGGATCAGGAAGTCCAGTTGCCGGGCGTCGCGCAGGCGCACCTCGCCGTAGCGGGGGCGGGGTGGGCGAGTCCGCCGGTCCGGGGCTCCCGAACGGCCCGGCGTGCGGGTGCGGCGCGGCTCCGGGCGGCCGTTGCGCTCCACGGGACTCCCGGCCGGGGCCGGGGAGCGCCCGTTCGCCCGGCTCGCGTCGGAGTGGGTGCGGTGGTCGGTCCTGTCGTCGGTGGGGATCGCTCCGCTCCTCGTGTCGTCGGTGTCGTCGGTGTGGTCGGCGTCGGCGTGCGTCTCGGTGCCGGCCGGTTCGTCGGTGCCGGCGGTGGTGCCGTCGTCGTCGGTGAGACCGTCGGGGGTGTCGTCGGTGGCCGCGGTCCCGGTGTCGGGGGTCGTGGTGTCCGCGGGCCGGCCGGTGGTGTCGTCGGCCCGGTCGGTCGTGTCGTTCGCGCTGTCGTCCCGTCGTGGTCCGGCGCCGGCCCGCGTCTCCCCGCGGTCGTCCCCCCGCGCGGCCCGGCGCCGGCGTCGCGCGGGACGCAGGCCGGCGGCCGCGGTCCCGAACGTCGAGGACAGGTCACGGGTCGGCCGGTTCACGCGCGGGCCTTCCGCCGTGCCCCGGCACGGGGACGCCGGGACTTCCCGGTCTTCTCCGCGTCCTCGGCGGCCTGCAGCGCGGTGAGCACCTCGATGCCGAGCGCGCGGTAGTCGCCCGCGACGCTCGCGGCCGTCGCGGAGATCCGCCGGGTGCGGCTGCCCGTACGGAGCTCCTCCCACCAGGCGGGCTGGGCGGCCGCCTCGACCTCCAGCTCGTGGGCGAGCTTGCCGAGGCGCCGCGCGTCCTGGGCGGTGCGCTCCGCGTGCCGGATGGTGGTCTCGAACCGGGGCGAGGAGCCGCCGAAGGCCTCGTCGATCGCCGCGAGGGCCTCGTCCTGGACGGCGCGGGCGCGGCTGCCCGTCGCGAACAGCACCACACCGAGCAGCCCGAGCCGGGCGTTGATCTCGCGGGCGAGGGCGAACCGCTCGGCGACCAGCGTCATGCCGAGGAGCCCGCCCAGATCGGACTTCGTGGGCATCAGCACCCAGCGCGCCGACGCCAGCGCGAGGTCGGTGAGGATGGTCGACTCCGGCGGGCAGTCGATGAACACCACCTCGTAGCCGGCGGCCGCGGGGGCGAGCACGTCGCCCAGCACCCGGAACGCCTCGCGCCCGTGGTGCTGCAGCCGGGACACCATGACCGGGGTGAGGTCCTCCAGGCGGGCGCCGCCGCACACGACGTCGAGCTGCGGTCGGACGTCCTCCGCCGGCCGCAGCGGTGTCCCGGCGACGATCGCGCCGAGCAGCCCGGCGCCCTCGTCGTCGATGTCCGAGCCGCGATAGCCCAGGTCGTCGGCGAGGTTGGCCTGGCGGTTGAGGTCGAGGAGCAGGGTGCGGTAGCCGGCGCCGGCGAACTGCCCGCCCAGGTTCGCGGCGAGGGAGGTCTTGCCCACCCCGCCCTTGTCGTTGACGATCGCGATCACGCGGCTGAGCGCGAAGTCGCGATCACGGTCGCTGGTGCGCCTGGCCACGGACCACCTCCGCATTCGTCGACGGCGGGCGGCGTCGCCCGCTCGCGGTGAAGCGTGCTGCGCACGTACCCGAGCGCGCGGGCCGACACACCCGCTCGCGCGGACGGCGTCCACTCCGACCAGCGAGAACGAGCGGTCGGCCCAGGCGTGCTTCGGCCGGGCGGCCCAGTCGCGGTGGACTCAGCTCGCACCCTCCGCGCCGCCGCCACGCCGGCGGGCGGTGCGCTGCTGCCCGCTGCGCCGCCCCGACGACCCCCCGCGGGTGGTCCGGGAGGCGCGAGCCCCCCGGTCCGACGCCACCCGCTCCCGCTCGGAGCGCGCGGGGCGGGCGCGATGGACGAGGAGGTCGCGCAGCTCGTCCTCGGACGGGCTGCCCCGATCGACAGCGCCGTCCCCGTCGGTGTCCTCGGCGTCGGCGGTGTCGCCGTCGTCCTCGGATCCGGTCGACTCGGCGCGGGCCGAGTCGTCCTCGTCCGCCTCGTCCGCCTCGTCCGCCTCGTCCGCCTCGGAGTCGTCGTCCTCGGCGTCGTCGATGCCCTGGTCGGCGTCGTCGTACGCGTCGGCGTCGGCGTCCTCGTCCTCGTCGTACTCGTCCTCGCCGCCGGCCTCGTCGTCGTACTCGGCCTCGTCGTCCTCGGCGGGCTCGCGCTCGTCGGTGGCGGCGTCGTCCTCGAGCTCGTCGCCCTCGGCCTCGTCTGCGTCCTCGTCGTCGTACTCGGCCTCGTCGTCCTCGGCAGGCTCGCCCTCGTCGGTGGCGGCGTCGTCCTCGAGCTCGTCGCCCTCGGCCTCGTCTGCGTCCTCGTCGTCGTACTCGGCCTCCTCGTCCTCGGCGGGCCCGCCTTCGTCGGTGGCGGCGTCGTCCTCGAGCTCGTCGCCCTCGTCGGCATCGTCCTCGAGTTCGTCGCCCTCGTCGGCGTCCTCGTACTCGTCCTCGTCCTCGTCGAACTCCTCCGAGTCCTCGTCCTCGAGTTCGTCGGACTCGTCGTCGGCGAGTTCGTCTGCCTCGGCGTCCTCGGCGTCCTCGGCGTCCTCGAGCTCGTCGCCCTCGTCGGCATCGTCCTCGAGCTCGTCGGCCTCGTCGGCCTCGTCGGCGTCCTCGCCCTCGTCGAAGTCGCCCTCGTCCTCGGCGCCCGCGTCGTCGTACTCGGCCTCCTCGCCGACCTCGCCGTCGGCGCCCTCCGTGTCCTCGTCGGAGTCCCCGAGGTCCTCGGCGGACCGGTCGGACTCGTCGGTCTCCTCGGGCGCGCTGTCCACGTCGGACCGTCCCGCGCCCTCGGGCTCCTCGGCCTCGTCCCCGAGCTCGTCCGGCGAGACCTCGTCCTCCGGCTCGTCCGGGGTGGCCTCCCCGTCGGCGCCGCGGTCCTGCCCACCGTCCTGGTCGGACCCGGGGCCGGTCGCCCAGGCCTGCTCCTCGGCGGCGTCCCCGCCCTCACCCGCCAGGTCGGCGTCGATCTGGGCCTCGCCCGTCTCCTCGACCCGGATGCGCAGCGTCAGCTTCTTGCTGCCCAGCATGATGTAGCCGCTGATGTCGGCCAGGTCCGAGGACCCCGTCCCGTCACCCATCGTGCCGCTCCTCGTCGCTCGTGCGGGGCGCCCGCGCCGCCGCCACCATTCCCAGCAGGGCCGCGCCCGCCGCGGCGACCGGCATCAGCCAGGTCGGGCCGGGCCGCCGGCGTGCGAAGAGGAGCCTGCCGGTCACGCCGACCAGTGCCCCGACCGCGAGCCCGCGGCCGAGGTGCCGTCCCGTTTCCACCACACGTCCTCCTGCGCTCGCGCGGCGGATCCGCCGCCGCGGCCCCGCCATGGCCGGCGGGGTGGCCGCGGATGCCCGACGGACTCGGAGGGACAAACTCGGACGCGCCGAAGTTCGGCCGTTCGCCCCGCGGGTACGGCCGTCCGGCGGGAACGATCAGCCGGCGATGCGTCGCAGGAGCAGGAGGGAGTGCGGAGGGAGCGTGATGGTGCTCCCGGGCCGCAGGGGGCGCGCCGTGGCCGGGATCCCGTCCTCCTGGGTGGTGTCGAGCACCGGGACGAGGGGCGAGCCGCCGCGCGGCAGGACGCATGCCGTACCCGTGGTGCCCGCGTGCAGCAGGAACACCCATTCGCCGGCGAGCAGGCCGAGGGAGCGGGCGTGGGCGTCGTGCCAGTCGTCGCGGGTCAGCTGGCGCCCCGACGGGTGCCACCACAGCACCTCCTCCTCGCGGAGGAAGCGGTCGCGGTGCAGGGCGGGGGAGGACCGCCGGATCGCCGCGACCCGTGCGACGAACCGGGTCATCGCGTCGGCCGCCCCCGGGTCGAGCGCGTCGGGGGACCAGTCGACCCAGGTGGTCTCGTCGTCGAGGCAGTAGGCGTTGTTGTTGCCGTGCTGGGTCCGCCAGCGCTCGTCGCCACCGAGGACCATCGGCGTGCCGATCGACAGCAGCAGCGTGCCGAGCATGGCCCGCGCGGTCGCCCGCCGCCGCGCCCGGACGACCGGCGACGACGTCTCGCCCTCCACGCCGAAGTTCTGCGAGCGGTTGTCGTCCGTGCCGTCGCGGTTCTGCTCGCCGTTGGCCTCGTTGTGCTTGCGCTCGTAGGAGACGAGGTCACGCAGGGTGAAGCCGTCGTGCGCGGTCACGAAGTTCACCGACGCCCAGGGCCGCCGCCCGGACAGCGCGTACAGGTCGGAGCTGCCGGTCACCCGGGAGGCCAGCTCGGCGATGTGTCCGTGGCCGCGGAAGAAGTCGCGCACGGCGTCGCGGTAACGGCCGTTCCACTCCGACCACGCGACGCCGAAGCCGCCGACCCGGTAGCCCTCGCCGGTGGCGTCCCACGGCTCGGCGATGAGCTTGCAGGTCGACAGCACGGGGTCCTGGGCGATCGCGGTGAGCAGCGCGGAGTTCGGGTCGAACGGGCCGGAGTGCGGCCGGCCGAGCACCGAGGCGAGGTCGATGCGGAAGCCGTCCACGCCGTAGCGGGTGACCCAGTGCCGCATGGCGTCGCACACCAGGCGGATCACGGTGGGGGAGCCGGCGTCGAGCGTGTTGCCGGTGCCGGTGATGTCGGCGTCGTGGCCCAGGCCGCCGAGCGAGTAGTAGGCGCGGGCGTCGAGGCCGCGGTAGGAGAGCGTCACGCCGCCGACGCCGCCCTCGCACGTGTGGTTCGGGACGAAGTCGAGGATCACCTCGATGCCCGCCCGGTGCAGCGCGTCGACCATGGACCGGAACTCGGCGGTCTCGGCGCCCGGCGTGCTCGCGTAGCCGCCGTGCGGGGCGAGGAAGCCGAGCGTGGAGTAGCCCCAGTAGTTGCGGGCGCCGCGCTCGAGCAGGGCGGGCTCCGAGGTGCTCGCGCACACCGGCAGCAGCTCGACGGCGGTGACCCCGATCCGCAGCAGGTGGTCGACGACGGCAGGGTGCGCCAGCCCCAGGTACGTGCCGCGCAGCTCCGGCGGGACGTCCGGGTGCCGCGCCGTGTACCCCTTCACGTGCAGCTCGGCGACGACCGTCTCGGACCACGGGACGTCGGGGCGCGGCGGCAGGGGCGCGTCGAAGGGCGCCTCGACCACGGACAACGGCACCGCGCCGAGCGAGTCGACCGTGCTCGCCGGGCCGGTCATCGGGTCGTCGACCCAGCCGCGAGCGGCCCGCAGGTCGGTCACGTCGCCGGTGATCCGCTGCGCGTACGGGTCGACGAGGATCTTGTGCGGGTTGAACCGGTGGCCCTCCCACGGGCGGTACGGGCCGTGCACCCGGAAGCCGTAGCGCTGCCCCGGCCGCACGCCCGGCACGTGCCCGTGCCACACCCCGAAGGTCCGCTCGGTCAGCTCCACCCGCCGCTCGACCAGCTCCCCGGGCGCACCGTCCACGAGGCACACCTCGACGGCGTCGGCGCTGGTCGAGGCGACGGCGAAGCGCGCCCCGGTCTCGTCGACGTGGGCACCCAACGGGAAGACAGGCACGATCGGCGAGGATAAGGGGGTGAGTTCCCCCGGATCGCCCGCCGGCGCAGAAACCTCCGTGCAGAGCGTCACACCCGATCTGTCCGATCTCGTGATCAACATGGACGGGGTCTCCGTCCGCCGCGGCAGGACCGTGCTGCTCGACTCCGTCGACTGGCAGGTCGAGCTCGACGAGCGCTGGGTCGTCCTCGGTCCCAACGGCGCCGGCAAGACCACCCTGCTGCGCCTCGCCGCCGCCGAGATGCACCCGACGGCCGGCACCGTCGAGATCCTCGGCGAGCGGATGGGCCGGGTCGCGGTGTTCGAGCTGCGCCCGCGCATCGGCCTGACCTCGGCGAACCTCGGCATCCGGATCCCGGGCGACGAGGTCGTGTCCGACGTCGTGGTCAGCGCCGGGTACGGCGTGCTCGGCCGCTGGCGGGAGCGCTACGACGCGGTGGACACCGAGCGCGCCGAGCACCTGCTCGCGCAGCTCGGCATGGCCGGGTTCGCCGACCGCGAGTACCGCACCCTCTCCGAGGGCGAGCGCAAGCGGGTGCTGATCGCGCGCGCCCTGATGACCGATCCCGAGCTCCTGCTGCTCGACGAGCCCGCGGCCGGTCTCGACCTCGGCGGCCGCGAGGACCTCGTGTCGCGGCTGTCGACCCTCGCGCTCGACGCCGAGGCGCCGGCGTCGGTCCTGGTCACGCACCACGTCGAGGAGATCCCGCCGGGGTACTCGCACGGTCTGCTGCTGCGCGACGGGAAGGTCGTCGCCGCCGGGCTGCTCGACGACGTCCTCACCGACGAGAACCTCACCGCGACCTTCGGCCTGCCGCTCGCCGTGCAGCGCCGCCGCGGCCGGTACAGCGCCTGGCTTCGCTGACGTCGCCGCAGGGGCGGGGCCCTGGCCGTCGGGTGAGCGGGCGGGCCACCGGGCCCGCCCGCCGGGTTAGGGTCCGGGCGTGACGGAATTCGTGAGGCTCGAGGTCGACAACGGGGTGGGCACGATCCGGCTGGACCGGCCGCCCATGAACGCGCTCAACCGGCAGGTCCAGGCGGAGCTGCTGCAGGTCGCGCAGGAGGCCGCGACCAGGGCGGACGTCCGGGCCGTGATCGTCTACGGCGGCGAGAAGACGCTGGCGGCGGGCGCCGACGTCAAGGAGATGGCGACCATGTCCTACTCGGACATGGCCCCGCAGGCCCGCGCCCTCTCGGCCGGCCTCGGCGCGCTCTCGATCATCCCGAAGCCGACGGTCGCCGCGGTCACCGGCTACGCCCTGGGCGGTGGCCTCGAGGTCGCGCTCGGCGCCGACCGCCGCATCGCGGGCGACAACGCCAAGCTCGGCTTCCCGGAGATCCTGCTCGGCATCTTCCCCGGCGGCGGCGGGACCCAGCGGCTCGCGCGGCTGATCGGGCCGTCGCGCGCCAAGGACCTCATCTACACCGGCCGGTTCGTCGACGCCCAGGAGGCGCTGGCGATCGGGCTGGTCGACGAGGTCGTCCCGGCCGACGAGGTGTACTCCCGGTCCGTCGAGTACGTCTCGCAGTTCGCGTCCGGGCCGGCCCTGGCCTACGCCGCCGCGAAGAAGGCGATCGACGGCGGCCTGGACACCGACCTGCGCACGGGCCTCGACATCGAGTCGGAGCTGTTCGCGGGCGTGTTCGCCAGCGACGACGCCGCGATCGGGATGAAGTCCTTCGTGGAGAACGGCCCCGGCAAGGCGAGCTTCACCGGCCGCTGAGCCGCGGTGCGCGGTGCGTGGTGCCGGGCACCGCGCACCGCGCACCCGCGCACCGGAGGTGCAGATGGAGCGCGAGCTGGTGGTGCTGGGGACCGCGAGCCAGGCCCCGACGCGCACCCGCAACCACAACGGCTACCTGCTCCGATGGGGAGCGGCGTCGATGGTCGGCTCCGCACGCTCCGCCTCCGGGTCGATGGTCGGCTCCGCACGCTCCGCCTCCGGCGGGTTGCTGTTCGACCCCGGTGAAGGCACCCAGCGCCAGATGCTGTTCGCAGGCATCGCCGCGAGCGCCGTGACCCGGATCTGCCTGACCCACATGCACGGCGACCACTGCCTCGGCGTGCCCGGGGTGGTGCAGCGGCTCTCCCTCGACGACGTCCCCCACCCGGTGCACGCGCACTTCCCCGCGTCGGGCCAGGAGCACTTCACCCGGCTCCGGTACGCCACCTCCTACCGGGAGCGCGCGGACCTGCGCGAACATCCCCACGACCGGGACGGTGTCGTCGCCCGGGACGAGCTCGGCACCCTGGAGGTCCGACGCCTGGAGCACCCCGTCGAGGCCTTCGGCTACCGGCTCGTGGAGCCCGACGGGCGCCGCATGCTGCCCGAGGCCCTCGCCCGCGCCGGCATCACCGGCCCGCGCGTGCGCGAGCTCCAGGCCCGCGGCGAGCTCGACGGCGTGCGGCTGGAGGAGGTCAGTGCGCCGCGCCCGGGCCAGGTGTTCGCGTTCGTCATGGACACCCGGCTCTGCGACGGCGTGTACGCCCTGGCCGACGGCGCGGACATGCTGGTCATCGAGGCGACCTTCCTGCACGAGGACGCCGACCTCGCGCACGCCTACGGCCACCTCACCGCTCGCGAGGCCGCCGCCGTCGCGGCCGACTGCGGGGTGCGCACGCTCGTGCTCACGCACTTCTCCCAGCGCTACACCGAACCGGAGCGGTTCGCGGCGGAGGCCCGGGAGGTGTTCGGTGGCGAGCTCGTGGTCGCCGAGGACCTGATGCGGGTCCCCGTGCCGCCGCGGGTGGTCGTCGGGCAGCCGCGCTAGGAGCGCTGTCCGGCCGCGGCGTACGCGTCCATGGACCGCACCAGCGCGTGCAGCCGGTCGCGCAGCGCGCTGAACACCCTGCGCGCCAGCGGGGCGGCGACCTCCGCGCTCGCCCAGGCCGTCGCCACCCTGAGGGCGGCCCTGCAGGGCTGAGCGGACGGACCGCCCGGGCGCGGGGTCGCGCCCGGGCCGTCCCCGCCCTCGCTAGGGTCCCTACCCATGAGTACGGACCAGGTGCCCACCCCGCACGCCACCGCCGAGCAGGTCGAGGCGGCGTGGCAGGACCCGAAGCTGGCCAACGTGCTCTACCACGACTGGGAAGCGGGCACGTACGACGAGAAGTGGTCGATCAGCTACGACGAGCGCTGCATCGACTACGCCGCCGGCCGCTTCCGGCTGGCCACCGGCTGGGACGGCCGCCCGTACGGGCACGCGCTGGAGCTGGGCTGCGGGACCGGCTTCTTCCTGCTGAACCTGATGCAGGCCGGGGTCGCGGAGAAGGGGTCGGTCACCGACCTCTCGCCGGGCATGGTGCAGGCCGCGCTGCGCAACGCCGAGCACCTGGGCCTCCCGGTCGACGGGAAGGTGGCCGACGCCGAGACCATCCCGTACCCGGACGACACCTTCGACCTGGTCGTCGGGCACGCGGTGCTGCACCACATCCCCGACGTGGAGCAGGCGTTGCGCGAGGTGCTGCGGGTGCTCGAGCCCGGCGGCCGGTTCGTGTTCGCCGGCGAACCCACCACCGTCGGCGACGCCTACGCCCGCAGGCTGTCCCGGTGGACGTGGAAGGCGGCCACCACGGTCACGAAGCTCGGCCCGCTGCAGGGGTGGCGACGCCCGCAGGCCGAGCTCGACGAGTCCAGCCGCGCCGCCGCGCTCGAGGCCGTCGTCGACATCCACACGTTCGACCCGGCCGAGCTGGAGCGGATGGCCGAGCGCGCCGGCGCCCGTGAGGTTCGCGCCGTCACCGAGGAGCTCACCGCGGCGATGCTCGGCTGGCCGGTGCGGACCTTCGAGGCGGCCGTCCCGCCCGGGAAGCTGGGCTGGAACTGGGCGATGTTCGCCTACCACTCCTGGCAGCGGCTCTCGAAGCTCGACGCCGCGCTCGGCCGGGTCGTCCCGCGGGCCTGGTTCTACAACGCCCTGATCTCCGGCACCAAGGCCCGGTAGGACTCCCCGTAGGACTACGGATCCGGCGGGGCCCGGCGGGCCGGCAGCCTGGGCCGTGTGTTCCGCGCCGCCCCCGTTCCCGCCACACTGATCGACGTGGAACGCCCGCTCGAGCCGCTGTGGCGCGGCGTCGTCGTCTACCGCGTGCTCACGCTGGTGACGGTGCTCGGGGTGGCGGCGTTCCACATGACCGACTACGCGTCGCCATGGGGCGCGGGGCTGGTGCTCGCGGTGATGACGGTGTGGACCGCGGTGCTCGCCCGCGGGTATCTCGGCGACGGGTTCGAGGACCGGCGCGGGCCGCTCGCGCTGGCCGACCTCGCGGTCAGCGCGGGGATCTTGCTCACCACGCCGCTGATCGTCACCGACGCCCAGCTCGACGCCTCGGTCCCCGGCATGGGCTCGATCTGGACCTCCGGCGCGGTGCTCGCCTGCGCGGTGGCGTACCGCATCCCGGGCGGGGTGGTCGCCGCGGCGGTGATCTCCGCGGCGCTGGTGCTCGCCAAGTCCCGGGCCACCCTGACCGAGCTCAACGACATCCAGATCCTCGTGCTCGCCGGGCTCACCGTCGGCTACGCCTCGCTCGTGTTGCGCCGGGCCGCCGAACGGGTGCGCCGGGCCGTCGCCGAGGAGGCCGCCGCGGCGGAGCGGGAGCGGCTGGCCCGGGCCGTGCACGACGGCGTGCTGCAGGTCCTCGCGCACGTCGGGCGCCGCGGGGCGGAACTGGGTGGGGCCGCGGCCGAGCTCGGCGCACTGGCGGGGGAGCAGGAGGTCGCCCTGCGCACGTTGCTGACCAGCGGCAACGCCCAGGTCGACGCCGCGGGACGGCGCGATCTCGCGGCCACGCTGCGGGCCTCGGCGTCGGGCCGGGTCACGGTGTCGGCACCGGCGCACCCCGTCGAGCTGCCGGCCGCGACGGTCGGGGAGCTCGACGCCGTGGTGCGCGCCGCGCTGGCCAACGTCGAGCGGCACGTCGGCGCCGAGGCGCCGGCATGGGTCCTCGTCGAGGAGCTCGACGGCGCGATCGAGATCAGCGTGCGCGACGACGGCCCGGGCATCCCCGCCGGCCGGCTCGCGGAGGCGGAGGAGCAGGGCCGGCTCGGGGTCGCGCAGTCGATGCGCGGCCGCGTCGCCGGGCTCGGCGGCACCCTCGACCTCGACACCGGACCCGGCCGGGGCACCGAGTGGACGATCCGGATCCCCACCCGGGCGGACGAGCGCAGGGAGAGCGTGTGAGCGTGACCGTGATGGTGGTCGACGACCACCCCATCTGGCGCGAGGGCGTGGCCCGGGACCTGGGCGAACGCGGCCTCGAGGTCGTGGCCACCGCGCCGGACGCCGGCGCCGCCGTCCGGATCGCCCCCGCCGTGCGCCCGCAGGTCGTGCTCATGGACCTCAACCTCGGCGAGACGTCCGGGGTCGACGCGATCGCCGGGATCGTCGGGAAGCTCCCGGACACCAGGGTGCTCGTGCTCTCGGCGAGCGGCGAGCACGCGGACGTGCTGGAGGCGCTCAAGGCGGGCGCCACCGGCTACCTGGTGAAGTCGGCGAGCGCCGAGGAGCTGGTCGACGCGGTGCACCGCACCGCCCGGGGCGTCCCGGTCTTCACGCCCGGGCTCGCGGGACTGGTGCTCGGGGAGTACCGCCGCCTCGCGCAACGCCCGGCGGGCGAGCCCGCGGTGCCGGCGCTGACCGAGCGCGAGACCGAGGTGCTGCGGCAGGTCGCGAAGGGCCTCACCGCGAAGCAGATCGGCGAGCGGCTCGTGGTCTCGCACCGCACCGTCGAGAGCCACGTGCAGAACACCCTGCGCAAGCTGCAGCTGCACAACCGCTCCCAGCTCGTCCGCTACGCCCTCGAGCAGGGGCTCGCGGACGACTGACCTCCGCCCGGCGGATGCGGGCGTCACCCCCCTCCGCCGAGGAGGCGGCTCACGCGAGGCCGTGCTCGATCGCGTACCGGACGAGCGCGGCCCGCCCCGGCACGTCGAACTTCCGCAGCGTGCGCTGGATGTGGTTCTCCACCGTGCGCGGCGACAGCACGAGGCGGGTCGCGATCTGGCGCGCGGTGAGCCCCTCGACCACCAGCCGCAGCACCTCGGACTCCCGCTCGGTGAGGCGGGGTGCCGCGTCCACCGCGCCCCCGACGGAACGGGCGGCCGCGTCGAGGGCCCGCTCGGCCAGCCCCTCGCCGAACGCCGGCCCACCCGCGGCCGCCGCGCGGAGGACCTCGACGAGGGCCGGGTCGCTCCGCAGGACGTACCCCGTCGCACCCGCCCGGACGACGTCGAGCACGAGCTCCGGCCCGGTGCCCGTCCCGACGACGGGGAGCTCGGGCAGCTCCGCGGCGAGGGTCTCGACGGCGTGCAACGCGGCGGGCCCGGCGTCGGCGTCGACGAGCACGACCTGCGGCCGGAGGGCACGGACCGCGGCGAGGGCGTCGGCCGGCGCGGCGGCGCCGACCACCGCGACCCCGGGGACGGCCGGCTCCCCGACGACGAGTACGGCCAGCTCCACCCGGGCCCCCTTCCGCGAGAAGAGGATCATGCCGAGCGGACGCGCGCTCCGGGAGCCCGGCCGCCCGGAATCACCGTTTCGGAGCAGAACGTGCCCGTCCGGGCACCGAGAGTGCGATCGAGCCGGGGGTGTCAGTCCTTCAGCCGCACCGCGATGTCGGCCAGTACGGCCTCGACGTCCGCGTCCAGCGCGACGGCGACCGGGGGGCCGGGCGCCTCCGGGCGGCCGTCGGGCACCACCACCCCGCGCGCCGGGCCGAGATCGCAGGCCACGAGCAGTGGCAACGGGGTGGTGTGCAGGATGCCCGGCCGGATCGCCTCCATCAGCGCGACGGCGTCGTGCAGGGCGACGACGTCCCGGCCGTAGTGCTCGCGGAACGCGAGCCGGTAGGCCGCGATCACCTCCGCGAGCACGGCCCCGGTGGGGCCGCCGGCGGCGAGCCCGGCGACCCAGTCCGCGTCCGCGACGCAGCGCAGCGTGAGATCCAGCGGCACGAGCGTGACGGGCACCTCGGGCTGGGTGAGGACGCGGTGCGCGGCCTCGGGATCGGCGTAGACGTTGAACTCCGCGGCACCCGCGGTGTTGCCGCCCCGCAGCGAGCCGCCCATGATCACGAATCGACCGATGCGGTCGGTCAGCTCCGGATGGGCGGCGAGCAGCACCGCGCAGTTCGTCAGCGGGCCGATCGCCGCGATCGTGACCGGCTCGGTGGCGGCGCGCAGCACGTCGGCCATGAGCTCGACGGCCGGGCGGGGGTCGAGCGGGGCCAGGTCCGGCAGCGCCCCCGCGCGCCCGCCCAGGCCGTCGGCGCCGTGCCAGTGGTCGGCGCGTTCGCGCTGCGGGTGCACCAGCGGGCGGCCCGCGCCGCGGGCGACCGGGACGTCCGGCCGCCCGGCGAGGGCGACGAGCCGCCGCGCGTTGGGCAGGGTGTGCTCGAGGCCGACGTTGCCGAAGGTCGCCGTGACCGCCCGGACGTCGAGCTCGGGGCTGCGCAGGGCGAGGACGAGGGCCACGGCGTCGTCCACGCCCGGGTCGGTGTCGAGGATCAGCGGCGTCGGCACCCCCCGACCCTAGGACGTGCCTATTCGCTGCGCGTCGGCTCGCTCTCGTTCTCGCGGTCCAGCTCACGGGCGGCGTCGTCGGTGGCGCCGGCGTCGTGGCGGTCGCCCGGGGTGCGCGGGTTGCCGTCGTGGTCGTAGTCGCCGCGGGCCGTGCCGGACCCGTCGCCGGTCAGCGCGTGGTCCGCGCCCTCGTCGCCGGGGGCGTCGCCGGTGCGCTCGGTCATGGGACCTCCGATGCTCGGGTGGGCGGATCGCTCGCGGTGCTTCCCCGGACCGGTCGCCGGGCAAACGCGCGCGCCGGTTTAGGGTCGGCCATGACCTCGATGTGGGGCGCCCCGTTCCGGGAGCGCCGGGCCCGCCGGCGCCGCGACCCGGAGCAGGTCCGCTTCCTCACCGTGGCCTCGCTGCGCTGGGTGCTCCGGCACCGCGCCTGGACACCCTGGTACCTGGTCCGCTACTGGCGGCTGCTGCGCTTCCGCGTCGCGAACCCGCACGTCGTGCTGCGGGGCATGGTGTTCCTCGGGCGCGACGTCGAGATCGTCGCCCGGCCCGGGTACGGGCGGCTGGAGATCGGCCGCTGGGTCCACATCGGCGACGGCAACTCGCTGCGCTGCCACGAGGGCTCGATGCGGATCGGGGACAAGGTGGTCCTCGGCCGCAACAACACGGTCAACTGCTACCTCGACGTCGAGATCGGGGCCGCGTCGATCGTCGCCGACTGGGTCTACGTGACCGACTTCGACCACCGGACCGAGGACGTGCACGTCCCGATCAAGGACCAGGGCATCGTCAAGGCGCCGGTCCGGATCGGGCCGGACACGTGGATGGGGGTGAAGGTCTCCGTGCTGCGCGGCTCGCGGGTCGGACGCGGCAGCGTCCTCGGCGCGCACGCGGTCGTGCGCGGGGACATCCCGGAGTACTCGATCGCGGTGGGTGCGCCCGCCCGCGTCGTCCGGAACCGGGTGGAGGACTACGAGGCCGCGGCGGCCGAGCGGGCGGCGGTGGCGGACATGGCCCGCAAGCAGCGGGCGGCGGTGGAGCGGCGGCTCAGGCGGGTGTGAGCACGTTGCCCGACGGGATCTTCGGGCGTGGCAGCTCCCGCGGACCCTTGTTCGGGGCGGCGGCGTAGATCTCGGCGGTGCGGGCGGCGATGCCGCGCCAGGAGAAGTCGGTGCGCAGCCGTGCCCGCGCCGCGCGGGCCCGCCCGGCCGCGGCCCGCGGGTCGGCGAGCGCGCGGTCGACGGCGCCGGCGAGGGCCGGGACGTCGCCGGGCGGGAAGGACCACCCCGTCTCGCCCTCGGCGACCAGCTCGCCGAGCCCGCCCGCGGTCGCGGCGACCAGCGTGGCGCCGGCGGCCGCGGCCTCGAGGGCCACGATCCCGAACGGCTCGTACCGGCTGGGCAGCACGACGGCGTCGGCGGCGGCGAGGAGGCCCGCGAGATCGCCGTCGGGCAGGTGGCCGGTGAAGGTCGCCGCGCGCCCCACCCGGTGCCGGCGCGCCTCGGACCGCAGGAAGTCGCGCTGGGTGCCGGTGCCCGCGACCAGCAGCCGGGTGCCGGGGTGCCGGCGCCGGATCCGCGGCAGCGCGGCGAGCAGGTCCTGCACGCCCTTCTCGTACTCCAGCCGCCCGACGAACAGCAGCAGCGGTGCGTCCCCGGGCGCGTACCGCGCCCGCACGGCGGCCGCCCGCTCGCGCCCGAGCCGCCAGCCGCGGGCGTCGATACCGTTGTGCACCACGTGGACCGCGGCGGGTTCGAGGTCGAAGAGCTGCGCCGCCTCGGCGCGCATCGCCGCCGAGCAGGTGATGACGGCGTCGGCGCGGTTCGCCAGCGCCCACTCGACCGAGTGGACCTGCCGGTTCAGCGGGGCCGAGAGCCAGCCCGCGTGCCGGCCCGCCTCGGTGGCGTGCACGGTGGTGACGAGGGGCGCGCCGAGCACGTCGGCCAGCGTGGTGGCGGGGTGGGCGACGAGCCAGTCGTGCGCGTGCACGACGTCGGGCCGCCAGCCGCCGAGCCGGGTCAGCGCGGCGCGGACCAGCGTGTGACCCATCGCGAGCGTCCAGGCCACCATGTCGCGCCCGAACTCCAGGTGCGCCGGGTCCTCGGCGGCGCGCAGGACCCGGATGCCGCCGGTGCGCCGGTCGGTGGTGGGGTGGGTGCCCGCGTCCGTCCCGGCCGGCTGCCGGGTGAGGACGACGAGCTCGTGCCCGGCCGCGGCGAGCTCGCGCGCCAGCGCGTGCACGTGCCGGCCCAGCCCGCCGACCACGACCGGCGGGTACTCCCACGACACCAGCAGCACACGCATCGGGGTGGATCCTGGCAGGTGGTGGCCGGCGGGTGACCGCCGCCGGGTGGTGATCGGCCGTCCGAGGGTCGCGGTTAGGCTGATGTTGCACGCCGGAACGATCGGGGAGGCGTATGCGGGGCATCGCGGGGGCACTGGTCGTGCTGACGACGGTGGTCCTCGTGTCCGGGTGCGCCGCGGCGCCCGCTCTGCCTGCTGCCTCGGCCCCGGCCCCCGAGCCCCCACGGCCCGCCCCGACCGAGGCCGCCACCGTCGGCGCGTTGTTCAGCGGACCGGCGACCGACCTCGGCGACCACTACTGCAGTGCCTCGGTGGTCGACAGCCCCGCGGGGGACCTCGTGCTCACCGCGGCGCACTGCGTGGCCGCCGGCGACGGGACGCCGGCGCGCACCGGCATGGCGTTCGTGCCCGGCTACCACGACGGCGTCCGACCCTCCGGCGTGTGGACCGTGACGAGCGCCGCCGTCGACCCGCGGTTCCTCGCCGACGCCGACCCCGACTTCGACGTCGCCTTCCTGACCGTCGAGCCCGCCGACGGCGCGGGGCCGGTCGAGGACGTCACCGGAGGCTTCCCGATCGCCTTCGACCCCGGCGCGGGCGACCCGGTCCGCGCGCTCGGCTACCCGGACTCCGACGACGGCCCGACGGTCCGCTCCGGCGTCACACAGCGGTTCTCGCCGACCCAGCTGGTGCTGCCCGCCCCGGGGCTGGAGGACGGGACCAGCGGCGGCCCCTGGCTGCGCGCCGGCGCGGCCGGCCCGGAGGTCGTCGGGCTGACCGGTGGGTACGAGCAGGGTGGCTACTCGCCGGACACGTCGTACTCGACCTACCTGGCCGGCTCGTTCGCGGACCTGCGCGACCAGGCGCTGCAGCCGGATCCACGGGCCTCGGGCTGAGCCGGGGACCTGCTCACACCCGCAGCCGCCGGGCGTCGACGTGCCCGAAGGGCGCCCGCTCCCAGCCGCCGACGAGCGCGCCGGCCTCCTCGCGCCGGCCCTCGTCGAGCAGACGGGCCAGGTCGAACACCCGCTCGGCGTGCCGGTGGGCGCGCCCGCGGGCGTAGTCGACCGTCGAGCCGGTGGTGACCATGAAGGCCCAGTCGCTGGACAGGGCGAGCAGGGCCTGCTCGGCGAGGGCGTCGAGGAGCGGGTCCCGGGCGAAGGACCGCCCCTTGCCGACGGCGGTGAGCAGCGCTTCCTGGACCCGTGCGCCCTGCTCAACGAGATCGGTGACGGCCTCGCCGGCCCACACCCGCCAGTCCTTGCCCGAACCCCAGGACGAGGGCGGCAGCTCGACCGGCTCCCCGACCAGACCCGGGTCGGCCAGCGCGCCGCGCAGCGTCGTCACCCGCACCCCGGCCGCGGGCAGCGCCCGCAGCACGGCCTCCAGCCAGGCCGGGCCCTCGTGCCACCAGTGCCCGAACAGCTCGGTGTCGAACGCGGCCACGGTCAGCGCGGGCCGGCCGTGCGTCTCCCGCAGGGCGTCGAGCCGGGCCCCGACGACCTCGACGAAGTCCGCGGCGTCGCGCTCGACCTGGGCGGCGGCGCGGGCCGGGGAGTACGGCGCCTTCTCGTGCGGCGGCACGTCGGGACCGGTGACCCGGGCGGGCTTGAGCCCCGACGCGTGGTCGTAGGTGTGGAAGTCGCGGTAGCTGCGGTGGCCGGGGTAGCCCTTGCGCGGCGACCAGACGCGGTAGGTGACCTCGAGGTCGCGGCCGAGGCAGTGCACCCCGTCGCCGACGGGCCGGGCGAAGGCGGTGTCGCCGTGCAGCGCCGGGCCGTCGACCAGGAAGTGGGTCACGCCCGCCGCGGCGTACTCCTGCTCCATCCCGGGCGCGTGGCCGCACTCGGGCGCCCAGATCCCGGCCGGCGGCGCCCCGGTCCGCCACCGGGCGTCGGACAGGCCCGCCCCGAGCGCGAACTCGCGGACCCGCGGGTCGAGCAGCGGGCCGAAGGGATGCGTGGCCGGGCCACCCAGCAGTTCGACGGCGCCCTCGAGGGAACGGAACACCGGCGAGCCGCCGTGGCGCCAGTGCGCCTCGAACTCGGCGAGGGCGGCGGCGGCGCGCCGGTGCTCGTACGCGGCCAGTTCGGGGAGCCGGCCGGCCGCCTCGTGCGCCCGCAGCTGCCAGGTCGCCAGCCAGGTGTGTACTGCGCTCAGGCAGTGCGGGTCGTCGAGCTGCGCGGCCAGGACGGGCGTGACGCCGAGGGTCAGCAGGTCCCGCCGGCCCTCCGCGGCGAGCCGGCGCAGCACGTCGGCCAGCGGCAGGTAGGCCTGCGCCCACGCCTGGGAGAGCCACTCCTCGCCGACCGGCCACCGGCCGTGGTGCGCGACCCAGGGGAGGTGGCTGTGCAGGACCAGGCAGAAGGTGCCCCTCACGGGCGGCTCGCCGTCACCAGCAGGTCGAGGCTCGCGTCGAGGTCGTCCGGGGTGAGGAGGAAGTCGTCGACGGTCACCGACGCGACGTCGGCGAGCAGGTCCGCGGGCCAGGCCCCACCCCCGAGCGCGACGGCCACCTGGGCGTCGACGAGCGAGCCGCCGTGCCGCGCGTCCAGCTCCCGCAGCCGCGGCCCGTGGTGCAGGCCGAACACCTCGACCTCGGTGAACCCCGCCTCGCGCACCAGGTCGGCGAGCTCGTCGGGCCCGAGCTCGCGGGTGTGGAAGGGGTTGAGCGGGGTGTCGCGGCCGGGGGAGAAGGTGAGCCGGTTCGGCGTGGACACCAGCGCCCGGCCGCCCGGCCGCAGCACGCGCAGGCACTCCCGCAGGAACAGCCCCTGGTCCCACAGGTGCTCGACGACCTGCAGCGACACCACCGCGTCGAACCGGGCGTCCGGGGCGGGCAGGGCGACGAGGTTGGCCCGCGCCACCCCGACGCGGGGGTAGCGCCGGGCGACGTGCGCCGCCGTGAGTGCGTCGTAGTCCAGCCCCAGGACCCGCTCGGCGACACCTGCGAGCAGGTCCGCGCCGTACCCCTCGCCGCAGCCCGCCTCGAGCACGGTCGCGCCGGCGCACCGCGGGGCCAGCGCGGCGTACACCGCCTCGTGCCGCCGGAACCAGTAGTTCTCCTCCGGGATCCCGGGCACGGTCCGCTCGCCGGTCAGCGGGAGGGAGGAGGTGCTCACGGGGCGGTCCGGGGGTCGGGGCCGGGGTCGCCGGACACGGTGACGATCCCGCCGACGCACTCGTTCAGCCAGGCCAGCAACGTGTGGTCGTCGAGTGTGAGGGGGACCTCGGGCCCGCCCCACCCGAGCCGGGTGACGGGGCGGTGGGCGAGGGCGTCGTCGAGGAGGAGGGCGAGCCCGTCCGTCAGCAGCACGGTCACGCCCTGGTGCGTGATCTCGCGGGTGCCCTCCTCGCGGTCGCCCGAGGCCAGGTCGGAGCCGGTCCGCACGACGTACCCCTGACCCGTGCGGTCGTCGAAGCCCGTCACCAGCACGCGCGCACCCCCGTCCCCCCGTCCGCCGGCGCGGAGCCGGCCGGCACGGGGATCCTAGGGCCGCAGGACCCCCGGACGGGGCCGTCGCGCCCCGTGCTCCGACGCGGGGAATGTCACTCCGCGGGGCCCGAACCGCTGCTGGTGAAGGGTCTGGTGAGCAGGCTCACCCCGGGCGCCGTTTGCTGTTCGGATACCGCACGGTAACAATCGGGCCCAGGTCAGACGGCATGCCGCGGCCCCTGCGGGCCCCGATCCACGGGGCGGCACGGGCGGCGCGGGGCCGGCGGACCGGTGGTCCGGGCGGTGTCGTGCCGGCCGCGGACGGAGCCCGGGGGCGACCCGGCGTCACCCGCCCGCGTCGCGACGGCGCACGCCGCCGGGGCCGACGCTAGGTTCGCACGCAGGTTTTGGCAGGCGACACGCCGTGGTGCCCCCTCGCAGGAGCGGGGGCGGCCGCCGCGCAACCGGCAGGAGGTCGAAGAGGTCCGATGAACATCGTCGTGCTGGTCAAGCAGGTGCCGGACACCTACTCCGAGCGGAAACTGTCCTCGGGCGACCACACCCTGGACCGGGACGCCACGGACGCGGTGCTGGACGAGATCAACGAGCGCGCCATCGAGTCGGCGTTGCAGCTCAAGGAAGGCGACGGGGCCGGCGACTCCACGGTGACCGTCGTGGCCATGGGCCCGGACCGGGCTACGGACGCGATCCGCAAGGCGCTGAGCATGGGTGCGGACAAGGCGGTGCACCTGTCGGACGAGGCGCTGCACGGCTCGTGCGCGATCCAGACCTCGAAGGCGCTGGCCAAGGTGATCGGCACCCTGGGCGAGGTGGACCTGGTCCTGGCCGGGAACGAGGCCTCGGACGGGCGGACCGGGGCGATCCCGGCGATGGTGGCCGACGTGCTCGGGCTGCCCTCGCTGACCCACGCCCGCGAGCTGACCGTGGACGGGGCGACGGTCACGGTGCGCCGGGAGACCGACGACGGGGTCACCGTGCTGACCGCCGAGCTGCCCGCGGTGGTCTCGGTGAACGAGAAGATCAACGAGCCGCGGTACCCGTCGTTCAAGGGGATCATGGCGGCGAAGAAGAAGCCGGTCACCACGCTGACCCTGGCCGACGCCGGGATCGACGCCTCCGAGGTCGGGCTGGCCAACGCCACGTCCACGGTGACCTCCTCGCAGCCCAAGCCGCCGAAGTCCGGGGGCGAGAAGGTCACCGACGAGGGCGACGGCGGGCAGAAGATCGCCGCGTTCCTGGTCGGCCAGAAGCTCATCTGACCCACCCCGTAGAGACGACTTCCGAGAAGAGGCACAAGGAACATGGCTGAGGTTCTGGTCCTCGTCGACCATCTCGACGGGGAGATCAAGAAGAGCACGTTCGAGCTGCTGACCGCGGCCCGCGCGCTGGGCGAGCCGTCCGCGGTCGTGGTCGGCCCGGCCGGGTCCGCCGGGAAGCTGTCCGAGGGGCTCAAGGCCCACGGCGCGGCGAAGATCTACGTGGCGGAGACCGACTCGTCGGACTTCCTGACCCCGCAGGTGTCGGTGCTGGCCTCGCTGGTCGAGTCCAAGGACCCGGCGGCGGTGCTGATCGGCGTGTCGGCCGACGGCAAGGAGATCGCCGGCCGGCTGGCGATCCGCACCAACTCCGCGCTGCTCGGCGACGTCGTGGGCGTCTCTCCGGAGGGCGCGACCCACTCGGTGTTCGGTGGGGCGTTCATCGCCGAGGCCAAGGCCAACACCGCCCACCCGGTGATCACCCTGCGTCCGGGATCGGTCGAGGTCGAGCAGGCCGACGGCGCCGGTGCCGAGGAGACCGTCGAGGTCCCGGCCGCCTCGGGTCGTAGCGCCACGGTGCAGTCGCGCGAGCCGGTCACCGGCGGCGACCGCCCGGAGCTGACCGAGGCGAGCGTCATTGTCTCCGGTGGTCGTGGTGTGGGGTCGGCCGAGCAGTTCTCCGTGGTCGAGGGGCTGGCCGACTCCCTCGGTGCCGCCGTGGGCGCCTCGCGTGCCGCGGTGGACTCGGGCTTCTACCCGCACCAGTTCCAGGTCGGGCAGACCGGCAAGACCGTGTCCCCGCAGCTCTACATCGCGCTGGGCATCTCCGGTGCGATCCAGCACCGCGCGGGCATGCAGACCTCGAAGACGATCATCGCGGTCAACAAGGACCCGGAGGCCCCGATCTTCGAGATCGCCGACTTCGGCGTGGTGGGCGACCTGTTCAAGGTCGCGCCGCAGCTGCAGGAGGAAGTCACCAAGCGCAAGAGCTGATCTGCGCGGACCTGCGCGCGCGGCCCCGCCCCCCTCACTCCCGGGGCGGGGCCGCCGCCGTTCCCGGGGCCGCCACCCGACCGTGTGACGCCGCGCCGAGGTTCACCGGGCCTTCACGCGCGGGACGCCGCCGATGGCGTGCGTGTTCGGACCCGGCCGATACCAAGCATGCGTGACCTCATCCCAGGTTCTGGTCCGGACGCCCGAGGCGGCGGCCACGCGCTACTCGCTGCTGCTGACCACCGACTCCGCGGACGTCGAGGCCGCCCAGCGGCTCCGCCACCGGGTGTTCGCCGGGGAGCTCGGCGCGCAGCTCGACAGCCCGCGTCCCGGCCTCGACGCCGACCGGTTCGACGAGTTCTGCGACCACCTCGTGGTGCGGGAGGACGCGACCGGCGAGGTCGTCGGCACCTACCGGATGCTGCCGCCGCGCCGGGCGCGAGCCGCGGGCGGCCTGTACTCCGACGGCGAGTTCGACCTCACCGCCCTCGACCCCATCCGGGCGGAGCTGGTCGAGACCGGGCGCTCCTGTGTGCACCCCGACCACCGGGCGGGCGCCGTCGTGGGGCTGGTGTGGGCCGGGATCGCCCGGTACATGCTGCTCACCGGCAACCGCTGGCTGACCGGCTGCGCGAGCGTCCCGCTCGCCGACGGCGGCGCGCTGGCCGCCGGGGTCCGCGACACCGTCTTCGCCTCGCACCTCTCGCCGGCCGAGTACCGCGTGACGCCGCACCGGCCGTGGGACGCCGAGGCCGCCACCCGCCACCGCAAAACGGCCCTGCCGCCGCTGCTGCGCGGCTACCTGCGGCTGGGCGCCTGGGTGTGCGGGGAACCGGCCCACGATCCCGCCTTCGGCTGCGCCGACTTCCTCGTCCTGCTCGGCCTCGAGCACGCCGACCAGCGCTACCTCCGCTTCTTCCTGGGCGAGCAGTGAGCGAGCGGACCGCGCGCCGCACCATGCCGCGCGCGGACTCGCCGACCACGGCCCTGCGGATCCGCCGCGCGGCGCCCCGCCCTCCGGAGCCCCTCCCCGCCGGCGACGTCACCCTCCCGGCCGCCGCGCTCCGGACCCTCCACCCCACCCACCCCGGCCTCCCGGCGCTCGCCGACCGCCCGGCCTGGGCGCCCTGCTCGCCGTGCGGGCCCGACTGCCTCCCGGTTGCCGGCCCCCGCGCCGATCGGAGGGCCGGCCTCCGCGTGGCGCGCCGGCTCACCGCGCTGACGGCACTCCTGCTCGTCGCCCTGCCGGTCCTGCTCCTCGGCCCGAACCCGCGCCTGTTCCGGGCCGTGCTGCGTGCCGCGGGCGTCCGCCTCCGGATCCGGGGCACCACCTACGGGCACGGCGACGGGCACGGCGGGGTGCTGGTGGTCGCCAACCACCTGTCGTGGATCGACGTCGTGGCGCTCGGCGCCGTCGCCCCGGTCCGGATGATCGCGAAGCGCGAGGTGGCCGACTGGCCGCTGATCGGCGCGATCGCCCGCCGCACCGGCGCCCTGTTCGTCGACCGTGCCGGCCTGCGCGGGCTCCCCGACGTCGTCGCGGGCACGGCGGCCGCCCTGCGCGCCGGCACCACCGTCGGCGTCTTCCCCGAGGGCACGACCTGGTGCGGCTCGGCGTCGGGCCCGTTCCGGCGGGCCCCGTTCCAGGCCGCGCTCGACGCCGGCCGCCCGGTCCGGCCCGTCCGCATCGACCTCGCGCTGCCCGACGGCAGGCCCACCACCGCCGGCGCGTTCGTGGGCGACGAGACCCTCTGGGACTCGCTGCTGCGCGTCCTGCGGCTGGAGCGCCTGGACTGCACGCTCACCCTGCTGCCCGTGCTGGCGCCCGAGGGGGACCGGCGCACCCTCGCCGCCCGGGCCGAACGCGCGGTCGCGGCCGCGTAGTACCCACCCGCCGGAGGGCCGGGCCGCGGGCCGGCGTCTACCCTGAACGGCGATGAGCGACCAGGAGACCGCGCCCGCCACGGGAGCCCGACGTCGAGCGGGGTCCCGGCCGTGACGTACCTGGACCACGCCGCCACCACCCCGATGGTGCCCGAGGCCGTCGCCGTGATGGCAGAGGCCATGGCGCGCACCGGGAACGCGTCGTCGTTGCACTCCGCGGGCCGGCGCGCCCGGCGCGAGGTCGAGGAGTCCCGCGAGGGCATCGCCGCGGCGGTCGGCGCCCGGCCGTCGGAGGTCGTGTTCACCACGGGCGGCACGGAGAGCGACAACCTGGCGGTCAAGGGCCTCTTCTGGGCCCGCCGCGCCGCCGACGCCCGCCGGACGCGGGTGCTGGTCTCGGCCATCGAGCACCATGCCGTGCTCGAGTCGGCGGAGTGGCTCGTCGAGCACGAGGGCGCCGAGCTGGTCCTGCTCCCCGTCGACGCCGCCGGCCGTGTCCGCCCCGAGGTGCTGCGCGCCGCGATCGAGGAGGCCCCCGAGGCCACCGCGCTGGTCTCGGTGATGTGGGCGAACAACGAGGTCGGCACGGTCAACCCGATCCGCGAGCTCGCCGCCGTCGCGCACGGGTACGGCGTCCCGATGCACACCGACGCGGTGCAGGCCGTCGGCATCCTGCCCATCGACTTCGGTGCCAGCGGGGTCGACGCCCTCACCCTCACCGGGCACAAGCTCGGCGGCCCCTACGGCGCGGGCGCGCTGCTGCTCGGCCGCGAGGTCGGGATGGTGCCGCTGCTGCACGGGGGCGGTCAGGAGCGCGACGTCCGCTCCGGCACGCTCGACACGCCCGCGGTCCTCGGGCTGGCCACCGCGGTGCAGAAGGCGGTCGCCGACGCCCCGCGCCGCGCGGCCGTGCTCACCGGCCTGCGGGACGAGCTGGTGAGCCGGATCCGCGCGGTCGTCCCCGACGCCACGCTCAACGGCGACCCGGGCACGGCGGTGATCGACGGCGGCCCGTCGCGCCTGCCGGGCAACGCGCACCTCAGCTTCCCCGGCTGCGAGGGCGACAGCCTGCTCATGCTGCTCGACGCGCACGGCATCGAGTGCTCCACCGGCTCGGCGTGCACCTCCGGCGTGGCCCAGCCCAGCCACGTCCTGCTGGCCATGGGCGCGAGCGAGGCGGTGGCGCGCGGTTCGCTGCGCTTCTCCATGGGACACACCACCACCGAGGCCGACGTCGCCGCGGTCGTCGACGTCATCGGTCAGGTCGTCGAGCGGGCCCGCCGGGCCAGCGCGGGCGGCACGCGCCGGCGGGAAACCGCCGGCAGCGCGTGAGGGTGCCGGGCTCATGAGGGTTCTCGCGGCGCTCTCCGGCGGCGTCGACTCCTCGGTCGCCGCGGCGCGGGCGGTCGCGGCCGGGCACGAGGTGGTCGGGGTCCACCTGGCGCTCTCCCGCACGCGCGACGCGCTGCGCTCCGGCTCCCGGGGCTGCTGCTCGCGCGAGGACGCCGCCGATGCCGCCCGTGTCGCCGACGTGCTCGGGATCCCGTACTACGTGTGGGACCTGTCGGAGGAGTTCGCCGAGGACGTGGTCGAGGACTTCGTCGCGAGCTACGCGGCGGGCGAGACGCCCAACCCGTGCCTGCGCTGCAACGAGAAGATCAAGTTCGCGGCGGTGCTGGACCGGGCGCTCGCGCTGGGCTTCGACGCCGTGTGCACCGGCCACTACGCCCGCCTCGAGCAGGGCGTCCTGCGCCGGGCCACGGACGCGGGCAAGGACCAGTCCTACGTGCTCGCCGTGCTGCGCGCCGACCAGCTCGCGCACGCGATGTTCCCGGTCGGCGACACCGGCAAGCCCGCGATCCGGGAAGAGGCCGCCCGGCTCGGGCTGCGCACCGCGGCCAAGCCGGACAGCCACGACATCTGCTTCATCCCCGACGGCGACACCCGCGGCTTCCTGCGCGAGCGCCTCGGCGAGCGGCCCGGCGAGATCGTCGACGCGGTGACCGGGGAGGTCCTCGGCGCCCACGCCGGGGTGCACGGCTTCACCGTGGGCCAGCGCAAGGGCCTCGGCGTCGACCGGCCCGCCGCCGACGGGCGCCCCCGGTACGTGCTCGGGATCGAGCCGGTCAGCGGCACCGTGACGGTCGGGCCCGGGTCGGCGCTGGAGGTCCGGACCGTCGAGGCCCGGCGCCCGGTCTGGTGCTCGGGCACCGCGCCCGGCGGCCCGTTCGCGTGCACCGTCCAGGTCCGGGCGCACGGCGGCACGGCACCCGCCGAGGTCACGCCGCTGGCGGACAGCGTGCGCGTCGAGCTCGCCGAGCCGCTCCGGGGGGTCGCGCCCGGCCAGGCGGTCGCCTTCTACCGCGAGGACCCGGGGGGCGACGTCGTGCTCGGCTCGGCCACCATCACCGCGACGGCGTGAGCCCGGTTCAGATCACCGACACCTCGGCGACCATGCCGCGCATGAGGTGCGGCGGCCCGTCGCCGTTGCCGAGCGGGCAGAGCACCAGGTAGCGCCCCGCGGGCAGGTCGACCAGCATCCCGCCCTGCTGACCGGGCGCCGCGGTCGTCGCACCGGGAACCACGTCCACCTGCTGCGCCAGCTGCTCCGGCGCCGTCGCCACGACCTGCGCGACGGTCACGGCCTGGTCCTTCGGCCGCACGATCAGCAGACCGTGGTACAGGTTCGCCGTCGACCGGTTCGTCAGCCGGAACGCCGCCGGACCCGGGTGCAGCGTCGCGGGGACGCCGTCGAGCCGGTACTCCGTGGCCGTGACCTGGACCTGCTGGTAGCCGCAGTGGTCGTAGGCCCAGGACTCGTAGTCGTTCACGCTCCGCGCGACGACCGGGGCGTCCGTCGCGGCCGCGGTCCCGGTCGCCGCGGTCGACCGCAGCACGCCCTGCAATGCGGTCAGCGAGGGCCACACGTCCGCGGGCGCAGTCGTGACCGCGGAGTCGATCAGCGGCAGGATCCGGCCGGCCCACTCCCGCACGGCGGCCGGGTCGGGTGTCGACGGATCACCGGCGGGCGGGGGCACGGCGTCGATCTTCACCAGGGTCGTGCAGGTCGCGTCGAGCGGGGCGGGGGCCTCCGCGGCGCCCGCGGTGGGGGCCGGGCCGGCCGCGCACGCGACCACCCCGCCGACCAGCGCCGCGACCGCCGTCGCCGCCCCCAGCAGCCGCGTCGTCCGGATCCCCGTCCATGTGCCCATGAGGTCCCCCAACCCTGAGGCGGCGCCGCCCGCGCGGGGCGAGCATGGGCGCGCGGCCGGCCGCCGGGCAGGGCCTGAGGACCCCGGTCCGTACGCAGTTCCTGCACCGCCCCCGCCCCGTCCCGGCACCGTGTCCGCCTTGTCCCCGGCATACCGGGCCCGGCGCGGCACGCCGCCGGCGGCAGTGTGAGACTCGACCCCGTGAGCACGCCCGACGACCCGCTGGCCGCCCTCCTTGCCGCCGCCGGCCTGGGCGAGGAGAAGTCCGAACCCGAGGACGACCCGTTGGCCGCCGCCCTCGCCGCCGCCGGCCTGGGCGACGCCCGCCCGGGGGAGTCGGTCGCCCCCGAGCCGCGCATCCAGGTGAGCGCGGCCCCGGAGGAACCCGAGGAGGAGGGCCCGACCGAGCGGTGGCCCGCGGGTGCGGCGACGGGCGTGGGCTCGCTGCCCGGCACCGACCCGCGCGAGGCCGCCGCGACCGTCGCGGGGGAGTTCCCGCTGCTGCCGCACCTGCCGGAGCTGCCGGCCCGGGGCGTCGGCGCGGACCCGGTCGGCCGGGCCGCGGGTCTGCTCGTCGACCTGGCGGTGGAGGTCGTGCCCACGGCCTGGCGGGTCACCGCACGCCCGGGCAAGGACCACCGCCGCGCCGTCGACCTGCTGCGCGCCGACCTCGACGCCCTCGACGAGGCCTGCGACCGGACCCGGCCGGACTGGGTGAAGGTGCAGGTCGTGGGCCCCTGGACGCTCGCGGCGTCGGTCGAGCTGGCGAGCGGGCACCGGGTGCTCACCGACCGCGGGGCCGTCCGGGAGTTCGCCGTGAGCCTCACCGAGGGCCTGCGCGCGCACGTCGCGGAGGTGGCGGAGCGGACGGGCGCCCACGTCGTCGTCCAGCTCGACGAGCCGCGCCTCGCCGCGGTACTGGCCGGTGCCCTGCCCACGGCGTCGGGCTACGGGACGGTGCGGGCGGTGCCCGAGCCGGAGGCCCAGGACACGTTGCGCGACATGATCTCGGCGCTGCGGGTGCCCGTCACGGTGCGGGTCCCGGGCGACCGTCCCCCGCTGCGGGTCCTGCGCGACGTCGGCGCCGCCGCCCTCGGCATCGACGCCACCCGGCCGTCGATCTCCGGCGACACCGCCCTGCCCGCGGCGCTCGACGCCGTCGGCGAGGTGTGGGACGCCGGCCTGCCGCTCTTCCTCGGTCTGGTCCCCGTTCGCGACCCGGGCGAGCCGCTCGAGACCGCGACCCTGGCGCGGCGGGCCTTCGACCTGGCCGACCGGCTCGGGTTCGACCGGGCCCGGCTCGCCGAGCTGGCCGTCCCGACACCGGCCGGCGGCCTGGCCCGGGCCACCCCGGACTGGGCACGGCGGGCGATGGAGCTCAGCCGCGACCTCGGCCGGGCGTTCACCGACCCGGACGAGCTGCCGGGCACCGAGCAGACGGGCCGCTGACCGCCCGCACGCGAACGGCGCCCCCACCGGGTGGGAGCGCCGTTCGTGCGAGCCCGGGTCAGGAGGCGGGGACGGCCACCGGGGCGTCGGACGTCTCGTAGAGGTCCCGGCGGAACCGCTCCTTGATCGTCGCGACGGCGATGAAGGTGACCGCCGCGCCCGCGACGATGTAGAGCGACACCGACCACGAGGCCCCCGTCGCGGCCAGCAGCGCGGTCATGATGAACGGCGCGAGCCCGCCCGCGAACACCGACGCGAACTGGTAGCCGAGCGAGGCGCCGGAGTACCGGACGTCGGCCGGGAACATCTCGGCGTACAGCGTGGCCTGCGGGCCGTACATCGTGGCGTGGATCGTGAAGCCGATCAGCAGCGCCAGGAAGACCAGCGGCACGGAGCCGGTGTTCACCATCCAGAACATCGGGAACGCGAACAGCGCCATCAGCACGGTGCCGGTCAGGTACAGCTTCTTGCGGGTGCCCATGCGGTCGGTGAGCCCGCCGAAGAAGGGCATCGTGACGACCTGGGTCAGCCCGGCGCCCATCACGCACCACAGGATCGAGGTGCGGGACATGCCGACGGTCTTGGTCGCGTAGTCGAGCATGCCGCTGATGAGGATGTAGAAGGTCGCGTTGACCACGAAGAAGGCGCCCGCGGCCTGCAGGATCTCCTTCCAGTACCGGCGGACCGCCTGGACCAGCGGCGCCTTGCGCAGCCCGGCCTCCCGCTTCGACTCGACCGAGCGCTGCTGCAGCTCGCGGAACACCGGGGTGTCCTCGATCTTGAGCTGCACGTAGATCCCGATCAGCACCAGCACCAGGCCGGACAGGAACGGGATCCGCCAGCCCCACGAGTCGAACTGCTCCGGGGTGGTCACGGCGGTGATGACCAGGAAGAAGACGTTGCCGGCCACGGCGCCGAAGATCGCGCCGGTCTGCACGAGGCTGCCGTAGAACCCGCGGCGCTCGATCGGCGCGTGCTCGGTGAGCAGCAGCGCGGCGCCGCCCCACTGCGCGCCGACGCCCAGGCCCTGCACCAGCCGCGCGACCACGAGCAGGATCGGCGCCCAGACGCCGATGGTGGCGTAGCCCGGCAGCACGCCGATCGCGGTGGTCGCGAGGCCCATGACCAGCATCGCGACGACGAGCGGGGGCTTGCGGCCGAACCGGTCGCCCACGTGCCCGGCGATGATGCCGCCCAGCGGCCGGGCGACGAAGCCGACGGCGAACGTCGCGAACGAGGCGAGCGTGCCGGCGACCGGGCTGGCCGAGGGGAAGAACTGGTGGCCGAGCACGAGCGCGGCGGCCGTCGCGTAGATCAGGAAGTCGAACCACTCGAGAGTGGTGGCGAAGACCGCGGCCGCGGCGAGCCTTCCCATGCGCGGGGGAGCGGTGTGCTCCCCCCGGTCGAGCTTCTCGGGGGACATGTCGGCAACCTCCGCCACGGTGCGGCTGCGTCGCCCGCGGGGTGCGAGCGACGGTACGAACGATCGTTCTTACCGTAACCGCGGTGTCCCGGGTGGACAAGGGGTGGGGTGTCAGACGTGCGGCAGCGGTGCCTCGAGCAGGGCCAGCGCGTACCGGGCGTGCTGCTCGGCGAGCTGTCCCCGGGAGAGCCGGCCGTCCGGTCGGTACCAGGTCGCGACGGCGTTGACCATGGACAGGATCGCGCGCGCGGCGTCGGCGGCGTGCGGCGTGCGGAACTCCCCGTGCGCCACGCCCTGCTCCACGATGGCGCCGAAGATCGCCTGCGTGCGGTCGCGGTCGGCCACGAGCCGCGCTCGGTCCTCGCCCTGCAGGTAGCGCACCTCGGCGGTGGAGACCAGCATCGCGAGCTGCTGGTCCACCACGAACCCGACGTAGGCGCGCACCGCCTCGCGCATCCGGGAGGTGGCGTCGTCGCCCGCGTCGGCGACCGCCCGCCGGACCCGCGCCTCGAGCTCGGTGTTGGCGTGCCGCAGCACCTCGGCGAGCAGGTGCGACTTCGAGGGGAAGTAGTTGTAGAGGTTCGACAGGCTGGTGCCGGCGCGTTTCGCGACGTCGCGCATCGAGGCGCCGTTGAACCCCTGCGCGCCGAACGCGGCCAGCGCGGCGTTGAGGATCGCGGCCTCGTTCCCGCGCCCCGTGTCGGCGACCAGGAGCACCGAGGAACGATCGTTCATGTCGCCCAGGCTAGTGCAGTCCCGGCGCTTGACGACGGGTGCAGCCGGGTGGTTTCGTCGAACATGCAAGAACGTTCGTTCGTGCCGCCGTCCGCACACCGTCGTCGACGAAGGGGGTTCGCGTGACGACCGACCAGGTCCTGCGACCCGACACCCGGACCGGGCCGGGCCGCCGGTTCGAGGAGTTCACGGTCGGGGAGCGCTTCACCAGCGCGCCCCGGACCGTCACCGCCGCCGACCTGGCGGAGTTCACCCGGCTCTCCGGTGACGACCACCCGTTGCACGCGGGGGCGGACGGGATCCTGCAGGGGCCGTTCGGCATCGCGGTGGCGATGGGCCTGTTGCAGGGCCTCGGTCTGCACGGGTCGGCGATCCGTGGGCTGCTGGACACGCACTGGAGCTACCGGCTGCCGGTGCGGGTCGGGGACACCCTCCGCCTGGAGATGACGGTGGTGCGCTGCCGCCGCACCCGCAAGGGCGACGCCGGGGTGGTGACCCGGCACATGCGGCTGGTCGACGAGCAGGGTCGCACCGTGCAGGAGGGCACCACGTCGGCGCTGGTCGACGCGGCCGGGCCGGGCCCGGACCCGGTGGGCCGGGCGTTCGGGACCGTCGCGTGGGGCGAGGCGCTGGTCGCCGCGCTGCCGCCGGCCTTCGCCGAGTCGCTGGCCACCTGGGACGGGGCGATCGGGCTGCGTGCCGGCGAGCACGAGGTGTGCCTGCGGGTCTACCGCGGCAAGGTCATCGAGGTGGCCGGGCGCGCGGCGCTGGGCCCGACCTTCACCGTCGAGGCCGACGAGCTGACCTGGACCGAGCTGGTCACGGCCCCGACCAACGAGTTCACCCGCTTCGCGATGTCCGGCCGGTTCGGCATGCGCGGCAACGGCTACGAGTACCTGCGTCTGACGAAGGCCCTGCACCTGATCGTCGACGCGGCCCGGGGGATCGCATGAGGTACGTCGACATCGCGGGCGCGCTGGCGTTCGTCGAGGAGCACGGGCCGGGCGGGAACGCTCCCGTGCTGTGCCTGCACACCGCGGGGCAGAGCGGGGTGCAGTGGCGCCACGTCGCCCCGGCGCTGGCCGCCCGCGGCTTCCGGGTGGTGGTGCCGGACCTGCCCGGGCACGGCCGGTCGGAGCCCGCGCCGGGTGGCCCGGTCACCGACCTGGGCGACTACGCCGCCTGGTGCCTCGAGCTGATCGACGCCCTGGGGTTGGACCGCCCGTACGTCGTCGGCTGCTCGATCGGCGGGAAGATCACCCTGGATCTGGCCGCGCGCGCGTCGGACCGGCTGGCGGGCGTCGTGGCGATGGCGGCGAACGCCTGGACCGGGGGCACGCCCTCGGAGCGCGGGCTGCGCCGCGAGCTGGCCGACGTCGCCGCCCCGAGCCGGACGGACCGGACCTACCTGGGGACGCTCGCCGTCGTCGGGCGCTCGGTGCCGGCGGAGCGGGCGGAGCTGATCGCGACGATGCACCGGCGCGAGGACCCGGCGATCTCGAACTCGGACCTGATCGGCTGGACGACCCACGACCTGCGCGAGCGCCTCGGCGGGGTCACCTGCCCGGCGCACCTCGTCGTCGGCGCCGACGACCTGTGGGTCCCGGCCGCCGGCACCGGGGCGGCGGCCGCGCTGATCCCCGGCGCGCGGTGCACGGTCCTCGACGGGATCGGGCACTATCCGATGGAGGAGATCGAGGGCTTCGACGGCGTGCTCGCGGGCTGGCTCGCGGAGCTCGGGAGCGAGGTGGCGGCATGAGCGTGGTCGCGGACGGAGCGAACGGATCGGACGGATCGGACGAGGAGCGCGAGCCGCTCGTCGCCCCGCACCCCGTCTCGCCGCTCCCGGCGTCGGGCCCGGTGCCGCGGGACCTCCCGGACCTGCTCGGCCGGCTCGCCGCGCGCGACCCCGACCCGGTCGTCGTGCTGGACAAGGGCCCGGCCGGCGAGCGGATCCCGGTGACCCGCGGCGAGCTGTGGCGGCGCACCGGCGCGCTGGCCGAGGAGCTGCGCACCCGCGGGGTCGGCGCCGGAGACTGCGTCGCCGTGTGGATGCCCAACTGGAGCGACGCGCTGGCCTGGCAGTTCGGGGTCGCGGCCCGCGGGGCGCACGTCATCGGGATCAACACCCGGTACAACGTGGAGGAGGTCCGGCACGTCCTCGAGCGCGCCCGGCCGAAGCTCGTCGCCCTGGCCCACGACTTCCACGGGCTCGACCTGCTCGGCCGGCTGAAGGAGGCGATCGGCGACGGGCCCGCCCCGCCGGTCGCGGTCGTCGCCGGCCCGGGCCGGGAGGCACCGGACCCGGCGGGCGCCGACGTCGGCGGCGGCGCGTGGGTGCCGACCCTGACCGACGGCTCGATCGACGGCACGGTGCCCGGTTCGGACCCCGCGGACCTCGCCGTGGCGTTCACGACGTCCGGCTCGACCGGCATGCCCAAGCTCGCGGCGCACTCCGCGAGCGGCGTGCTGGCGCACGCGGCCGCCGACGCCGCGACCCTCGGGATCGCCGAGGGCGACCCCGTGCTCTGCGCCCTGCCGCTCTCCGGGGTGTTCGGCTACCAGACGGCGATGGCCGCGCTGGCCGCCGGCGGGGTCTGCGTGTTCGCGCCGGTGTTCTCGGCCGACGCGGTGCTCGACGACATGGAGTCCCTCGGCGTCACGCACGTCGTCGGCGGCGACGACCTGGTGCTGCGGCTGGCCGAGGCGTGGCGGGAGCGCCCGCGCGACCTCTCGGCCTGGCGCTGGTGGGGCGTGGCGGACTTCCAGGGCCGCTCCCGCGAGCTGGCCGTCTGGGCGCGCGACGAGTTCGGCACGCTCACCTCCGGGGTCTACGGCTCGTCGGAGCTGTTCGCGCTCACCTCCCACTGGCCGGACGACGAGCCGGAGCCGGGCCGCTGGGTCGGCGGCGGACGCGTCGTCCACCCCGGCATCGAGGTGCGGGTGGCCGACCCGGTCACCGAGGAGGTGCTCGCCCCCGGCCACGAGGGCGAGCTGCAGTTCCGCGGGCCCAACGTGGTCGACGCCTACCTGGGGGCCGAGGTCCCGGGCGCCTTCACCCGCGACGGCTGGTTCCACTCCGGCGACCTGGGCACGATCGTCGACGACGGGGTGTTCGCCTACGTCTGCCGGATGGGCGACGCCCTGCGGCTGCACGGCTTCCTCGTGGACCCCGCGGAGATCGAGGTCCGGCTGGCCGCCCACCCGGACGTGCACACGGCGAAGGTCGTCGGCGTCCCGGACGCCTCGGGAGCCACGGTCGCGATCGGTTTCGTGGTGCCCGAGGAGGGCAGCGCGCCGGACCCGGCCGCGCTGCGGGCCTGGTGCGCCGAGGGGCTGGCCAAGTTCAAGGTGCCGGAGACGGTGCACGTCATCGAGACGATGCCGACGACCTCGGGGACCAACGGCACCAAGATCCGCGCCGCCGCCCTGCGGGAGTGGGCGGCCGCCGCACGCTGAGTTCGCACGGATCTGTCGGTGGGGCCGACTAACCTGCCACCCGTGAGCCCGGACCGGACAGTGAGCCCCCCGACCAGCACCGTTCCCGACGACGTGCGGGAGCGGCACGCCGCGCTGGCCACCGAGGTCGCGGACCACCAGTTCCGCTACTACGTGCTCGACGCGCCGGTGGTCTCGGACGGCCAGTTCGACGCGCTGTGGCGCGAGCTGGTCGCGCTGGAGGAGGAGCACCCGGGGCTCCGCACCCCCGACTCGCCCACCCAGAAGGTCGGCGGGAAGTTCTCCACCGAGTTCACCGCGTACGACCACCTCGAGCGCATGCTCAGCCTGGACAACGCCTTCAGCGAGGAGGACCTGCGCGCCTGGGCGGAGCGCACCGTGCGCGAGGTCGGCTCGGACCTGCACTACCTGTGCGAGCTGAAGATCGACGGGCTCGCGGTGAACCTGCTCTACGAGAACGGGGTGCTCACCCGGGCGCTCACCCGGGGGGACGGACGCACGGGCGAGGACATCACGCTCAACATGCGCACCCTCGAGGAGGTGCCCGAGAAGCTCACCGGCACCGAGGAGTTCCCGGTGCCCGAGCTCGTCGAGGTCCGCGGCGAGGTGTACTTCCGGCTCGAGGACTTCCAGCGGCTCAACGCCGCGCTCGTCGAGGCGGGAAAGCCGCCCTTCGCGAACCCGCGCAACACCGCGGCCGGCTCGCTGCGGCAGAAGGACCCGCGGGTCACCGCGTCCCGCAACCTGCGGCTGATCTGCCACGGGCTGGGGCGGCGCAAGGGCTTCACCCCGGTCACGCAGTCGCACTCCTACGAGGCGCTGCAGGCGTGGGGGCTGCCGGTCTCCACCCGCACCACCGTCTTCACCTCGATCGACGAGGTGGTGGCGCACGTCGCGTACTGGGGCGAGCACCGGCACGACATCGAGCACGAGATCGACGGCGTGGTCGTGAAGGTCGACGAGGTGGCCCTGCAGCGTCGCCTCGGCGCCACCTCCCGCGCGCCGCGCTGGGCGATCGCCTACAAGTACCCGCCGGAGGAAGCCTTCACCAGGCTCCTCGACATCCAGGTCAACGTCGGGCGGACGGGGCGGGTCACCCCGTTCGCGGTCATGGAGCCCGTGCTGGTGGCGGGGTCCACGGTCTCGATGGCCACGCTGCACAACGAGGACGAGGTGCGCCGCAAGGGCGTGCTGATCGGCGACCGCGTGGTCATCCGCAAGGCGGGCGACGTGATCCCCGAGGTGCTCGGCCCGGTCACGGACGTGCGCACCGGCGAGGAGCGGGCGTTCGTCATGCCCACGCACTGCCCCGAGTGCGGCACGGAGCTGGTGCGGCAGAAGGCGGGGGACGTCGACCAGCGCTGCCCCAATGCCCGGTCCTGTCCCGCGCAGCTGCGGGAGCGGCTGTTCCACGTGGCCGGCCGCGGGTCGTTCGACATCGAGGGCCTGGGCTACGAGGCCGCCACGGCGCTGCTGAAGTCCGGCGTGGTGCATGACGAGGGCGACGTGTTCGCCCTCACCGAGGAGGACCTGCTGCAGGTCGACCTCTTCCGCACCAAGGCGGGGGCGCTGTCGGCCAACGGCCGCAAGCTGCTGCAGAACCTGGAGGCGGCCAAGGACCGGCCGCTGTGGCGGGTGCTGGTCGGCCTGTCGATACGGCACGTCGGGCCCACCGCCGCGCAGGCGCTGGCCCGCGAGTTCCACTCCATGGACGCGATCGAGCAGGCCGCGGCCACGGCGTGGGAGGAGACCGAGAAGGCCGGGGTGGAGATCACGTCGGACGGGTCCGCCGCCGAGGAGCCGGACTCGTCCGACGGTCCGGCGGTCCCCGCCGACGCCGCGGACAGCGCCGCCGACACGGCCGCCGACAGGGCCGCCGACACCGTTGCCGAGACCTCTGTCGACACCTCGACCGACGACGCCGATCCCGAGGCCCTCGCCGCCGAGGCGGAGAAGGCCCAGAAAGCGGCGACTCGCACGCAGGCGAAGGCGGTCGCCGCCGCGCTGGCGCCGATCGCCGGCGTCGAGGGCGTGGGCCCCACGATCGCCGCCGCGGTGCGGGACTGGTTCACCGTCGACTGGCACCGCGAGGTCGTCGCGAAGTGGCGGGCCGCGGGGGTGCAGATGGTCGACGAGGTCGACGAGTCGGTCCCGCGCACGCTGGAGGGCCTGTCGATCGTGATCACCGGCTCGATGGAGAACTTCTCCCGGGACGAGGCCAAGGAGGCGATCATGGCCCGGGGCGGCCGGGCGGCCGGCTCGGTCTCGAAGAAGACGGCCTTCCTCGTCGCCGGCGACGCCCCGGGCTCCAAGTACGACAAGGCCGTCGAGCTCGGTGTCCCGGTGCTCGACGAGGAAGGCTTCCGGGTGCTGCTGGACCGCGGCCCCGAGGAGGCCACCCGACACGCCGAGGCCGCGTCGGGATCGTGACACGCGTCAGCACTTGGAGGGATCTCCCGGCCCGGCCGCGCGGACCCGCAGCGGCGGCCGACTAGGCTCGCGGCTTCCGCTCCCCGCACGGGCCTGACCGGTCGTCGCCCTGTCTCGTGCCGGCGTGGGGTGCGGTGCGGATCCTGGAGAAGGAGGAGGGCACGGTGCTGCAGGCGGTACTGAACGGTTCGCGTCCGGAGGACGCGCACCCGGCGCTGCCCGTCCTCGCCCGGCACCTCGCCCGCGACGCCCGCGCGGTCGCCCGCCTCGGCGTCGGCTCCGTGCACGTCCACCCGCGGGACCCGCTCGGCCACGAGACGATCGACCCGGTCCACGTGGGCGACGCGGTGGCGCTGATCCGCCAGGAGGCCCCGGGCGTCGAGATCGGCGTGACCACGGGGCGGTGGATCCAGCCGGACCCGAACCTGCGGATCGAGGCCGTGCTCAGCTGGGGCCGGCTCGGCCTGGGCAAGCCCGACGTCTGCTCGGTCAACGTCCACGAGAAGGGCTGGGTGGAGGTCTGCCGGGCGGCGGCGACGGTGGGCATCGGCGTCGAGCTCGGCGTGTGGACCAGCGGCGACGCCGTCACCCTGCGGCAGAGCGGCGTGCCGCCGAAGACCGTGCGCGTGCTCGCCGAGTCGACCGTGGTGTCGGACCCGGAGACCGCGGTCGCGGAGGCGGTCCGGATCGTGCGGGCGCTCGGCCAGCTCCCCGTGCCGGTGCTGCTGCACGGCGAGGAGGACGGCGCCTGGCCGGTGCTGGAGTACGCGCTGCGGATGGGCGTCGACACCCGGATCGGCTTCGAGGACGTCCTGGTCCGGCCGGACGGCTGGCTCGCCACGGGCAACGACGACCTCGTCCGCGCCGCGCTCGCCATCCGCGTCTGAGCGGCGGCGAACGACCGGGAAACCCCAGGGGTTCCCGCCCGGACCGGGCTTCACTCCTGTCCGTCGAGGTTGTTGGTCGGGCAACAGAAACCGGCCGCACGCCGTGGCCGTGGTCGTGGTCGTGACCGATCCGTGATCTCTACCGTTGACGTCATGAGCTCCGCAAGCCGGTTTCGGGACAGTCGCGTGGCCCGGCGCGTCCGTGCCGCCGCCGGGCTGCTGATCACGCCCTTGGTGCCCGACGACGTCCTGAGCACCCTGAACCCGCTGTGGTCGCGGTCCGCGCCGCGCGCCCGCGTGGTGAAGGTGGTGCGCGAGACCCCCGACACCACCACGCTCGTGCTGCGACCGGGCACCTCGTTCGCCCCGCACCGGCCCGGCCAGTACCTCGGGATCGGGCTGCAGGTCGCGGGCGTCTGGCACTGGCGGACCTACTCGGTCACCTCACGGCCGGGCGATCCGCTGCTGTCGGTCGCGGTCACCGCGGTCCCCGGCGGCGTCCTGTCCGGCCGCCTCGCCCACGACACCCCCGTCGGCACCGTCGTCGGGCTCGGCCCGGCGGCGGGGGAGTTCACGCTCCCCGAGCCGACGCCGGAGAAGCTGCTGTTCGTCACCGCCGGCAGCGGCATCACGCCCGTGATGGGCATGCTGCGCGCGCTCGCCCCGGCCGACCTGTGCGGCGCGGTCCTGGTCCACTGCGACCGCACGCCCGCCGACGTCGTGTTCGGGCCGGAGCTGCGCGGGCTGGCCGCGCGGACCGGGCTGCGCCTCGTCGAGCGGCACACGGCCGGGCAGGGCCGGCTCACCCCCGACGCCCTCGCCGACGCCGTGCCGGACTGGGCCGTCCGCGAGACCTGGGCCTGCGGGCCCGCTGGGTTCCTCGACACCCTCGCCACGCACTGGGAGCGGGCGGGCGACCCGGAACTGCTGCACGTCGAGCGGTTCGCCCCGAAGCGCGTCGGGAGCGCGGCCGGCACCGGCGGACGGATCACCTTCGCCACCAGCGGTCTCGTCGCCGACGCGGAGCCCGACACCCCCGTCCTGCTGGCCGGCGAGGCCGCCGGCGCCCTGCTGCCGAACGGCTGCCGGATGGGCATCTGCCACACCTGCGTCGGCAAGCTGCAGGCCGGCGCCGTCCGCGATCTGCAGTCCGGCGAGGTGATCGACGCCGCCGACCAGCCCGGCCGGCCCGTCCGCACCTGCGTCTCCGCTCCCAGCGGCGACATCACCCTCGACCTGTAGACGTGGGCGCGCCCCACCCCTGCGACTCACGACCCCGCTGAGCTGGAGAGACACCGCATGCTTCGTCGCGACACCCGGACCACCCTCGAGATCGTCCCCGGGACCGGGGAGGAGAAGGTCTCCGCCGCCGCGCACCTCACGGCCGAACAGGTCGAGGCGCTCGGCGCGGAGCTCGACGCGATCCGCGAGGAGGTCGTCGCCTCCCGCGGCGAACGCGACGCGCGCTACATCCACGCGGTGATCCGTGCCCAGCGCGGGCTGGAGTTCGGCGGCCGCGCCCTGCTGCTGTTCTCGAAGTTCCCGCCGGCCTGGATCGCCGGCACGGCCGCGCTGTCGGTCGCGAAGATCCTCGAGAACATGGAGCTCGGGCACAACATCCTGCACGGCCAGTGGGACTGGATGCGGGACCCGAAGATCCACTCGACGACCTGGGACTGGGACCACGTCGACCCGGCCGAGTTCTGGAAGCGCTCGCACAACTACGAGCACCACACCTTCACCAACATCCGGGGCAAGGACCGCGACCTCGGCTACACGGTCATGCGGATCACGCCGGAGGAGGAGTGGCGGCCCACGCACCTGCTGCAGCCGCTCACGAACGTCGGGTTGTCGCTGATCTTCGAGTACGGGATCGCGCTCTACGACATCGAGACCGACAAGATCAAGAGCGGCGAGAAGTCCTGGGCCGAGGCCAAGCCGCAGATTGCCGCCACGTTCCGGAAGATCGGCAAGCAGGCGGCCAAGGACTACGTCCTGTTCCCGCTGCTCTCCGGCCCGTCGGCGCTGTCGACGCTCGTCGCGAACCTCACCGCCAACACGGTGCGCAACGTCTGGTCGCACGCGGTGATCTTCTGCGGCCACTTCCCGGACGGCACCGAGACCTTCGAGGAGGAGCGACTCGAGGGCGAGACCCAGGGCGAGTGGTACATCCGGCAGATGCTGGGCTCGGCCAACCTGACCGGCAGCAAGGCGATGCACCTGATGACCGGCAACCTGTCGCACCAGATCGAGCACCACCTCTTCCCCGACCTGCCCAGCAACCGCTACGCCGAGATCGCGCCGCGTGTGCGGGACATCTGCGAGCGCTACGGCCTGCCGTACAACGCGGGGCCGCTGCCCAAGCAGTACGCGAAGGTGTGGCGCAAGATCCTCCGGCTGGCCTTCCCCGGCGGCCACGAGCGCTACGGTGCGGCGAAGCCCACCCCGCGCAGCCGGATCGGGAAGGCGGTCCGCCGCGTCGCCCCCGCCCGCCTCGCCGCTTGACCTCGCAGTATGGAACCATAACGCGATTTTCCGGCCAAGTCTCCCGCGTTATGGTTCCATAACGCGGCTTCGACGCCTGGAATCGCGCGTTATGGTTCCATAGTGCGGATTCGGCCGCTGGAATTGCGCGTTATGGTTCCGGAGTGCGTCAGGGTTTCGGGTCGAGGGCGCGGAGGCCGACCGTGAGCTCGAGGCGTCGGACGGGGTCGTCGAGCGCCTCGCCGTAGACCTCCCGGAGGCCGGCGAGGCGGTAGCGCACCGTCTGCGGGTGCACGTGCAGCGCCGCGGCCGCGGTGGTGACGTCGCCGTGCGCGTCGAGCCAGGCCCGCAGCGTCTCCAGCGCCCGGGCCGCCGCGCCGGAGGGCATGTCCTGCACCGGCCCCAGGACCCGCTCCCGCAGATCGGCCGCCAGGTCGGGCGCCCCGACCAGCAGCAGCTCGACGAGGTGTGTATCGGCCCGCAGCAGCGCCTCACCGTCCCGCGCGAGCAGCCCTGCCGCGTGCGCCGGCCAGGCCGACAGTGCCCGCGCCGCCGACCGGTGCGCCTCGGCCGCCGGCACCACCGGGCCGAGCACCGCCGCCCGGTCCCGCAGCGCGGCCCGCACCAGCTCGACGAGCCCCTCGCGCACCGCGGGCACGAACGCGACCCCGGCGGGGTCCAGGTCGGCCGCAACCGCGCCGGGGACCCGGGCGGCCACCTCCACGGCGTCGTCGACGACGAGGGCCGCCAGCCGCGCGGGAACGGTCCAGCCCGCGGCGGTGGCCAGCTTCTCGATCTCCGCCGGCTCGACCGGCGGCCGCGCGACCATCGCCTCGACCAGGGCCTGCCGCCGGGTCTGCAGGGACCCGGCCCGCATGGCCTCCTCCTCGGCCCAGCCCGCGACCGACGCCGCGGACAGCTGCTCGACGTAGGAGAACAGCGCCTCGGCCAGCGCGAAGATCACATCGGGGGGCAGGGCGCGGGCGACCGGGCTCTCGCCGACCGCCCGCCAGACCGTGCGCGTGCCGACCTGGTAGGCGCTCTGCAGCGCGGCGAGCGTGCGGCCCTCGCGGTGCTCGACGCGGCCCAGCTCGGCGTAGATCCGGGTGTCCGGCAGCTCCGTGTCCGAGCCCAGCAGCCCGACGAACTGGTCCAGGGCGACCGTGACGCCCTGGGTGATCCGGTTGCCGAAGTTGCCCTTCAGCGGCCGCGCGTACTCCGCGACCTGCGCCCGGACCTCGGCGATGATCTCGTCGGTCGCCCCCACGACGTAGGGGCGCAGCGCCTTCCCGGCGGCCGACGGGACGCGCGCCCAGGGCCGGTCCATGGTCGTCAGGACCCGAGGACCGTCGCGACGATGCCGGCGAGGTGGGCCAGCCGGGCCAGCTCCGACGGCCGGAACGCCGGCCCGCCCGGACGCCCGACGACCAGCGCCTTCGCAGGCAGCGAGGAGCCGAACGGCGCGGCGGCCAGCTCGGTGTCGAGCGCACTCCACGGCTCGGGCACCCAGTGCACCTCCGGGTCGACGATCATCGCCTTGTCCAGCGGCAGCCACGGCAGGTCGCCCGCCCGCGTCTCCGGCGCGGCCGAGGAGTCGGCCAGCCGGTAGGAGCGACCCTCCTCGCGCACGGCGACGATCGCCCAGCCCGCCCGGAACAACCGGGGGACCTCCTCGGCGAGCCGGGCCAGCCCGTTCGCGGGGTCGGAGGCGATCGCGTCGACCAGCTCGAGCTCGCGGTGGGTGTCCAGCCGCCCGCTGGACGGCCGCACGGACTCCACCTGGACCCCGGGCACCGACTCGGCCGCGGTGATCAGGACGTCCGGGGGGCGCCCCGACGGCAGCTCGACGGCCAGGTCGTCGACCGCCTGCCCGTCCGTGCGCTCGACGACGTCGACACCCAGGATGTCCGCCCCGGCGTCGCCGAGGGCCGTGGCGACCGCGCCCAGGATGCCCGGCTTGTCCGGCAGGACCACCCGGAGCAGGAACGACACTCCGCCACGCCTCCTTCGAGACCGATTGCACGACACGACGGCGCCCACCCGCCGCGGCCGGGGGCGTCGCCTCCCGTCGATCCTGCCAAACCAGCGGCGGCCGGGGACAGGCGCAGGGGGTTGACAGTGGCGGCGAAACCCGTCGGCGGAGTGTCGGTGGGCGCGAATAGACTGGTGGACGAGCGGGCGAGGTGCCCTCCGACCGACCCCAGGCGCGCCCCCGCTCGGGACCGAAGTTTCCACGGACCGCGGCGTACCGCTGCGGGTCCGCACCCGTCTCCTCGAGGAGGGACATGCCCGCCGACTCTGGGCCTGCCGTCGCAGGGCCCGATTCCAGGGGGGCCATCTCCCGGGACGAGGTCGCGCACCTCGCCCGGCTGGCCCGGCTGGCCGTCACGGACGACGAGCTCGACGTGTTCGCCGGCCAGCTCGACGTCATCCTCGGCGCCGTCGCCCGGGTGGGCGAGGTGGCCGCCGAGGACATCCCGCCGACGTCGCACGCGGTGCCGCTGCAGAACGTCTTCCGGCCCGACGTCCGGCGCCCCGGGCTGAGCCAGGAGCAGGCGCTCGCGTGTGCGCCCGCCGCCGAGGAGGGCCGCTTCCGCGTGCCCCGGATCCTGGGGGAGGAGCAGTGAGCGACCTGATCCGCCTCACCGCCGCCGAGCTGGCCGCGAAGATCCACTCCGGTGAGGTCTCGGCCGTCGAGGCCGCGCAGGCCCACCTCGACCGGATCGCCGAGGTCGACGGCGAGGTGCACGCGTTCCTGCACGTCGGCGCCGAGGCCGCCCTGGCCAACGCCGCCCTGGTCGACGAGGCCGTCAAGGCGGGCACCGCGCCCGCGTCGCCGCTGGCCGGCGTCCCGCTGGCGCTCAAGGACGTGTTCACCACCACGGACATGCCCACGACCTGCGGGTCGAAGATGCTCGAGGGCTGGCGCCCGCCGTACGACGCCACGCTCACCGCCCGGCTGCGCGCCGCCGGGATCACGATCCTGGGCAAGACGAACATGGACGAGTTCGCCATGGGCTCCTCCACCGAGCACTCGGCGTACGGGCCCACCCGCAACCCGTGGGACCTCTCCCGGATCCCCGGCGGGTCCGGCGGCGGGTCCGCGGCCGCGCTCGCCGCGTTCGAGGCGCCGCTGGCGATCGGGACGGACACCGGCGGCTCGATCCGCCAGCCCGCCGCCGTCACCGGCACCGTGGGCGTCAAGCCGACCTACGGCGGGGTGTCCCGCTACGGCCTCGTGGCCTGCGCGTCCTCGCTCGACCAGGGCGGCCCGTGCGCCCGCACGGTGCTCGACGCGGCGCTGCTGCACGAGGTGATCGGCGGTCACGACCCGCTCGACTCCACCTCGATCGACGCGCCGGTGCCGGCCGTCGTCGAGGCCGCGCGGATCGGGGCACAGGGCGACCTGTCCGGCGTCCGGGTCGGCGTGGTGCGCGAGCTGGGCGGCGAGGGCTACCAGCCCGGCGTGCGGGCGTCGTTCGAGGCCGCGCTGCGCCGGCTGGAGAAGCTCGGCGCCGAGGTCGTCGAGGTGTCCTGCCCGCACTTCGAGGACGGGCTGGCGGCGTACTACCTGATCCTGCCGAGCGAGGTGTCGTCGAACCTCGCGCGGTTCGACGCGATGCGCTACGGCCTGCGCGTCGAGAAGGGCGCGTCGGCCGAGGAGGTCATGGCCGCGACCCGCGAGGCCGGGTTCGGCCCCGAGGCCAAGCGCCGGATCATCCTGGGCACCTACGCCCTGTCGTCGGGCTACTACGACGCCTACTACGGGCAGGCGCAGAAGGTCCGCACGCTGATCAGCCGGGACTTCGCCGCCGCGTTCGAGCAGGCGGACGTCCTGGTCAGCCCCACCGCGCCGACCACGGCCTTCCCGATCGGCGAGAAGGTCGACGACCCGCTGGCGATGTACCTCAACGACCTCGCCACCATCCCGACCAACCTCGCGGGCGTCGCCGGCATGTCGGTGCCGTCGGGGCTGGCGGAGGAGGACGGCCTGCCGGTCGGCCTGCAGGTCATGGCGCCCGCGCTGGGCGAGGCCGTGATGTACCGCGTCGGCGCGGCCGTCGAGGCCGCGCGCGACGCCGACGAGGGCGGGCCGCTGATCGCCCGCGTCCCGGAGGTCGCGAAGTGACAACCACCGCTCCCGCCCTGGTCGACTTCGACGACGTCGTGGCCGGCTACGAGCCCACGCTGGGGCTCGAGGTGCACGTCGAGCTGTCGACCAACACGAAGATGTTCTGCGGCTGCCCGACCGACTTCGGCGCCGAGCCCAACACCCAGGTCTGCCCGACGTGCCTGGGCCTGCCCGGCTCGCTGCCCGTGGTCAACCGGTCCGCGGTCGAGGCGGCGATCCGGATCGGGCTGGCACTGAACTGCTCGATCGCGCCGTGGGGCCGGTTCGCGCGGAAGAACTACTTCTACCCGGACATGCCCAAGAACTTCCAGACCTCGCAGTACGACGAGCCGATCGCCGTGAACGGCTGGATGGACGTCACGCTGGAGGACGGCGAGGTCGTGCGCGTCGGCATCGAGCGCGCGCACATGGAGGAGGACACCGGCAAGTCGCTGCACGTCGGCGGGGCGGACGGCCGGATCCACGGTGCGGAGTACTCGCTGCTCGACTACAACCGGGCCGGTGTGCCGCTGATCGAGATCGTCACGAAGATGATCCCGGGCACCGGCGCCCGGGCGCCCGAGGTGGCGCGCGCGTACGTCACGCAGCTGCGGGACCTGATCAAGTCGCTCGGTGTCTCGGACGTCCGGATGGACCAGGGCTCCATGCGGTGCGACGTCAACCTGTCGCTCTCGCCCACCGGCTCCGGCGTGCTGGGCACCCGCACCGAGACCAAGAACGTCAACTCGCTGCGGTCGGTCGAGCGGGCCGTCCGGTACGAGATGCAGCGCCAGGCCGGCGTGCTCGACGGCGGCGGCGTGATCGTGCAGGAGACCCGGCACTTCGAGGAGCAGTCCGGCACCACCCGGCCGGGCCGGCGCAAGGAGACCTCGGAGGACTACCGGTACTTCCCGGAGCCCGACCTGGTCCCGATCGCGCCGAGCGCCGAGTGGGTCGAGGAGCTGCGCGGCACGCTGCCCGAGCTGCCCTGGGAGCACCGCAAGCGCATCCAGGAGGCCTGGGGCCTGTCGGACGAGGAGCTGCGCGACCTGGTCAACGCCGGGGCGCTCGAGCTCATCGAGGCCACGGTCGCCGAGGGCGCGCCCGCCGGCGAGGCCCGCTCCTGGTGGGTCGCGTACCTGGCCCAGCAGGCCAACACCCGCGGCGTGGAGCTGGCCGAGCTGCCGATCACCCCGGCCCAGGTCGCCCGGGTGATCGCCCTGGTGGCCGCCGGCGACCTCAACAACAAGCTCGCCCGCCAGGTGGTCGACGGCGTGCTGGCCCACGAGGGCGAGCCGGACGAGGTCGTCGAGTCCCGCGGCCTGAAGGTCGTGTCCGACGACGGCGCCCTCATCGCCGCCGTCGACGAGGCCCTCGCGGCCCAGCCCGACGTCGTCGAGAAGATCAAGGGCGGCAAGGTCCAGGCCGCCGGCGCGATCGTCGGCGCGGTCATGAAGGCCACCAAGGGCCAGGCCGACGCCAAGCGTGTCCGCGAGCTGATCATCGAACGCTGCAGCTGAGCTGCCCGTGAGTGGTCGGTCGGTGTCGGAGCACCACTGATCCCGCACGAGCCGTCCACGGCGTGCCCCACCCATCGGCGCGGTTGCCGGAGGGTGGGGCACCCGCAGCCCGCGCACGCCCCGGCGCAGCTGCCGTGCCCGTGCTCCTCGACTTCCCTGCCTATGATCGTCGGTCGGGGACGGGAAGGGTCGGAAATCGACGCCCCGCGTCCACAACTGGTGATCTTGCTGCTGCGGTGCTCGGGATGCGGTTCGTGGGACACCGGCCCGTCCGGTGATCACTGATTCTGGACCCCACGCGGTGGCGGTCAGGCGCGGGAAGCCCCGCCCCCGCTGGGCGGCTGGATGCGGATGACCCGGTCGTCGCTGGCCACGGGCTTGCCGCCCGACTTGTTGACCGTGCCCAGCCAGAGCAGGCCGTCCGAGCCGAGCGTCGCGGCGTTGAGGCGCCCGTAGACGTTGATCAGGAGCGTCTCGGGGGCGCCGGAGAAGCTGCCGTCGTCGGCCGGGCGCAGCACCGACAGCGCGGCCCCGCCGGTCAGCGCGACCGCGACCACGCCCGGTTGGGTCATGCAGCCCGCGACGCCGGGCCGGTCCGGCCAGGTCCACGCCGCGGGGCCGAGGGGGCCGGGCGCGACCCGGTACAGCACGTCGCGCGAGGGCGCCCGGTCCGTCACCCACACCGACTCGCTGGTGGGGTCCGTGCAGATCCCGCCCGGCTGGGCCAGGCCCGTGCTCAGCACCGGCGAGCCGGGGTTCGGGTTGGCCGCGGCGGGGCGGCCGAGGGTGTCGATCCGCAGGACCTTGCCGTTGAGCGCGGTGGGCGGCGGGGCGGGGTCGCCGGCGTTGCCGGTGGCGACGAGCAGCGTGTTGCCGACGTCGGTGCCGAGCGCGCCGCCGTTGCCCGACGGACCCTTGGGGATCCCGGTCAGCACCGGCTTCGGCGGCTCGTTCGGGGCGAGCCGGAGCACCCGGTTGTCCTCCGGCGTGGTCGCGTACGCGTAGACGAGCTGGTCCTCCTCGTAGCTGGGGGAGAGCACCAACCCGGTCAGCCCGCCGCCGCCGGCCGTGTCGACCGGCACGGTGGTGACCAGCACCGGGTCCTTCCCGCGCTCGACCCGCAGCACCCGGCCGGTCGCGCGTTCACCGACCAGCGCGGACACGCCGTTGGGCAGCACCGCGACCGCACCCACGGGGTCCAGGCAGGTGGCGACGACCTGGGGATCCGGGTCGTCGCAGCCCGACGGGACCTGCGGGGCGCCGGGATCCGGCGAGCCGTCGCCGTTCTGGTCGTCCGGCTCGCTCCCGGGCGCCTCCTGCACCGAGGGTGGGCCGCCCAGCTCGCCCTGCCCCTCCGTCTTCTCCTGCCAGTTCCGCGGGCCCTCGTCCGGGAAGCTCGCGCAGCCCGCCAGGAGCCCGAGCAGGCCGATCAGGGCGACCAGCGCGAGCCGCAGGCGGGGAGGGCGGTGGCGCACGTGATCAGGCTAGGCGCGGTGAGGTGAGCGGCCGGTGAGTAGCGTCGGCGCCATGACCGTGGTCCTGGTCCCGCACCCGCGCGGTGCCGACGCCCTCGCCGACCTGCCGAACCTCCGCCCCCTGGTGTACGACCCGAAGCAGCCGTTGCCGGCGGGCGCCGAGGAGGCCGAGGTCCTGGTGCCGCCCTTCCTCGCGACGGGGAAGGTCGTGGAGCTCGTGGACCGGCTGCCGAACCTCCGGCTCGTGCAGCTGCTCACGGCGGGCGCGGAGGCCTGGATCGGGAAGCTGCCCGACGGCGTCCTGCTCTCCGACGGCAAGGGCGCGCACGGCGGTGCGACGGCGGAGTGGGTCGTCGCGGTGCTCCTCGCGGTGTACCGGGAGCTGCCGGGGTTCGTGCAGGCGCAGGAGCGCGGCGAGTGGAGCCAGCACGTCACCGACGAGCTCGGTGGCAAGCGCGTGCTGATCGTCGGGGCGGGCGACGTCGCGGAGAACCTCGTGCGCCGGCTCGAGCCGTTCGAGGTCACGATCACGCTGGTGGGCCGGCGCCGACGCGAGGGCGTGCACGGCATCGACGAGGTCCACGACCTGCTGCCGCAGCACGACGCCTGCGTGGTGATCGTCCCGCTGACGGACGAGACCCGCGGCCTGGTCGACAAGGACTTCCTCGCCGCGATGCCCGACGGCGCCGTGCTGGTCAACGGCGCGCGCGGGCCCGTCGCCGACACGGACGCCCTGCTCGCGGAGCTGCGCAGCGGCCGGCTGCGGGCGGCGCTCGACGTCACCGACCCCGAGCCGCTCCCGGCGGGCCACCCGCTGTGGGAGGCACCGGGGCTGCTGCTGACCCCGCACGTGGGCGGCAGCGTCCCCGCCGCGATGACCCGCGCCTTTCGCGTGATGCGCGAGCAGCTCGGCTACTTCGCGCGCGGCGAGGAGCCGCCGAACGTGGTGAGGAACGGCTACTGAGGCCGCCCCGAGCCGCTCCTGCGGCAGGCTCTGTGCCGGCGCTCAGTCCTCGGTGCCGACGTCGTTGCGCTGGTCGACGACGGTCTGCCGCTCGGGCGTGATCCAGAGGATCACCCGCTCGCTCTTGATCATGTCGGGCGGGTAGTCCTGGCCGTTGTACTTCTGCGAGAGCTCGTCGACGTGGGTGCGTGCCTCGTCGCCGGTCGTCATGTCGGTGACGCGCCCGCGGACCTCGGCGTACCGGTACGGGTTGTCCTCGTCGCGGATCAGCACCGTGATCCGGGGGTCCCGCCTGACGTTGCGCGCCTTCGCCCGGTGCGTCTCGGTGTTGAGCACGAGCTTCCCGTCCTTGATCCCGCACCAGATCATGTGGTTCTGGATCATTCCGCTGGGGAAGACGGTCGCGACCGCGGCGAAGTTGGCGCCCTCGGCCAGCTTCTGGGTGTCCGGGTGCAGCTCGGGTCCGTCCTTGGTGTCCGCCATGGCCGTCGGATGCCCGGGTCCCACCGGGCGAAACCTGGTGAACACGCTGGTCGGCGGCGCCTCGGGCGGGCCGTGCGCGGATACCCTCGGCGCCATGACCGACCCCACCAGGCAGTTCGACATCGGCACGCTCGGCGGGACCCGGCCCCCGGAGCAGGAGACCGACCGACGACCGGTCGCGTGGAGCGGCGGGGCCGACGTCGGCATGCTGCTGCTGCGCCTCGGCGTCGGCGGGATCTTCGTGGCCCACGGCCTGCAGAAGGTCTTCGGGATGTGGGGCGGCCGGGGAATCGGCGAGACCACGACGATCCTGACCGGCCTCGGCTTCCGGCAGGCCCCGACGCTGGCCTGGGCGCTCGGCTTCGGCGAGCTGATCCTCGGCGCGCTGCTCGTGGTCGGGCTGTTCACGCCGCTGGCGGCGGCCGGACTGCTCGCCGTCAAGATCTGCGCGGTCGTGGTCAAGTGGGGGAGCCCGTTCTTCGCCGCGGACTCCCCGAACGCCCTGGAGCTCGACGTCGCGCTCGGTGCCGGCGTCGCCGCCCTGCTGTTCGTCGGGGCCGGGCGGATCTCGCTGGACAGCGGCCGGACCTGGCAGCGCCGCCCGGTGCCATGGGCCGTGTTGTTCCTGGCGGTCGGGGTGGCGGTCGCGCTGGGCGTGCTGTACGGCCTGCGGTGACGGCCTGGCTCCCCGCCGTCGGACGACGGCTGGGCGGCCCGGCGGAGATCGTCGGCCGCACCCCGCTCGCCGGCGGGTACGTGGCGCAGGGCGTCGAGCGCGTCGACCTGCGGGTCGGGGACCGGGTGGTGCCGGTCGTGGTCAAGCCGGCGGCCCCGGTCGAGGTCGCCGCGCTGCGGGCGATCGCGGTGGTCGAGGGGGTGGCCGCACCGCGCCTGCTCCACCCGGATCCGCTCGTGCTGACCTGGGTCGACGGGGAGCCCGCGGCCGAAGGCGACCCGGTGCCCGAGGACGTCTGGCGGACCCTCGCCCGGGTGCACCGGCACTGGTTCCGCAAGCGGCCGCGCACCATCCCCGTGGTCGACGCCGCGTGGTGGGCCGCGCTCTGCGAGCGGACCCTCGTGCCGTTGCGCGGCGGTGCCGCCCGCACCGGCGAGCCCGCGTATGCGAGTGCGGCCGGGCTGATGGCCGAGTGGGCGCACGACCCGCGGATCGGGGCGGCGCTCGCCCTGCTGCCCCGCACGCTCTGCCACGGCGACCCGCACCGCGGCAACATCCTGGGCGGCGCACTGATCGACTGGGGCAACGCCCGGGCGGCTCCGGCCGGGCTCGACCTCGCGGTCCTCGAGGCCCAGGGCCGCGGCGACGACTCCGCCTACCGCGCCGAGGCACCCGCCCTGCCCGACCCCCTCGCGGCCGTCGAACGGGAGTGGGCGCGGGCCCATGTCCACGTGCAGTACCTCGGGTTCGCGGCCGACCACCTCGGTGCGGACCGGGTCGCGGAGATGACCGAGACGGCCGCGGAGTCCCTCGGCCGGCTCGGTCCTGCGCTCCGCGCCTGTGCGGGGTGAGTGGTGCCGGAGCACGGCCCACCGCGTACGGAGCCCTAGCGACCGACGGTGCGCTGGAGGTGCTCCGGGTAACGGGCGCCCGCCACCCCGGCGCCGACGGCGTCGAGCTCGCCGACCTCCTCCGGCGTGAGCTCCAGGGTCGCGGCCTCGACGTTCTGCTCCAGGTAGGTACGGCGCTTGGTGCCCGGGATCGGCACCACGTGCTCGCCCTTGGCCTGCACCCACGCCAGCGCGAGCTGCCCGGCCGTGACGCCGCGCTTCTCCGCCAGCGTCTTCACGGTCTCGACGATCGCGAGGTTGGCGGCCAGGTTCTCCTCGCTGAAGCGGGGCAGCCCGGCCCGCATGTCCTTCTCGCCGAGCTGCGCGGTCGAGGTGATCGAGCCCGTCAGGAAGCCCCGGCCGAGCGGGGAGAAGGGCACGATCCCGATCCCCAGCTCCGCGCAGGTCGACTCGATCTCGCCCTCGACGTCGCGGGTCCAGAGCGACCACTCGCTCTGCAGCGCGGTGACCGGGTGCACGGCGTGCGCGGCCCGGATGGTGGCTGCGCCCGCCTCGGAGATCCCGGCGTACCGGATCTTGCCCGCCGCGACCAGCTCGGCGAGGGCGCCCCAGGTCTCCTCGATCGGCGTGTCCGGGTCGACCCGGTGCTGGTAGTAGAGGTCGATGTGGTCCACGCCGAGACGGGCGAGGGACTCGTCGCAGCACTGCTTGACGTAGGCGGCGTCGCCGCGGGCGCCGTGGCGGCCCTCGGCGTCGCGGACGATCCCGAACTTGGTGGCGAGCGCGACCTCGTCGCGGCGGTCCCGGATCGCCCGGCCGACGAGCTCCTCGTTGGCCCCGGCGCCGTAGACGTTCGCGGTGTCGAGCAACGTGACGCCCAGGTCGAGCGCGCGGTGGATCGTGGCGATCGACTCGGCGTCGTCCCCGGTGCCGTAGCTCTGGCTCATGCCCATGCAGCCCAGCCCCTGGGCCGAGACGGTGAGGGAGCCGAGGGTCCGCGAAGGAAGCGTCATGCCTCGCAACCTACGCCAGCATCGTGGAGCCATAACGCGTGTATTCCGCCACCCCCGAGCGCATTATGGTTCCATAACGCGCTCGGAGCTGGTCGAAATGCGCATTATGGAACCATAACGCGCGCGAAAGCGGTCGAAATGCGCGTTATGGTTCCATAATGCGAACGGGACGCGGTTACGGCACGTGGCGGACGGCGCCGGTGTCCGCGCTGGTGGCCATGGCGGCGTAGGCGCGGAGGGCCTTGGAGACCACGCGGTCGCGGTCCTTGGGGGTCCACGGCCGCTCGGAGGCGTCCATCTTGGCCCGGCGCTCGGCGAGCACCTCGTCGGCGACCAGGATCTGCAGCGTCCGCTCCCGGACGTCGATGAGGATCCGGTCCCCGTCCTCGACCAGCCCGATCGCGCCGCCGGCCGCCGCCTCGGGCGCGACGTGCCCGACGGAGATGCCGCTCGACCCGCCGGAGAAGCGTCCGTCGGTGACCAGCGCGCACTTCGCGCCCAGACCCGCGCCCTTGAGGAACGCGGTCGGGTGCAGCATCTCCTGCATGCCCGGCCCGCCGGCGGGGCCCTCGTAGCGGACCACGAGGACGTCGCCGGGCTGGATCTGCTTGGTGAGGATGACCGAGACGGCCTCCTCCTGGCTCTCGACGACCCGTGCCGGGCCCTCGAACCGCCAGATGTCCTCCGGGATGCCGGCGGTCTTGATCACCGCGCCGTCCTCGGAGAGGTTGCCGCGCAGCACGGCGAGCCCGCCGTCGGCGGTGTAGGCGTGCGCGCGGTCGCGGATGCAGCCGCCGGCGGCGTCGGTGTCCAGCGACGACCAGCGGTTCTCGGTGGAGAACGCCTCGGTGGTCCGGACCCCGCCCGGCGCGGCGTGGTACAGCTCGACGGCCTTCTCGGACGGCGAGGCCGCGCGGATGTCCCACTCGGAGAGCCACTGCTCCAGCGAGGGGGAGTGGACCGCGTGCACGCCCTCGTTGAGCAGCCCGGCCCGCCACAGCTCGCCCAGGATGGCGGGGATGCCGCCGGCCCGGTGGACGTCCTCCATGTGGTAGTCCGAGTTCGGCGAGACCTTGGCCAGGCAGGGCACCCGGCGGGAGATCGCGTCGATGTCGGCGAGCGAGAAGTCGATCTCGCCCTCCTGCGCCGCGGCCAGGATGTGCAGCACCGTGTTGGTGGAGCCGCCCATCGCGACGTCGAGCGCCATGGCGTTCTCGAACGCCTCGCGGGTGGCGATGTTGCGCGGGAGCGCGGACTCGTCGTCGTTCTCGTACCAGCGCTTGGCCAGCGCCATCACGGTGCGGCCGGCCTCGAGGAACAGCTCGCGGCGCGCGGCGTGCGTGGCCAGCGTGGAGCCGTTGCCGGGCAGCGAGAGCCCGAGCGCCTCGGTGAGGCAGTTCATCGAGTTCGCGGTGAACATGCCGGAGCAGGAGCCGCAGGTCGGGCAGGCCGAGCGCTCGACGATCGACAGCCCGTCCTCGTCGACGGCCGACGAGGCCGACGCCGAGATCGCGGTGATCAGGTCGGTGGGGGCGTGCGCCACCCCGTCGACGACGACCGCCTTGCCGGCCTCCATCGGCCCGCCGGACACGAAGACGGTGGGGATGTTGAGCCGCATCGCGGCGTTGAGCATGCCCGGGGTGATCTTGTCGCAGTTCGAGATGCAGACGAGCGCGTCGGCCGCGTGCCCGTTGACCATGTACTCGACCGCGTCGGAGATGATCTCGCGGGAGGGCAGCGAGTAGAGCATGCCGCCGTGGCCCATCGCGATGCCGTCGTCGACCGCGATGGTGTTGAACTCGCGGGGCACGCCGCCGGCCTCGCGGATCGCCGAGGCGACGAGGTCGCCGAGGTCCTTGAGGTGCACGTGCCCGGGCACGAACTGGGTGTAGGAGTTCGCGATGGCGACGATCGGCTTGCCGAAGTCGTCGTCGCCCATGCCGGTGGCGCGCCACAGGGAACGCGCACCGGCGGCGTTGCGGCCGTGCGTGGTGACTCTCGAACGGAGGGCCGGCATCGGGGTCAGGTCCTTTCAGGGGTCGACGGGGGCTCCGACGGCGTCCGGGCCGGCGGCGTCCGGGCCTCGGTCTGTGCCGGGTCGGGCAGCCTGCCGCCGGAGACGGCGGCCAGTGCGGGAAGGTCGCGGACGTGGACGGTCGGCAGCGGTAGCTCGGTCCCGTCCGTCAGCACCGCGCTGACCCGGGATTTCTTGCCCAGCCGCAGCGAGCTGATCTCGGCCCACGGTACGCGCTGCGCGGAGAGGAGACGACGAACGGTGACCGAGTCGGCGTCGACCACCGTGCGCACCCGCACGATCCAGTACGCGAACGCGAGCGGCAGCACGTAGACGAGCCACAGCCACGGCGCCCCGAAGGCGAACGGGATCGCGGCCACCAGGAAGAACGCGGCGGCGGCGAGGGCCAGGGGCGAGCGGCGGAACGACAGCCGCGTGGGCACCGCCCTCGGGGCGAGCTTGTCCGCCGAGGCGACGTGCCCCTCCGCGATGCCGGGCCTGCTGGTCTTGTCTCCGCTCACGTCCCCCATGGTCGCACCTCCCACCGACACTTCCCGTGTGGTCCCGTGACCGGCGCCTCTCCCACGATGCGGGAGCGGCCGTCCCAGCCGGTTGACGCCCGCTCCTGCGTGCGTGTTAACGTCGTCGCCATGTCGGCCCTCCGAATTCTCGTACTTGCCAGGCGCGTCCACGCCTGAGTAGCTCCCGAGTACTCGGACAACGACGCGCCACCCTCGTCACGCCTGGCCCAGGCGGCGGGGGTTTTTTCATGTCCAGGGCACACCCCGATCATCGGCACCGACAGCAGCGAGGCAGCGCAGATGACCACCGCCACGCCCCGTCCCGGCACCCCGGGACCCAAACCGGCACCGCCGCCGGGACGCGCAGGAGCGCCCGCGGGCCGCCAGAACGGCGCCCCCGGCCAGCGTCCCGAGAACCGCGCTGACGTGCCCGGGCCGCGATCCGGCCCGGAGCAGGTGACCGGAGCCCAGTCGCTCGTGCGCTCGCTCGAGTCGATCGGGTGCGACACCGTCTTCGGGATCCCCGGCGGGGCGATCCTGCCGGCCTACGACCCGCTGCTGGACTCGACGAGCGTGCGACACGTCCTCGTCCGGCACGAGCAGGGCGCGGGGCACGCCGCGACCGGGTACGCGCAGGCCACCGGCAGGGTCGGGGTCTGCATGGCGACCTCGGGCCCGGGGGCCACGAACCTCATCACCCCGCTCGCCGACGCGCACATGGACTCGGTGCCGGTCGTGGCCATCACCGGCCAGGTGGCCCGGCCGCTGATCGGCACGGACGCGTTCCAGGAGGCCGACATCACCGGCATCACCATGCCGGTGACCAAGCACAACATGCTGGTGACCGACGCCGCGGAGATCCCGCGGGCGATCGCCGAGGCGTTCCACCTGGCCGCCACGGGCCGACCCGGCCCGGTGCTGGTGGACATCTCCAAGGACGCGCTGCAGGCCCAGACCACGTTCTCGTGGCCGCCGGAGCTCAAGCTGCCCGGCTACCGGCCGACCACCCGGCCGCACGGCAAGCAGATCCGCGAGGCCGCGCGGCTCGTCGCCGGCGCCCGCAAGCCGGTGCTCTACGTCGGCGGCGGCGTGCTCAAGGCCGAGGCCTCGGCCGAGCTGCGCGAGCTCGCCGAGCTCACGAACATCCCGGTGGTCACTACGCTGATGGCGCGCGGGGCGTTCCCGGACAGCCACCCGCAGCACGTGGGCATGCCCGGCATGCACGGCACGGTCGCCGCGGTCGGCGCCATGCAGAAGGCCGACCTGCTCATCGCCCTCGGCGCCCGGTTCGACGACCGGGTCACCGGCCAGCTGTCGACCTTCGCGCCCGACGCGAAGATCGTCCACGCCGACATCGACCCGGCCGAGATCAGCAAGAACCGGCGGGCGGACGTCCCGATCGTCGGCGACTGCAAGGAGATCCTCGCCGAGCTGGTCGAGGCCGTGCGGGCCGAGCGCGAGACCACGGTCGCCGACCTGACGGCCTGGTGGGCCCAGCTCGACCACTGGCGCAGCACCTTCCCGCTGGGCTACGACTGGCCGGACGACGGCTCGCTGTCGCCGCAGTACGTCATCGAGCGGATCGGCGCCATCGCCGGCCCGGAGGCGCTGTACGCGGCGGGTGTCGGCCAGCACCAGATGTGGGCCGCGCAGTTCGTCAAGTACGAGAACCCGCGCACCTGGCTCAACTCCGGCGGCCTCGGGACCATGGGCTACGCGGTCCCGGCCGCGATGGGCGCCAAGGCCGGCGCGCCGGACAAGGTCGTGTGGGCCATCGACGGCGACGGCTGCTTCCAGATGACCAACCAGGAGCTGGCCACCTGCGCGATCGAGGGCATCCCGATCAAGGTCGCCGTGATCAACAACGGCAACCTCGGCATGGTCCGGCAGTGGCAGACGCTGTTCTACGAGCAGCGCTACTCCAACACCGACCTGGGCACCCACAAGCACCGGATCCCGGACTTCAAGCTCCTCGCCGAGGCGATGGGCTGCGTGGGGCTCCGCGTCGAGTCGAAGGACGACGTCGACCGGGTCATCCGGCAGGCCATGGAGATCAACGACCAGCCCGTCGTCATCGACTTCACGGTCGGCGCCGACGCGCAGGTCTGGCCGATGGTCGCCGCCGGGACCGGCAACGACGAGGTCATGGCGGCCCGCAACATCCGTCCGCTGTTCGAGGGCGACGAGCTGTCCCCCGGCGTCGACGAGGTCAGCGAGGTCACCGAGCGCGCGCTCGAGGAAGGTGGCTCGCAGTGAGCGCCGACGTTCTCTTTCCCGCGGGGGCGCGGTCATGACCGAGACGCACACGCTGTCGGTCCTGGTCGAGGACAAGCCCGGCGTCCTGGCCCGCGTGTCGGGCCTGTTCTCGCGACGCGGCTTCAACATCATCTCGCTCGCCGTGGGGCAGACCGAGACGCCGGGGATCTCGCGGATGACGATCGTCGTCTCCGTCGAGGACTTCCCCCTCGAGCAGGTCACGAAGCAGCTGAACAAGCTGATCAACGTGATCAAGATCGTCGAGCTGGAGCCCGCCGCCTCGGTGCAGCGCGAGCTCCTGCTCGTCAAGGTGCGCGCCGACGCCGGCGTGCGCAGCCAGGTCCTGGAGACCGTGCAGCTGTTCCGGGCGAAGGTGGTCGACGTGGCCCCGGAGGCCCTGACCATCGAGGCCACCGGCACGATGGACAAGCTGAACGCGCTGCTCCGGATGCTGGAGCCCTACGGGATCCGCGAGATGGTGCAGTCCGGGATGGTGGCCGTCGGCCGCGGACCCCGGTCCATCACCGCCGCGTCGGCCCGCTGAGGACCTGCTCGTCAGGGTCCGACCATCGGCACCGATACTGAGCACGAACCCCCTTGGAGAGGACTTCCCACCCGTCATGAGTGTCAACATCTACTACGACGACGACGCCGACCTGTCGATCATCCAGGGCCGCAAGGTCGCCGTGATCGGCTACGGCTCCCAGGGGCACGCGCACGCGCTCTCGCTGCGCGACTCCGGCGTCGAGGTGAAGATCGGCCTCCCGGAGGGCTCGAAGAGCCGGCAGAAGGCCCAGGACGAGGGTCTGGAGGTGCTCACCCCGGCCGAGGCGTCCGCGTGGGCCGACCTGATCATGATCCTGGCGCCCGACACCAAGCAGCGCTTCATCTACTCCGACGACATCGCGCCGAACCTGAAGAGCGGCGACGTGCTGGCGTTCGGCCACGGCTTCAACATCCGGTACGACCTGATCAAGGCCCCGGCCGACGTCGACGTCATCATGATCGCCCCGAAGGGCCCGGGCCACCTGGTCCGCCGCCAGTACGTGGACGGCAAGGGCGTGCCGGCGCTGATCGCGGTCGAGCAGGACCCGTCCGGCAACGCCAAGGCGATCGCGCTCTCCTACGCGGCCGGGATCGGCGGCGCCCGCGCGGGCGTCATCGAGACCACCTTCAAGGAGGAGACCGAGACCGACCTGTTCGGCGAGCAGTCCGTGCTCTGCGGTGGCGCGGCCGCGCTGGTGCAGACCGGCTTCGAGGTGCTCACCGAGGCGGGCTACGCCCCGGAGATCGCGTACTTCGAGTGCCTCCACGAGCTCAAGCTGATCGTCGACCTCATGTACGAGGGCGGCATCGCCAACGAGCGCTTCTCCATCTCCGACACCGCCGAGTACGGCGACCTCACCCGCGGCCCGCGCGTCATCACGCCCGCGGTCAAGGAGGAGATGAAGAAGATCCTTGGCGAGATCCAGGACGGCACCTTCGCCCGTGAGTGGGTGGCCGAGGACGAGAACGGCCGGCCGAACTTCACCCGCCTGCAGAAGGAGGGCGCCGAGCACCCGATCGAGCAGGTCGGCGAGAAGCTCCGCGGCCTCATGAGCTGGGTGGGCGAGAAGGCCAAGTAAGGCCCTGCCCCGACGCCGCGAACGGCACCTCCGCCCGGAGGTGCCGTTCGCGCGTTCTCGGGGTGACCTGCGGAACGGGCGCGGGCGGAAGAGACGGCGACGCAGGGGTGTTGGACAGCATGTCTGTGCCCGCCGGACGAGAGGTGCCCGCCGTGTCCCTGCCACTGCCGTTGTCGATCCTCGACCTCGCCACCGTCTCGACGGACGAGAGCGTCCGCGAGGCCCTGGACGCGAGCACCAGGCTGGCGCAGCGCGCGGAGCAGTGGGGCTTCCGGCGGATCTGGTACGCCGAGCACCACAACATGCGCTCGATCGCGTCGTCGGCGACCAGCGTGCTCATCGCGCACGTCGCCGCGCACACCGAGCGGATCACCCTCGGCGCGGGCGGCGTGATGCTGCCCAACCACTCCCCACTGCAGGTCGCCGAGCAGTTCGGCACCCTCGCCGAGCTCCACCCCGGCCGCATCGAGCTGGGTCTGGGCCGCGCGCCGGGCACCGACCAGGAGACCTTCCGCGCCCTGCGCCGGGACCCGACGGCCTCGGAGCGCTTCCCGCAGGACGTCCAGGAGCTGCAGGCCTTCCTCGGCGACTCCAGCGCGGTCCCGAACGTCAACGCCTATCCGGGCCGCGGCACCGGCGTCCCGCTGTCGATCCTCGGCTCGTCGCTCTACGGCGCGCAGGTCGCCGCGCTGCTCGGCCTGCCGTACGCGTTCGCCTCGCACTTCGCGCCGGAGGCGCTGCAGCAGGCCGTCGCGCTCTACCGGCAGGAGTTCCGCCCTTCGGCGCAGCTCGCCGCGCCGCACGTGCTGGCCGGTGTGAACGTCATCGCCGCGGACTCGACGGAGGAGGCCGAGACCCTGCGCCGCGCCGTGCAGCGCCAGCGCGTGCGGCTCTTCTACAGCCGGGGCGGCCGCTCGCTGACCGACGAGGAGGCCGAGGCCGTGCTCGACACCCACGCGGGCGAGCAGATCCGGTCGATGACCCGGTACACCGCCGTCGGCACCCCGGACGTCGTCGCGAAGTATCTCGAGGACTTCGCCGCCCAGGCGGACGCCGACGAGCTGATCGTGGCCAACCCGGTCGCCGAGCGGGAGAGCTGGTGGCGCAGCTGGGAGCTCGTGGCCGACAAGGTGCAGAACGCGGGCTAGGCTGTCCGATCCACCACGTCCCACCCCCCGGTGACCCCGGCGTGGTATCAGCGGGAGTACGCCGGGGGTCGTCCTGTCGGACCGTCCACCTAGAATCGAGGACGGTCCGAGTCCCGCCCGTCCCCGATCCGTGGAGCATCGCGTCGCCGTGAGTACCGCAGCCGCCACCCGTCCCGTCGTCCTGCTCGCGGAGAAGCTCGCGCCCTCCGCGGTGGAGATGCTGGGTTCGGACGTCGAGATCCGCCATGTCGACGGCACGGACCGCCCCGCGCTGCTGGGGGCCCTCGCCGATGCCGACGCCCTGCTCGTCCGCTCCGCCACCAAGGTGGACGCGGAGGCGCTGGCCGCGTCGACCCGGCTGAAGGTCGTCGCGCGCGCCGGGGTCGGCCTGGACAACGTCGACGTGCCCGCGGCCACCGCCCGCGGCGTCATGGTCGTCAACGCGCCGACCTCGAACATCGTCTCGGCCGCCGAGCACGCCATCGCGCTGTTGCTCGCCACGGCCCGGCACATCCCGGCCGCCGATTCGAGCCTGCGCCAGGGGCAGTGGAAGCGCAGCCAGTTCGGCGGTGTCGAGCTGCAGGGCAAGACCGTCGGCGTGGTCGGCCTCGGCAAGATCGGCCAGCTCGTGGCGCAGCGCCTCGCGGCGTTCGACGTCCGGCTGGTCGCCTACGACCCGTACGTCGCCCCCGCGCGTGCCGCCCAGCTGGGCATCGAGCTCCTGTCGCTCGAGGACGTGCTGCGGGTGTCGGACTTCATCACGATCCACCTGCCGAAGACCCCGGAGACCCTGGGCCTGATCGGCAAGGACCAGCTCGCGCTCACCAAGCCGGGCGTCATCATCGTCAACGCCGCGCGCGGCGGCCTGATCGACGAGGACGCGCTGGCCGAGGCGGTCCGCTCCGGGCACGTCGGCGGCGCGGGGATCGACGTCTACGTCTCCGAGCCCACCACCTCCAGCCCCCTGTTCGAGCTGGAGAACGTCACCGTCACCCCGCACCTCGGCGCGTCCACGGCCGAGGCGCAGGACCGCGCGGGGACGGACGTCGCCAGGTCGGTGCAGCTCGCCCTGGCCGGCGAGTTCGTGCCCGACGCCGTGAACGTGCAGATCAACGGCGCGGTCGGCGAGGAGGTCCGGCCCTGGCTGCCGCTGGTGCAGAAGCTGGGCACGGTGCTCTACGCCGTCGCGGGCCGGGTGCCCACCTCCGTCACGGTCGACGTCGCCGGCGAGCTCGCCTCCGAGGACGTCTCGGTGCTGTCGCTGGCCGCGCTGCGCGGCGTGTTCACCCACGTCGTCGAGGACCAGGTCACGTTCGTCAACGTCCCGGCGCTGGCCGCCGAGCGGGGCGTCGCGGTCGAGCTGACCACCGCCCCGGAGAGCGAGAACTTCCGCTCGGTCGTGCAGCTGCGGGCCGCGATGCCCGACGGCGAGGCCATCACCGTCTCCGGCACGCTCACCGGCCGCGCCCAGGTCGAGAAGCTCGTCGAGGTCAACGGCCGGCACTTCGACCTGCGCGCCGAGGGCGAGGTCCTGCTCCTGGAGTACGCCGACCGCCCCGGCGTGATGGGCCGCGTCGGCTCGCTGCTGGGCGAGGCCGCCGTCAACATCGAGGCCGCGCAGATCAGCCAGACCACGGACGGTGCGGACGCGATCATGCTGCTCCGCGTCGACCGCCCGATCGATCCGGGCGTGCTCGAGCCGATCGGCGCCTCGGTCGGCGCCCGCACCACGCGCCTGATCAGCTTCGACGACTGATCCCGATCCGCGCCGAACGGCGCCGTCGCTCACCGTGAGCGGCGGCGCCGTTCGTCTGTGCGGGACCGCCCGTCAAGCGCGCCGTCGACGATCACACCCGCCCGTGTACGAACCGCTCACCCGATGCGGTGCGGGCAGCGCGCAACCCCGGTCACCCAGCGTCGGTCGATCTAGGTTCTGCTCCGCCGCACCGCGTCCGCCGGTCGGTGGAAGGGGTGGTCGGTGCACGGCGCGCGGTGGCGGAGGGTGACCTGTCTCGGCGTCGCGGGGCTGACGGCCTCGCTGCTCCTGCTCACCGCCGGGCCGGCCGCGGCCGAGGAGGGGGCAGGGGCGAGCACGTCGACCCTGCACAACGTCTTCGTCGAGTTCGACGACACCTCCGCCGTCGCCGACTACACCTCGGCCCTGCCACAGGGCCGTGACGTCGCCGCGCAGGTCGCGGCGAAGACCCGGGCGCGCATCGACTCGAAGATCGCCGACGTCCTGGGCGGGCTGGGCGGCACCGAGGGCGAGCGCGAGCTCTACCGCACGACCAACGCGGTCCCGGGCGTCGCGATCCGCGCCGACGCCGGCACCGCCGCCCGCCTCGCGAGCCGTCCGGGGGTGCGCTCGGTCCGCCGGATCACCGACGCCCGGCCCAGCAACGCCTCCGCCGACCAGCTCGGCCGCACGCTGCAGACCTGGCAGGACGCCGGCCGGCTCGGCCACGGCGTCAGGATCGGCGTCATCGACACCGGCATCGACTACACGCACGCGGACTTCGGCGGGCCCGGCACCGTCGCGGCCTACGACGCGGCCCGGTCCGGTCGCGGCACCTTCCCGACGGACAAGGTCGTCGGCGGCGTCGACCTCGCGGGCGACGACTACGACTCCGCGGCCACCGACCCCGCGAGGACCGTCCCGAGACCCGACGACGACCCGCTCGACTGCGAGGGCCACGGCACCCATGTCGCCGGCACGGCGGCGGGCTTCGGCGTGAACGCCGACGGCACCACCTTCCGCGGCGACTACGCCGGGCTGACCCCCGACGCGCTGAACGCGATGCGGATCGGCCCCGGCGCCGCCCCGGGGGCCGAGCTGTACGCGATCCGCGTGTTCGGCTGCTCCGGCGCCACCGCGCTCACCCCGCTCGCCCTCGACCGGGCCCTCGACCCGAACGGCGACGGCGACTTCGCCGACCGTCTCGACGTCGTCAACCTCTCGCTGGGCTCGGACTTCGCCCCGGCCGACGACCCGGTCAACGACTTCGTGCAGCAGCTCATCGACCACGGCGTGACCGTGGTCGCGGCCGCGGGCAACGGCGGCGACCTCACCGACGCCGCGGGCGCCCCGGCCACCGCGCCCGGGGCCATCGCCGTGGCGAACGTGCGCGACGCCGGCGTGCTGCTCGACGGCGCCGACGTCGTCGCACCCGAGCCCCGGCGGGTCACCGGGCAGTACAGCGTCGACTTCTCCGGGACGCCGGACGCGACCGGCGACGTCGTCGCGCTGCCCGCCGCGAACGCCGAGGGCTGCCGACCCTTCTCCGGCGTCGCCGGGAAGATCGTCTGGCTCGAGTGGCCGGAGGGCGACGGCGCCCGGGCCTGCGGTTCCGCGGTCCGCGCCGACAACGCGCAGGCGGCGGGCGCGGTCGGCGTGCTGCTGACCTCCTCCGCGCCGGAGCCGGGCGGCGTGGGCATCGCTGGCAACGCGGCCGTCCCGATGTTCCAGCTCGACGGGCCGTCGACGGCGGCGCTGCGCCCGGCACTGCAGGCCGGCACGCTGCGGGTCCACCTCGACGGGACGCTCGCGCAGACCGCCTCCGTGCAGGTCCCGGGCATCGCGGACACGATCAGCGAGAGCTCGGCCCGCGGCGGGCGCGGCCCGGGCGTGAAGCCGGATGTCGCGGCGCCGGGGGAGTCGATCGTCTCCGCGGCCGTGGGCAGCGGGGCCGGGCGGTCGAGCAAGACGGGCACCTCGATGGCCAGCCCGTTCGTGGCCGGCGTCGCGGCCCTGGTGCGGGAGGCACATCCGGACTGGTCGCCGGCCGAGGTGAAGGCCGCGATCGTCACCACGGCCGCCGACGTCCACGGCCCGGCCGGGACCCTGATGGCGCCGATGCGGGTGGGGTCGGGCCGGGTGGACGCCCGCGCCGCCGTGGACCCACCCGTGCTGGCCGCCGACGCGGGGGAGCCCGGCGCGGTCGGCGTCGCCTTCGGGGTGGTCGAGGTCCCCGCGGGCCGGACGGTCACGCTGACGAGGACCCTGCACGTCAGCGGCGCGGCGAGCCTGCGGTACGAGGCGATCACCACGATGCCCGGGGTCACGATCTCGGTCGAGCCCACGCAGGTCAGCGGCCCCGCGGACGTCACCGTGCGGCTCACCGCGCAGGCCGACGCCCTCCGCAGGACCCTCGACCCGACGATGGCCGCGACCCAGGGCGGTCGGGCACGCCAGTTCGTCGCCGACGCGTCGGGCCGGATCGTGCTCACCGCGGGTGGGCGCGAGGCGCGCGTCCCGGTGACCTCCTCGCCCAAGCCCGTCGCGGACCAGACCGCCACCCTCGACGGGAACGCGGTCGTGCTGACCGGCACCGCCGTGGACCAGGGCGGCGGCGCGCAGGCCTACCGCTCCCGCGCCGGGGTGTTCCGGCTGCTCGCGACCAGTGCCGAGCTGCCGCGCTGCCGGTCGGGCCTGTCGACCGGCTGCGTCGCCAACGACACCGGCCAGGGCGGCGACGTCCGGTGGGTCGGCGCGGCGCGGTCCGGCGACACGATCGGGATCGCGGTGTCGATGTGGGGCACCCTGCCCGACGTCGGCGCGACGACCGTCCCGACCGTCGGGTTCGACGTCGACGGCGACGGCTCCGTCGACCGGGCCGTCGGCCTGGTCAGACAACCGGGCACGGACGTGCTGGTCGCCCAGGTCCTGGACCTGCGACGGCAGACCGCGGACGGGCCCGCCGAGGTCGACTCGCAGCCCGTCAACGGGTTCGAGGGCGACACCGACACCAACGTCTTCGACACCGACACGTGGGTCCTGCCCGTGCGACTGTCGGCGCTGGGCATCGACCCGGCGGCCGGCTCGGCGCCGCTGCGGATGCAGGTCGTGGTCGAGGGTGACTACGGCCCCACGGACGTGACGAACCCGGGCGGCGAACCCACCGCGCCCGTCGACGTCGTCGACGTCCCGCAGCCGTGGGACCCGCTGGCCGAGCCGGCGTCCGCGGAGCCGCTGCTGCGCCCCGCCGACGACGGCACCCGGCTCCCCGCCCCGGTCGGCCCGCTGCTCGTCGTCCTACCGCAGAACGCCACGGGGGCCCACGCCGCCGCACTCGGCGGATCCGCGCCGGTCGGGACGCCCGTCCCATCCGGCAGGGTCGTCACCGCTCCGCTCGCCCCGGCGGCTGCTCCGACCGGGTGACGAGGGGCGCTCGGGAGGGGACCCCGCCGTCGGCCGCAGCGAGCCGGAGGCGCACAATCTGACCCGCTCGGGGGTGTGTCGGGCCGGATCGGGGTGCCGGCTGGCACGACTTCACCGTCCCGGGTGACCCCGACGGAGTGGACGGTGGTCGGTCCCCGCCGCTCCGACGGGTAGCGTTCGATAGCCGCCCGATCGCACGCCGTGGTGGGGCGTATCGAGAGAGGACATTTCGCAGCATGCGCCTTGCGGTCATTCCCGGCGACGGCATCGGGCCGGAGGTCATCGACGAGGCCCTGAAGGTCTTGACCGAGGTCTCCCCGGACGTCCAGACGACCACCTACGACCTCGGTGCGGCCCGCTGGCACTCCACCGGCGAGCTGCTGCCCGAGTCCGTCCTCACCGAGCTGCAGCAGCACGACGCGATCCTCCTGGGCGCGGTCGGCGACCCGTCGGTGCCGAGCGGCATCCTCGAGCGCGGGCTGCTGCTGCGCCTGCGGTTCGAGCTCGACCACCACGTCAACCTGCGCCCGGCGCGGCTCTACCCCGGGGTCCGCGGCCCGCTGGCCGGCAACCCCGAGATCGACATGGTCGTGGTGCGCGAGGGCACCGAGGGCCCGTACGTCGGCACCGGCGGCCTGCTGCGCAAGGACACCCCCCACGAGGTCGCGACCGAGGTCAGCACCAACACCGCCTTCGGCATCGAGCGCGTGGTCCGGGACGCGTTCGCCCGCGCCGAGCGCCGCCCGCGCAAGCACCTGACGCTGGTGCACAAGACCAACGTGCTCACCTTCGCCGGCGCGCTGTGGTCGCGGATCGTCGAGGAGGTGTCGCTGGAGCACCCGGACGTCTCGGTCGCCTACCAGCACGTCGACGCCACCACGATCCACATGGTCACCGACCCGAGCCGGTTCGACGTGATCGTCACGGACAACCTGTTCGGCGACATCCTCACCGACCTCGCGGCCGCCGTGACCGGGGGCATCGGCCTCGCGGCCAGCGGCAACCTCGACGCCAGCGGCACCAACCCGAGCATGTTCGAGCCGGTGCACGGCTCGGCGCCGGACATCGCCGGCCAGGGCATCGCCGACCCCACCGCCGCGGTCCTGTCGGTGGCGCTGCTGCTCGACCACCTCGGCCAGCAGGACGCGGCCCGCCGCGTCGAGGCCGCCGTCGCGTTCGACCTCGCGACCCGCGACCACAGCGCGACCGGGCACACCCAGGCGATCGGCGACCGGCTCGCCGCGCTCGTGTCCAGCCGCACCGCGGAGCCGGCCTCCAGCGAGGCCTGAGCCTCTCACCACGGACGACGGCCCGGCACCCCACGCGGGGTGCCGGGCCGTCGGTCCGTCCGGGTGCGTCGGGGTCAGACGACCTGCTGGACCTCGCCGGTCAGGATCGTGACGCCTGCCTGCGCGAAGTTGGCGAGGTCGTCGGTGGCGGCCTTGCCCTCCGGGCCCCCCATCGACGCCTGCATCGCCTCGGCCGAGTCGAACGTGAGGGTCGCAATCAGGTGGTACTGCGGGGCCGAGCCGTCGGGGCCGGGGCCCGGGCGGACGATCGTGAACGACTCCAGGTTCGGCAGCTTCGCCGCGAGCGGGGCGTGCACCTCGTCGTAGTGCTTGTCGAACGCGGCCGCGTCCGCGGGCGGGTTGTACAGGACGGTCAGGGAGATCGACACGAGCGGTCCTCCGGGGAGTACGGGTCGCGGACTCCGGCGTCCGCGACGTCGTCCCCATCTTCGAGGCGGCTGCATCAGGAGAACAGGGTCTCCCACGATGTGGGAAGGCTGTGTGACATCGCGGGACGCGCCGGGCAGACTGCCTGCGTGCGCCTCACCAGCGTGATCATTATCTGCTAGCGCGTCGGCAGCTCCTCGGAGCCGACGCGCAGACCTCTCGCATCCGCGGGGGGTCTTTTTTGTTGCCCGACCACTACCCACGGAGAACCCGGATGTCCCGCACCACGCCCGCCGGCACGCCCCTCGGCGACGCCTTCCACGTCTACGACACCACGCTGCGGGACGGGGCCCAGCGCGAGGGCATTTCGTACTCGGTGGCCGACAAGCTCGCCGTCGCCCGGCACCTGGACGCCCTCGGCGTCGGGTTCGTCGAGGGCGGCTGGCCCGGAGCGCTGCCCAAGGACACCGAGTTCTTCGCCCGCGCCGCGGCGGGGGAGCTGCCGCTGCGGCACGCCGTCCTGGTGGCCTTCGGCTCGACGCGCAAGGCCGGCATCCGCGCCGAGGACGACCCGCAGGTCCGCGCGCTGCTCGACTCGCAGGCGCCCGCCGTCACGCTGGTGGCGAAGTCGGACCGCCGGCACGTCGAGCGGGCGCTGCGCACGGACGTCGCCGAGAACTGCGCGATGGTCGCCGACACCGTGGGCTTCCTGCACCGCGAGGGTCGCCGGGTGTTCGTCGACGCCGAGCACTTCTTCGACGGCTACCGCTTCGACCCGGACACCTCGCTGCGGGTGCTCGACGCGGCCATGACCGCCGGCGCCGACGTCGCCGTCCTGTGCGACACCAACGGCGGGATGCTGCCGCTCGGGCTCGCCGAGGTGGTGCGCGAGGTCGCCGACCGCACCGGCTTCCGCCTCGGCATCCACTGCCAGGACGACACCGGCTGCGCCGTCGCCAACTCCGTCGCCGCCGTGCAGGCCGGGGCCACGCACGTGCAGTGCACGGCCAACGGCTACGGCGAGCGGACCGGCAACGCCGACCTGTTCGCCGTCGTCGGGAACCTGGCGACGAAGCTCGACATGCCGGTGCTGCCGTCGCTGTCCGAGCTCACCCGGGTCTCGCACGCGCTCGCCGAGATCGCCAACCTGGCGCCGGACACCCACCAGCCCTACGTCGGGACGTCGGCGTTCGCGCACAAGGCGGGGCTGCACGCGAGCGCGATCAAGGTCGACCCGGAGCTGTACAACCACATGGACCCGGCCGAGGTCGGCAACACCCAGCGGGTGCTGGTGACCGAGATGGCCGGGCGCGCATCCGTCGAGCTCAAGGGCGCCGAGCTGGGGCTGGACATGGCGGGCAGCCCCGAGGCCGTCTCCGCGGTCGTCGGGACGGTGAAGGAGCGGGAGGCGCATGGCTGGTCCTTCGAGGCCGCCGACGCCTCGCTCGAGCTGCTGATGCGCGGGGCGCTGGGTGAGGAGTCGCCGGTGCCGTTCGCGCTCGAGTCCTACCGCGTGATCATCGAGAAGCGGGCCGGGGCCGACGCCGTCGCCGAGGCCACGGTCAAGCTGCTGGTCGACGGCGAGCGGCGGATCGCGACGCGCGAGGGCAACGGCCCGGTCAACGCCCTCGACGCCGCCCTGCGCGCGGCGCTGGAGCCGTCCTGCCCCTGGCTCGCCGACGTCGAGCTGTCGGACTACAAGGTCCGCATCCTGACGCCCGGAGGCTCGGCGGGCACGCACGCCGTCACACGGGTGCTGGTGGAGACCAGCGACCGCCGCGGCGAGTGGACCACGGTCGGGGTGCACTCCAACGTCGTCGAGGCCAGCTGGCTGGCGCTGGTCGACGCCCTCGCCTTCGCCGCCCTCCGCACCCGCACCCCCGCCCCGGTCTGAGGTCTCGCTGAAGGTCCGGGTCCGTGCAGGTCTGTGGCCTCGCTGGAGGTCTGTGGTCTCGCTGGAGATCCGTGGCCTCGCTGGAGGTCTGTGTTCTCGTGCAGGTCTGTGGTCTCGCTGCGGCGCTGTGGTCTCGCTGCGGCGCTGTGGTCTCGCTGCGGCGCTGTGGTCTCGCTGCGGCGCTGTGGTCTCGCTGCGGCGCTGTGGTCTCGCCGCAGGTCTGTGGTCTCTGTCTGAGGTCTCGTGGGGTCTGCGCGGCGGGCCGTGATCACTCGTCGTGGACGGAGAGGGTCGGAATTCGACCCTCTCGATCCCTAGCTGGTGATCTTGACCTGCCGGCGCGGCTCCCAGCGGGCCCGAGATCGGCGCGGGTCCGAGGTTTCGGCGCGGCCGTGATCATCGGCCCTGGACGGCGAGGGTCGGGATCTCGACTCTCGCCCTCCACGATCGGCGATCTCGGGGCGGGAAGGTGGCGGGACGTCGGGCCACGGTCGTGTGATCGCCCGTCATGGACGGCGAAGGTCGAGTTTCGACCGTCCCCGTCCGAGAAGAGCGATCTTGGCTGCGGGCCAGCTCCCGGCCGGCGAAGGGTCCGCTCGGCCGCATGATCACCGCTCGTGGACGTCGACCGTCGGAATCCGACCCCGCCAGCCCATGATCGGTGATCAAGCGGAGGGGGCGCGGAGGCGCGGGTCGTGCGAGCCCCCACCCCGCGGATCCGCGCACCCTCACACCCCCGCGGGCTCAGCCACCGGGGCCTGCGGCCGGCGGGCCCAGGACGGGGCGTGCTCGGGCAGCAGGCCCAGCCCGAACAGCCGGGCCGGCACGATCTGCAGCTTCGGGTGCCGCTGGACGAACCGGACCAGCGGCGGGAGCTCGGTCGCCGGCGCCACCGGGGCGTCGGGGTCGACGTCGAGCGCCGCGCCCAGGATCACCCGGTGCAGCCCGCGCTGGACGCCCTGGATCACCGCCGCGGGCAGCCACCGCCGCGCCTGCACCCCGGCGAGCCGCACGGGGGAGACCGGCCCCGTGCGCAGGGCCGGGCCGACGATCCGGGCCGCGGCGACGGCGTCGGCCACGGCGAGGTTGACGCCGACCCCGCCGACGGGGGACATGGCGTGCGCGGCGTCGCCGATCAGCAGCAGCCCGGGTTTGGACCAGCGGCGGAGCCTGTCGAGCCGGACGTCGAGCAGCGAGACGTCGTCCCAGCTCCGCAGCGCGCCCACCCGGTCGGTGGTCCATGGGATCAGCCGCGACATGCGGGTCCGCAGGGTCTCGATGCCGTGCGCGCGCAGCTCCGCGTCGCCGCCCTTGCGGATCAGGTAGCCGCACTGCCAGTACTCGCCGCGGTCGATCATCACCGCGAAGTGCCCGCGGGTGAAACGTCCGACGCCGCCCGCCGGGTCGCCCTCGAGGCGGGGCAGCCGGAACCACTCGACGTCGAGCGGCACGCCGAACGCCCGGCTGCGCAGCCCCGACGCCTCGCGCACGGTCGAGCGCCGCCCGTCGCAGCCGATCGTGAGCGTGGCCTGCAGCGTGTGCTCCTCGCCGGTGACCCGGTCCCGCCACCGGACGCCGGTGACCCGTTCCCCGTCGGTGAGCAGGCTGGTGACCTCGGCGTTGCGCACCAGGGTGAAGGTCGGCTCCTCCGCCGCGGCCGCCGCGAGCAGGTCCAGGAAGTCCCACTGCGGCGCGAGCGCGACGTACGGCCGCGGGTGGTGGAGCAGCGAGAAGTTGCCGATCTGCACGGTGCCGCCGTCGAGCATCGCCGTGATGCTGTCGACCCGGCGGTGCGGCATCGCGTCGAACCGCGCGCCGAGGCCCAGCTCGTCGAGCAGCTCGAGGGTCGAGGGATGAACGGTGTCGCCGCGGAAGTCCCGCAGGAAGTCCGCGTGCTTCTCCAGCACGGTGACCTCGACGCCCGCCCGGGCCAGCAACAACCCGAGGACCATCCCCGCGGGACCGCCACCGACGACGCAGGCGGTGGTGCGGTCGTTATTCATCATGCGTTGAAATGTACGCGCGATTGGGTCCGTGCGCCAGGGATACGCTGGCCCCACCATGAGTACAGTTCGCGTCCGCTTCTGCCCGTCGCCCACCGGCACCCCGCACGTGGGACTCATCCGCACCGCCCTGTTCAACTGGGCGCACGCCCGTCACCACCAGGGCGCCTTCGTCTTCCGGATCGAGGACACGGACGCGCAGCGGGACAGTGTCGAGTCCTACGAGGCGATCCTCGACGCGCTGCGTTGGCTCGGCCTCGACTGGGACGAGGGCCCCGAGAAGGGCGGCCCGCACGGCCCGTACCGGCAGAGCGAGCGGCGCGACCTCTACCGCGACGCCCTCGGCCGCCTCGTGCAGGCCGGCGAGGTCTACGAGTCGTACTCCTCCGCGGAGGAGATCGAGGCGCGGCACCGCGCGGCGGGCCGGGACCCCAAGCTCGGCTACGACAACGCCGACCGCGACCTCACCGAGGAGCAGAAGCAGGCCTTCCGCGCCGAGGGCCGCAAGCCGGTCTACCGGCTGCGCATGCCGGACCGCGACATCACCTTCACGGACCTGATCCGCGGCGAGATCACGTTCAAGCGGGGCCAGGTCCCGGACTTCGTGCTGGCCCGCGGCGACGGCACCCCGCTGTACCCGCTCACCAACCCGCTCGACGACGCCCTCATGGACGTCACGCACGTCCTGCGCGGCGAGGACCTGCTCTCGTCCACCCCGCGGCAGATCGCGCTGCTGGAGGCGCTGCAGCGGGTCGGGATCGGCAACGGGCCGTTCGTCTACGCGCACCTGCCGCTGGTGACCGGCGAGGGCAACCGCAAGCTGTCGAAGCGCGACCCCGAGTCGAACCTCTTCCACTACCGCGACCGCGGCTTCGTCCCCGAGGGGCTGCTCAACTACCTCGCCCTGCTCGGCTGGTCGATCGCCGACGACCGGGACGTCTTCTCCCTCGACGAGATGGTCGCCGCCTTCGACGTCTCCCGCGTGTCGTCGAACACCGCCCGCTTCGACCTCAAGAAGGCCGAGGCGATCAACGCCGCGCACCTGCGCGCGCTGGAGCCGGCCGACTTCGCCCGACGCCTGGTGCCCTACCTGGCGGCCGAGGGCGTCACCGTCTCCGCCGACGACCCGGTCCTCACCGCCGCCGCGCCGCTCGTCCAGGAGCGCAGCCAGGTGCTCTCCGACGCCGCGCGGATGCTGAAGTTCCTGTTCGTCGCCGAGGAGGACTTCGAGCTCGACCCCGACGCCGCCGGCAAGACGCTGGGCCCCGACGCCGACGAGGTCCTCACCGCGGCCGTCAAGGGACTCGAGCAGGTCGACGGCTGGACCGCGGCCGCCATCGAGGAGTCGCTCAAGGCCTCCCTGGTCGAGGGGCTGGGCCTCAAGCCCCGGAAGGCCTTCGGCCCGGTGCGCGTCGCGATCAGCGGGCGGACCGTGTCGCCGCCGCTGTACGAGTCCATGGAGCTGCTCGGACGCGACCGGTCGATGCGGCGACTGGGGGGTGCCGTGCAGGGCGCGGAGGGCGTGGTCTAGAGTCTTCTCTGCAAGGGACGCGGACACCGGAACTGCTCCGGCAGCCCGCCGGTGAGCGTGTCTCCTTGGGGTATGGTGTAATTGGCAGCACGACTGATTCTGGTTCAGTTAGTCTAGGTTCGAGTCCTGGTACCCCAGCGGAAACACACGGTTTCCACGCGGCCCCGTCGTCTAGCGGCCTAGGACGCCGCCCTCTCAAGGCGGTAGCGCGGGTTCAAATCCCGTCGGGGCTACTCGAAGTTCCTCATCCCGGTTCGCCGGGGTGAGTATCTTCGCAGGTGGTACGTGGTGTTCTGTGTAGGTCGAGGCCCCGTCGTCTAGCGGCCTAGGACGCCGCCCTCTCAAGGCGGTAGCGCGGGTTCAAATCCCGTCGGGGCTACTCGAAGATCCCCATCCCGTTCTCCGGGATGGGGATCTTTGCATTTCTGGTCTGTTTCCCGGCAATTGTCGTGGGTCGGCTCACCAATGGCGCGGCTACGTTTGCCGTGTGACGAGGGACTCGGTGGGGCGAAGGGGCCACAACGGGTCGTGAG
>NZ_JAJSOK010000017.1 GCF_021283305.1 Pseudonocardia kujensis
GCCCCGCCGGTGGGTGGTGGAACGAACCTTCGGCTGGTTGACGAGGTGTAGACGGTTGGCCCGGGACTACGAACGCAAGACCGCTCACGCCGAGGCGATGATCAAGTTCGCGATGATCCGGCTGATGACCGCCCGGCTCGCCGGTGAGGAACTCCCCGCTCCCCGCAGTGAGATCGAGAAGGAAGCCGCTCGCCGGTTAGCAGAAGACCTCAAGGACTGATCGCGAAGGTTCTACAACACTCTCTAACTAAGAGCGCCCGGCAAATGATCGTTAGCGGAGGCGGCGGGTAGTCGGCCGGGTGGGCCAGCGGTAGCGGGTGCGGGCTCGGTTGATCAGACGGCGGATGACGGTGAGCGCCGCGGCGAGGTTGAGATAGAACTTGACGATGGCCTTGCGCTTGTCCGCGCAGCGGGCCTTGGTGATCGCCCCGTCCACGGACAGGTCGTCGAGGTCGAGCCCGATCACGCGGTGGTAGGCGGCCAGGCTCAGCCGCAGCAGGGTGCGGCCGTGCCCGGCGGCCGCCCAGGTGTCGAGGCGGCGGCGGATGGTGCGGTCCGAGCAGCCCAGGGTGGCGATGCGTTCGTAGCCGCTACCGTGCACCAGCGCGGCGATCACGTGGTCGAACACGACGCGGTCGCCGATGCGGCGGCGATGGCAGCCCCACGGGTGGCTCGGAGCGAACTCCGGGCGCTCGTCGACCCCGATCAGGGCAGCGAACTCGACCCACAACGGCTCGATGGCCGAGGACGCAGCAGGGGCCGGACCCTACCGGCGATCGTGAGACCTCAGCAATCCCATGATCAACGGTTGGTCCGTGCCCCTACCTGCAACGACACGCCAGCAACATCATTTGCCGGACGCAAAGTTCGAGACAGCGTCCTCGGGCCTCCAGCACGTCCCCGGACCGGTGTTCGACCGGCGACTGCATCCGACGCTGGGCCTGGTCAACCTGGCGGCGCCGACACCAACACCGAGCCCGCGAAAGTCACTACCGCCGACGAGAATAATGTACCTAACGAACTGCGGCTGGAGTACTAATCGGTGAAGTCGATCGGGCCAAGCTGCCACCCGGCACGCCGCAGCAGACGTTCCTGTGACGCGAGCACCCGTTGCTTCAACGACGCGAAGTCGACGTCTACTAGCCGGCTGTCCCACTTGACGAAGCAACCGTCGACCATCACGTCGCGTACGACGCCCGCGTGCGCCGCCTGCACCACGGAGGTGTAGGCGTTGTTGATCGGCGTGAGCAGGACGTTGTCCGTGTCGAGCACCACGAGATCGGCAGCACGACCCGGAGCGAGCTTGCCGGCGACGTCCCCGAGGCCACAGTTGTCGGCACCGCGGGTCGTCGCGGCCCGCAGCGTCTCACGCAGGGTAACCTCCTCGGCGCGCTCGCCCTCCCGGTGCCGGGAGGCACGCCCATGGCCGTAAAGGGCGTGCATCTCCGCGAACATGTCGACGGCGTACGTCGCCGGGTTGTCGTTGCTGAGCCCCGGGTAGACGCCGAGATCCGTCCATTCGAGGTAGGGCACGTGTCCACGCCGGAACTGTGTCTCCAGCCTCGGGCACACGTTCACGCGGGTGCCGCCGTCGCGCATCTGCTTCTTCTGCTCGGCCGACAGGAAGCAGGCGTGGTTGAGCGTCTCCCGTCCGTCGAACTCACCGCGCTCGTAGAGCTCGCGCAGGGGTTGGGTCTCCAGACCACTGTCGAACGTCACCCAGAGGTCGAGCTCGCGCCGCACCCGCAGGATCTCGCGGATCTCCGCGAGATGGTCGCGGCCGAGCGCGTACATGCGCATCGTAAGTCGCTGCTTGTCGGTCGCGAAGTACGTGTCCCGCAGCCTCGCCGCGTTTCGGAGGACGTCGGCGTCCCAGCTGCCCACGCGCGGCCTGCCGTAGGCGTGCACACCCCGGATCCCGCTGTCGACCAGGGCCTCGACCGCGGCCGCCGCATGCTCGTAAGTCCGGGCGTTGTGCATGTTGTCGCACACCGTCGTGATCCCACCGGAGAGCGCCGTGAGCATGGTGAAGAGCGTGCCGATGTACATGTCCTCGGGCTCGTACAGCGGCGCGAACTGGTGGTGCAGGACGTTGAAGTAGCTGCGCGTCGGGCTCGAGCGCTCGTCCGCGTACTCGGGCAGCCCCGAGTCCTCCTCCACGGTGGTCAAGTTGTTCGGGATGAGCCGCGCAAGGGCACCCTCCCAGGAATGCACATGTGGATCACAGAAACCGGGAAAGACGATCGTGTCGGTCAGGTCGACGACCGCCGCGTCAGACTCGATATGTGGCGCGATGTCGACGATCACGCCGTCGTCGACCAGGATGTCGCCCGAGGGAAGGTCGCCGACTCCCTCGTCCATGGACAGGATGCACCCGCCCCGTAGGAGGAGTCGGGATTCTCGCGGAACAGACGGCCGCTCGGATCCTCCCACGCTCACCCTCTCCCTCACGGCTTCCGGCCGGTCTCGCCGGGAGCGTTCTCGAGGCTTCGACGCGCTCGGGCTATCGCGGACCGCACACCGCCACTGAGCACCATCGAATCCATCGCCGCGATCTTGTAGCAGCCGGGGAAGAACGGCCTCTCCGTATGTTCAGGGTATATCGACATGCCGATCTCCCTGCGGCGACATGCGTCGTAGACCCGCCGCTGGGCGGCGGCGTAGCAGGCGTCCCGGTCGAACCTGCTCTCGACCGAGAAGTCGCCCCAGCCGAACAGCACCAGGTCCGGCTGCCCGTCCTGGAGGATCTCCGCGACGTTGGAGAGGCCCTCGTTGTCCTCGATCATGAATATCGAGACGATCTCGTCGATCGACTTGCGGACGTAGTCCATCGTGTATGCGCCGCGCAGGCTCTCGTCGTCCTGGGTCAGCGCCTCCACGGCACCGGGCGGTTGCCAGAGCGCGTGCCGGGTGTGCTGGCCACCCCACCCGCGGTCGCCCTCCGGCCGACAGCGCAGGGTGCGCCAGGCGCGCGTTGCGTCGTCGGCGGTCGTGATCCGAGGGAAGACGATTCCCTCTGCCCCAGCGCAGAGCGCCTTGCCGATCTCGACGTGGTCGATTCCCGTCACCCGCACGAGCGTGGTGACGCCGGCGAGCTGACCGGCGGTGATCATGCGTTCCGCCACGTCGAGGCCGTGGCTGGTGTGCTCCAGGTCGATGATGACGCCGTCGACCCCGCATTCGCCGTACAGCTCCATGATCGGTGGCCAGGGGATCGTCGCCCAGGCGACCAGGTTGTGGGCACCGGCGCGGGTCTGCTCCTTCAGTCGGTTCGTGCGGGTCATCCAGGTCGGCATGGTGCGGGCGCTCCTCATGCGATCGCTACCGACTTGAGGTTGGTGAACTCGAGGAAGCCCCACTCGCCGAGCTCGCGTCCGAGTCCGCTGCGCTTCTGCCCGCCGAACGGGAGGCGGGCGTCCGACGCGACAAGCGTATTGACGAAAACCATGCCCGCCTCGAGTCGATCGGCGACCGATCGCGCTCGTTCGACGTCGCTCGACATGACAGTGGCCCCGAGCCCGAACGCAGAGGCGTTCGCCGCGGCGATCGCCTCGGACTCGTCGCGCACCCGCAGGAGGGGGGCCACCGGCCCGAACGTCTCCTCGTGGAAGACCCGCATGTCCGGAGTGACGTCGGTGAGCACCATCGGCCGGACGTAGGAGCCGGGCCCGTCCCAGTCGAAACCGCCGACTCGGAGCACAGCGCCCTTGGCCACCGAGTCCTCGACCTGGCCGCGCAGCCGCTCCCGTGCTCGCTCGTTGACCATCGGGCCGACGTCGGTCGCCGGGTCCCGTGGGTCACCGACCCGCAGGGCACGGACTCGTTCGGTCAGCTCCGACTCGAACCGGTCGGCCACGGAGTCGACGACGATGAACCTCTTAGCCGCGATGCACGCCTGTCCGACGTTGATGTTCCGTGCCCGGCAGCCCACCCGCGCGGCGAGCGCGATGTCCGCGTCGTCCAGGACGACGAACGCGTCGGAGCCGCCCAGCTCCAGGACCGCGTGCTTGAGCTGGCGACCAGCCAGGGCGGCGACCTGGCTGCCGACCTGGTCGCTGCCGGTCAAGGTGAGCCCCTTCAACCGCGGGTCGGCCAGCAGGGGCTCCACGACGTCGGGCTCGGCGAGCAGGGTCTGGAAGACCCCCTGGGGAAAGCCGGCCTCCGTGAACAGCTCGGCGATCCGAAGCGCACACTGCGGGACGTTCGAGGCGTGCTTGAGGATCACGACGTTGCCGGCCATGAGGGCAGCCGGGGCGAACCTGAAAACCTGGACGTACGGGAAGTTCCAGGGCATCAGGGCGAGGAGTGGCCCCACGGGTTCTCGCACGACGTAGTTCTCCGAGTGCCCGCCCGGAATCGGCCGGGGAGCGAGCGCGGCCGGACCGAACTCGGCGGCGTATTCGCAGAACCAGGCGCTTTTCACGACCTCCCCGCGTGACTCCGGGAGGATCTTGCCCATCTCGAGCGTCGCCAACTGCGCGAGCTCGTCGACGGACTCGCGCAGCCGCGCCGCCAGTGCCCGGAGCAGGCTGGCGCGCGCGGCTGGCTCGACGTGGCGCCATCTCTCGAACGCCGTCGAGGCCTGGGCGAGGCACGCTTCCACCTCGCCGGACGTGGCTTCGTCGTACTCGGCGACCAACTCGCCGGTCGCAGGATTCGTCGATCTCAGAGTCAAAATTCACCTCGAATGTTCGCAATGCGCGCCTCTTGCGCGCAAGGCGAACTTGACTTTAGGCTCGGCATCGCAGGGTGGTCAAGCGATCGACTTGCGTCTGGTTGCGCAGAGGACACCACCGCCGGTTCGGTTCACGACCCGCGCGGGCCGGCGCATCGACACGCTCAATGCAGCGGGAGGTACAGATGAATCCTGATGTCGTCGAGATCTTCGGAAAGCGCGTTGCTCTGCTCGATCTCAGTTGCGTGCTGTCGAACGACACAAGGGACTTCGAACCGCTTCGCCATGATATCGAGTACATCGACCACAAGGCGTCCGCCGAGAACCCGCGACAGCCCGTTGATCCCGCATGGTGGCCAGACGGAAACGCGTCGGCGATCGAGAAGGTCTCGCTGTTCACGCATTCGGGCACGCACGTCGACGCGCCGTACCACTACGGCCCTGTCTCGGGCGGCCTGCCGGCGAAGACGATTGACCAGGTCCCCTTGACCTGGTGCTGCGGCCCCGGGGTGCTCCTCGACTTCCGGCATCTGGACGAGCAGGCGTCCATCACAGACGCCAACGTCGCCGAGGCGTGTTGCGCGGTCGGCCACGAGCCCGGGCCGGGCGACGTCGTCCTGATCCACACCGGCGCCGCCAGACGCTTCGACGAGCCCGGATACGACCAGTTCCACCCCGGTATGCGCCGGTCGGCGACCAAATGGCTGGTGGAACGCGGCGTCAACCTCATCGCCATCGACGCCTGGGGATTTGATCGCCCCTTCTCGGTAATGGTCGATGAAGCCCGCAAAGGAAATCCCGAGCAACTTTGGGAGGCGCACCTGTACGGGCGCGAGCGCGAGTACAGCCACATCGAGAAGGCCGCGAATTTCGAGCGCCTGCCCAAGGCCACGGGATTCTTCGTGTCCGCATTTCCCTACAAGATCGCCGGTGCGAGCGGCTCCTGGACCCGATTGGTCGCCTACGTGCCGGAGGAGGACTTCTAGCCGGCGACGGACCGCCGCGACCGTTGCCCGACCCTGCCGTGCGGGGCCGGCAGCGGTGTGCCCACCGGACGGCTGCTACCGCACACCGAAGACGGAGAGCTGGAGTGCGATCAGGCCGTAGTAGCCGACGAGGGTGACAACCTCGAACAGGTGTTCCGGGCCGATCATGTCGACCGCCTCCCCATAGGCCTCATCCGAGAGGGCTCCCTGGGCCAGGAGGGTGCCGGCGAGCCGCGACACCGCCGCCTCCCGTCGATCGGTCAGATCGAGGTCTCGACCCTCCCTCAGAGCCGTGAGTTCGGTCTCGCTCAGACCTGCCGCCGCCCCGGAGAGCTCGTGGGCCCGCCACTCGAACTCCGATTTCCAGTGCGTCGCGACCGTGAGGACGACGATCTCGCGCTCGCGGGCGGTCAGCTCGCCGCGCCGCACCGCGTCACCCAGGGCCTGCAAACGGCCGCCGATGCGAGGGGCCAACAACATGGCGTTGAAGGGGCCGAGCAGACTGCCGTCGTTGTCGGTGACAGGGAATCCGGGTGAGTTCGATCCCGTCCGTGCTGCCAGGATCTGGTCGTACACCTGGCGTTGCGGGTCAGACAACTCGGCAGGCCTCAGTAGCGGTACTCGTGACATGCCACTCCGATGCTTGCAGTACAGACATGATGCGCGCATTGCGCGCGCGTGATACCGTACGCGGATGGAAGACGTGAGGTCAAGCTCGGCGACCCCACGGCAGCTTCCCGCCCGCTCAGTTGCGAGTCTGACGATTGGCAGGACCGAGGAATTGGGAACCAACCAGATCGATGACATCGACGCAACGGACACATCCGGAGCAGAGACCGAGGATCCGGCTACGGACCGCAACTTCGTCCAGTCGCTCGAGCGGGGGTTGAGCGTTATCCGTGCCTTCGAGGAGGCGCGGCCCAGCTTGACGATGACCGAGATCGCCCGCATCACCGGCCTGCACCGGGGAGCGATCCGGCGGCTCCTCCACACCTTGGTTCAGCTGGGCTACGTGCAGTCGGACGGCAAGAACTACACGCTGCGCCCCCGCATCCTCGAACTCGGGTACTCGTACATGGCCAGCCTCTCGTTCCCCGAGATCGCGCGGGTGCACCTCGAGCGACTCGCCGCCGAGGTCGACGAGTCGGTGTCGATGGCCGTCCCGGACGGCGCGGAGATCGTGTACGTTGGCCGGATCACGGTGCGCCGGACCCTCACCGTCGACATCACGATCGGCTCCCGCTGGCCCGCCCACGAGACCTCAATCGGGCGACTCTTCCTCGCCGACCTGGCCGAGCCCGATCTCCGCGCGTCGATCGCGGACGTAGAGTTCCATCCTCGGACCGGGCGGTCCGTGCGTACCCTCGACGACCTGCGCGCCATCATTGACAAGGTACGGGCCGACGGGTACTCGGTGATGGACGAGGAGACGGAGGCGGCCGTCAGGTCGATCGCGGTCCCCGTGCGCAATCATCGCAAGCAGGTCGTGGCCGGGATCAACGTCGCGATCAGGGACGCCGGGCCGCGACGCTCGTTGGAGGAGTTCCTGCCCGCGCTCCGGCGCGCCGGGGAGGAGATCGAGCACGACATCGCGGCGTCGGTGACGATGAAGGCGAAGAGCCCCCGGTAGGCCGTCACCGGCACCCCTCCCCCTCAGACCACGTCGCGTAGGGCGCGGGCGCTGGTCTGGGACAACGAGGCCGCGGTCGGGTCCTGGCGCGGTGTACGGCCGAAGCTGACCGCGCCATTCCAGGCGTTCCGCGGTCTGCTCGGCATCCGGATCATCCAGTGCTGCCCGCGGGACCCGGAGGCCAAGGGGCTGGTCAAGCCGGCCAACGGCTACCTGGAGACCAGCTTCCTGCCGGGGCGCTCGTTCGCCTCGCCGGCCGACTTGAACGCCCAGCTGGAGGCCTGGCTGTCACCCGCCGCAGGACTGTGAGGCCGCGACCCAAGTCGCGTTTCTCACCCGCGCGTTGAAGGCACCGACCCTCCGCGAGTTGTTGCGCGACTGGCCGAGCGCGCCAGAGCCGAGACCTGGACTCATGAGGAGTTCCTCATCGCCTGCCTGCAACGCAGAGTCTCCGCCCGCGAGGCCCACGGCGGCGAGGTCCGCATCCGCGCGGCGCGGTTCCCGGCCCGCAAGTCGTTGGAGGACTTCAGCTTTGATCACGCCCGGGGCTTGAAGCGTGACAGGACAGCGCAGGGTGCAGGTCGGCAAAGCCATCCGGGGTGCCGCCGGCAACCGGCCGCCACCGGCGGCAGCAGCGGTCCACGCAAACCACGGCCTTCGTCGGACAGTCAACAAGTTGGTCTAAGGAGCTCGTGGGGATCGTCTGCCGACGGCAGTCCCTGCGGCTTCCCGGCGATTCAGGCTCCCAGACTGTGTCGGAGCTGCTCACGAGCCGGGCGGCGAGCTGACCCGGCTGCGCCGGTGTCCGCCCCCTCGGCGGGCGCCTGCCGCCGCTCAAACGTGGGCAAAGATCATCCGTAGGTGTCCGGTGAGCTCCCGGTGCGGTGAGGTTAGGGCTGTGGGACCCGTCGAGCTCCAGCACTCGGCAGTTCGGGGCTGCCGCGCGACCGCCTTCGCCCATCCCGGCTCGACCCTGGCGGACTACGAGCGCGTGATGGCAGTCAACGCCACGAGCGCGTTCCTCTGCCTCAAGGCCGTCCTCCCCGTGCTCAAACAGTCGGGCCACGGCGCAATCGTGTCGACGGCCTCGATCGCGGGGCTCGCCGCGGTCCTCGGGCAGGGCATCTACTGGGCTGGCCAAACACGCGATGATCGGACTGACCCGCGCAGCGGCCGTGGAGGCCGGTCCCTTCGGGATCCGTGTCAACGCGGTGCTGCCGGGCCCGATCGACACCCGGCATGATCGCCCGCATCCGGGAGGGCTCCGCGACCACGCCCATCGGCGGGGGCACCCTGCTCGGCCGCATGGGCACACCCGCCGATGCCGCCGCCGTGATCGCGTTCCTGCTGTCCGACGACGCCGTGTTCGTGACGAACTCCTACTGGACCGTGGACGGCGGCAGACATCAGATGTAGAACCACGCGGCAATGGATCCTGCCAAGAGCACGGTTCTGCGCCTCAGTTCAGGGGATCTGGGCTGGTCGTTGACGCAGCTGGTTCCTGGCCGGCGGCGTCCTCGGCGAGAACCGCGAGGCTCCAGCACCAGCCTCCGGGTTCACGGGCGACGGCGACCGCGCTGACGATATAGCGTCGGCGTGGAGGTCGCGCCGGCCCCACATCGGTGCAGTCGACGATTGCCCACGGGGCCGCGCCCGCACCGCTGCAGGGTGCCCCTCAGCGTCGCGGCTGTCGGCGCCCTGGCTCGGGGCCCGAGGGGCAGGAGTACGTGCCCGTGCCGTCATCACGGCTCCACCTTCCGGCATCGGCTGACATCAACAGGGCCGGGGAACTGCGCCGTCAGCGCAGCGACGTCGCAGCCGGGGGCAACCTCGACGAGGGCGAGCCCCCGCGGCGTGAGCTCCAGGATGGCGTCCTCGGTCACGTAGTTCACCTGCTTGCCAGCTGCCAGGGCGTTGCGTGCGCTGAACGAGACGTGGTCGACCCGCTCGACGAACTTGGGATGCCGGCTGCGGATGGTCAGGCAGAAGCAGATGCGGCGGGCCCCGTGCACGATGTCGACGAACCCGCCTACGCCGATCAGCCGACCGCCAAGCAGGCTGACGTTGACGTTGCCCTCGAGGTCGACCTGGCCCGCACCGAGGAACGCGATGTCCAGCCCGCCCCCGTCGTAGAAGCGGAACTGTGCGACGTGCGGGATGATCGCGTCCGCGCCAACGGCCGTGCCGACGTCGGCGCCGGCCGACGGGGTACCCCCGTACACGCCGCTCTCAATGGTCAGGACGACGCCGTCGATCGCGTTGTCCGCCGGTCCCACCCCGCCCTGGCCGGTGCGGGCGTCGTGCAGGGCCGCCGCGATCGTGTCGAGAGGCAGCCCCGCGCCGATGTTGGCGATGTCACCACGGCGCAGCATCCTGAGCGCCCGCTGACCGATCCGCTCGCGGTCACCGGGCACGACGGTCGCGTGCACCGGCTCCTGGACGAGTCCTTCCCGCGCGATCTCGGCGGGAGAGGCGAGTAGACGCGGGTCGAAGACCGTCCTGGCGGTCTGGCGGTGCGACTGGGCGGGGTCTTCGGCCAGGACGACTCGGTCGACGAGGACGCCGGGGATGACGACCTCCTTGGGACGCAGGGTCCCACGGGGGACGCGACGTTTCGCCTGGACGATCACGGTCCCGCCACTGTTGTGCGCGGCCTGGGCGACGGCGAGCGCGTCCAGGTGCAGTGGCTCCTCCTCGTTGCTGCAGTTGCCGTCGTCGTCGATCGACGTCGCCCGGATGATCGCGACGTCGATCGGAATCGAGCGGTAGAAGAGATGGTCGGCGCCGGCCAGGTGCACCCGTTCGACCAGAGCGGGCGCTGTGCTGCCGGGGACCGTGGTGATGCGACCACCCTGCAGCTTCGGGTCGACGAAGGTGTCGAGTCCGACCGGGCTGACGTGTCCAGGACGCCCGGCGGCGGTGGTCCGGTACAGCTCCGAGAGCTGCCCCTGGGGCAGGCAGAACACATCGACCGAACCGGAGGTGAGAAGCGCCGCCATGCGCGGCGCCAGTCCCCAGTGTGCTCCTACTACCCGCCGCAGCAGGCCGGGGTGGGCGAAATGCTCCAGTCCATGCACCCCGTCGGTCGGGCCCATGGCGTGCACCAGGGTGAGATTCCGCGGGGACCCGGTGTTCAGGAAGCGTTCCTCGAGTGCCTGGAGGAACGCCTCCGCGACCCCCACCATGCAGAAGCCGTCGACGGCGATCGTGGCGCCTTCCGGGATGGCCGCCGCCGCCTCGTCGGCCGAGCAGAATGCGACGGTCATCGGGTGAGCCGAGTCAGGGTTGTCCGCTCGACCTCGCTCGGCTCGGAGTGGAGGCCCCCGGCGGCGCGCCATGCGCCGGCGACGCGGTACCCGACCTCGGCCGAGCGCCGGGCCCAGTGTGCGACCTCGACCCCGGTGAGATTGCCACCGGACTTCACCCGGCGACCACCGACCAGGACGGTGTCGACGACGCCGGGGTGGCTGTGCAGCAGGACGGACACGGCGACGTCGAGCACCGGCGTGAGCTCGAAGGCGCGGGGCCGCAGGACGACGAGGTCGGCGACGGCGCCGACCTCGAACCGGCCGGTCACCCCTGGGCGCCCGGTCGCCTCGGCCCCGAACTCGGTGGCCATCTCAGCACGTCGCGTGCGGTGAGCGGGATGTGCTCAAGCATCCCGTCACGGTGGATCAGGGCCCGCTCGGTCTGCAGCGCCAGACGCGCCTGGGCGAACAGGTCACCGCTGCAGTCGGACACCACGTCCACCCCGAGGGTGGGTTTCATGCCCAGCTCACGCAACTTGCCGATCTTCGGGAAGCCCATCCCCATCTGCATCTCGGTCTCCGGGGTGCACGAGACCCAGGCCCCGGCGTCCCGGACGAACCGCAGCTCGTCGCCGGTGGCGTTGGTGCAGTGCGCGAGGATCATGTCGGGACCGAGGAGCCCCGCCTCGTGCAGCAACGTGACGGTCCCGTACGGGGTGCGCGGGCGCAGCGCTCCGGGGTGCAGCGTGATCGGCACCTGCGCCTCGCGGGCCACGGCGATCTCGGTGCGCAGCGTGTCTAGGTCGGTCTGGTTGAAGTCGCTCAACGCGACGCCGACCGTGATCAGCTCGTTGCGACCGCGGTAGGTGTCGACTACCCGCCGGAAGTCGGCGATCCGCTCGTCATGCGATCGGAAGGCCACCGAGTCCCCCGGGACCGCGTTGAAGCCGTAGGCGAAGGTGGCGCGGATGCCGGACGCGGCCAGCGCCTCGTACGCGGCGTCGGCGTGGTCCGGGCTGTTCATGCAGTGTGAGAAGTCGACAACCTGGGTGACGCCGCCGTCGAGCATGTCCAGGGCACCCACGTAGGTGCCGGTGTAGACGTCGTCGGCCGTGAAGTGCCGGGCGACTCCCCATCGGATGCTCTGCAGGTACTGGATGGCGGACATGTCGCCGCAGAGCCCGCGTACGACCGCCTGCCAGGTGTGCCGATGGGTGTCGACCATGCCGGGTACGACGATGCCGCCGCCCGCGTCGAGCACCTCGTAGCGGCCGTCGCCGTTATGCATCGCGACGTCGGTCTCACCGACGGCGGCGATCCTCCCGTCGCGAACCAGGAGCGACCCCGGCTCCTGGAAGGGGGCGTCGGGAAATCGAACGTTCGTGATGAGCAGGTCGACGGGATCGTTCATGTCCTCAGCTTCGTCTCGGGGTGCGGGCTTCTCACAGGACCGCGACGGGGTTCACCGGGGACCCGACGGCTCCGGTGAACGGCAGCGGCGGCGCGCAGAGCATGAATTCGTAGCGGTTCTCGTCCCGGCAGGCCACGGACAGCTCCTCCATGTGCCAGATCTCGCCGATCCACAGACCCATGAAGACGAGCAGGATGATGTGCAGCGGCTGGGACACGTCGGGGGTCTGGTTCGGGCGCACCTCCATGCCCCAGGTGTCCGTGGCGATGCCGGCAAGTTGTTTCTCGGCGATCCACTCGACGGCCTCGAGGCCCAGCCCGGGTGCGTCCCCTCCGGCGAAGCCGCGCCAGCCGTTCCCCTGCCGGTCGGGCAGCTGTCCGGTCCGGACGAGGACGATGTCGCCCTCCCCCACCGACACTCCCTGCGCGTCGGCGCACCCCCGGAGGTCGTCCGCAGTGATGACGTAGCCGTCCTCCAGCGGGGTCCGATTGAGGTGGCGGGCCATGTCCAGGAGGACCCCGCGGGCGACGAGGCGGTCCTGAGCCGCGGTGACGTCGTTCTTCAGGGCTCCGACGCTGGTGACCTGGTCGGCGCTGTAGCCGTTGTAGATCTGGCCGTCGAAGACCACGTGCGACAGGGCATCCCACTGGGTGCCGCACTGCAGGGGCATAATGACGATGTCGTCGGTACCGCGGACGTGCCCGTCCCGGCCTCCGTAGAAGTCGCGCACCATCGTGCCCGCCAGCGCGTCGGCCCCGTCACGCAGCATGAGGTGGATCGGGTTGAAGCGGTTGAACCCACCCTCCTGGGGGCCCCGCGAATCGAAGGGGAGGGCCAGCGAGACGGTGCGCCCCGTACGCACCAGTCCGGCGGCCCGGACTACGCGTTCGGGCGTAATGAGGTTGAGCGTGCCGCGCTCGTCGTCGGGACCCCACCGGCCCCAGTTCGACACCTTCTCCGCGAGGGCACGGACGTCGTCGATGTTCGGCGGGCTCATGGTGATGTTCCTTCCGCGCTACGCACCCGTGAGGTCGTTGTCGACATGATGTCGCAGCTACTGACGGCCGCCGACCGTGCGATACGCGAGCCGGCGCCTTTGTGCGGCCAAATGTCTTTCGGACCTTGCCAGCACGTGCCGTCACAGTCAAGGGTCCCACCGCTTCTCCTGCCTGCTGATCGCGGTGCAGTCCATTGTTTTGGTCGCTCACCACGCATCGGTGGCCCGCGGTCGGCGCAGGCGGTGCGTTGACACGAGAATGATTTGGCCGTACGTTTCTACCACGGCACGTCGACGTGGCATGTGCGAAGGCGGCATCCGCATCCACGGAAACCTGCTCGTTCCACAGGTTCCACAGAGTCCGTTGCCCTGGCCATCCCCCAATGAAGCTGGGTGATCAGCATGCCAAACTCCTCCACCGCACCGGGACAGCCGACAACGGCGCCCCGGTCGGGCGATCGCGCGCGCCATCGTCGCGCGATGCTCGCCAGCACCTTCGGGACCACGCTCGAGTGGTACGACTTCTCGCTGTACGGACTCGCCTCGGCACTCGTCTTCGGCCCACTCTTCTTCGCCTCCTCCGGCGTCGGCGGCATCCTTGCCTCCTTCGCGACGTTCGCCGTCGGGTTCGCCGCCCGCCCGCTGGGCGGAATGCTGTTCGGCAACCTGGGCGACCGGATCGGGCGCAAGCGGGTCCTGATCATCACGCTGCTCACGATGGGCGCGACGACCACCCTGCTCGGCCTCCTACCCACCCACGCCGCCATCGGCGTCGCCGCGCCGATCCTGCTGGTGCTGCTGCGGATCGTGCAGGGCGTGGCCGCCGGCGGGGAGTTCGCGAGCGCGGTGCTCCTGACCGCCGAGGGGGCTCCGGACCGCAGGCGCGGCCTCTTCGCCGCGATCCCGGTCATCGGGACCTCGCTCGGCCTGGTGCTGGCCAGCGCCGCCTTCGCCCTCGCTTCGCTGTTGCCGGACGAGCAGTTCCTGGCCTGGGGATGGCGGATCCCGTTCCTGTTATCCATCGTGCTGGTCATCGTCGGAACGATCGCCCGGAGCCGGGTGGAGGAGACCCCCGTCTTCCAGCAGATGCAAGAGGAGGAGGAGCTCGCGTCATCCCCGCTACTGGCAGTCCTCCGACGTCAGCCGCGGACGGTGCTCCGGGCCGTGGCGGTGATCATCTCCAGCTTCGTATGGGGCTACATGGTCCAGACGTTCGCCCTCACCCACGCAACGAGTGACCTCGGGGTCTCCCGGCCGGTGATGCTCTGGGCGATCGCGGCGGCCTCCACACTGTCAATGTTCACCATTCCGCTCTGGGGCTGGCTGTCGGACCGGGTCGGAAGGCGGCCGTTGATGATCGGGGGTTCAGCGCTGTCGGCTGTGTACGTCTTCCCGTTTTTCGCCCTGCTCGGGTCCGGCAGCGTCTGGCTCGTCATCCTCGCCGTCGTCATCGCACTCGCGGTGATCAGGGACATGCTGCTGGGCCCGCAGGCCGCCATGGTGGCGGAGATGTTCGGCGCCCGGGTGCGTTGCAGCGGGGTCAGCGTGAGCCGCGAGATCAGCGGAGCCGTGTTCGGAGGGACCGTCCCGTTGGTGTCTACCGCCCTGGCCTCTGTCGCGGGCGGGACCTGGCCGGTCGGCGTCTACATCGCGATCGCTGCGCTGGTGTCGATCGTGGCAATCTGGCTCAGCCCCGAGACCGCGTTCGACTCGGGCGACGGGTTCGGACGACCCGGTTAGGGGTGCGGGAAGCACTCGAAGTGTCACGACAAGCGAAGGGTAAATACCTTGACGGTGGGAAAGCGCCAGTTGGGCAAGACCGGCCCCACGGTGGCGGCCATCGGACTGGGGTGCATGGGCATGTCTCAGTCCTACGGCTCGGTGGACGAGCAGGAGGCGATCGCCACCATCCGGCAAGCGCTGGAGGTGGGGTCGATGATGCTCGACAGCTCGGACGTCTATGGCCAGGGACACAATGAGCGACTCATCGGCCGAGCAATCGCGGGGCAGCGGGACAAGGCCGTCGTCGCCACCAAGTTCGGGCTCACAGTCAACCCGGACAACTCCCGCTCGATCACTGGGCGTCCGGACTACGTGAAGCAGGCGTGCGATGAGAGCCTGCGCCGGCTGGATGTCGACCACATCGATCTCTACTACCAGCACCGGGTGGACCCGACGGTGCCGATCGAGGACACGGTCGGGGCGATGAACGAGCTGGTGGAGAGCGGAAAGGTCCTGCACCTGGGCCTCTCTGAGGCCAGCGCGGACACGCTGCGTCGCGCGACGGCCGTCGCCCCGATCGCCGCGCTGGAAAGCGAGTGGTCGCTGTGGACCCGCGACATCGAGCAGGAGGTTCTCGGCGTCGCGCGTGAGCACGGCGTCGGGATCGTGCCGTTCAGCCCGCTCGGGCGAGGGTTTCTGACCGGAGCCATCACCTGCCCCGACGACTTCGCCGAGGACGACTTCCGCCGATCCAGCCCCCGGTTCCAGGGCGAGAACTTCACGCTGAACCTGCGGTTGGTGGACGAGGTGAAGGCGATGGCTGCCGAGAAGGCGTGCACGCCCGGGCAGCTCGCACTGGCGTGGGTGGTCGCCCGCGGTCAGGACGTCGTCCCGATCCCCGGGACCAAACGGCGCAAGTACCTCGCCGAGAACCTCGCGGCCGCGGACGTCCGGCTCGACGACACCGACCTGCGACGGCTCGAAGAAATCGCGCCGATCGGCGTTGCGTCCGGGTCGCGCTACGGGGGTGCGCACGCATACGGGGAGTCTCCCCTGCGGGACGAGCGCGCATAGCCAGCCGTGCCGACGACGACGAGGACGCCGGGCATCCGGGCCGCCGCTGGGCGGAATCACCTCCGTCAGCCCGGAGCAGGCGTCGTGGCACCAGTTCGCAACCCGCCCGCCCGCCGATCTCGGCGCCCGTGTCGTCAAGAGCGAGCGCTCGGACGGCGGCGACTTCACCCGCGGCTACGACGAGACCGTGCAGGGGCAACGCGAGCCAATCCTCGGTGCGGCAGGGCCCCGGGGCAGGCCAGCGCTCATCCGTCAACATCAGCAGCGGCGGGAAGTTCCCGCTGGTCCACCTCCACCACCGGGAGAGGACCTTGGCAGCGTGACCCTCGAGGTCCAGCGGCAGACTCGTCCCTCCCGGTGGTGGTCGTTCCTCGATCGGCCAGTGGGAGTCGTGCCACGAGCACCTGGATGAGCGCCCGAAGGGGATCGGCCCGGGAGCGGATCCGTCACCCGAAGGGGCACCTCTTGTCCGATCGAGACAACTCGCGGGACTGACCGGCGTTCGTCGGCATCGACTGGGGCGGCAGCGAACATCAGTTGTGCGTCCTCGACCCCGCCGGAGCGCGGCTGACCCAGCAGTGCGTCACCCATGACGTCGCCAGACTGGCCGAGCTCGATACCGTGCTCGCCCTGCACGAGACAGCTTTGCCGATCGCCGTCGAGCGCGCCGAGGGGCTGCTCGTCGAGCATCTGCAGGCCCGCGGTCACATCGTGTTTCCGGTGTCGCCGCGCATCGCGGCCGGGCGCGGGAGCGCTACCGGGTCGCCGCGGTCAAGGACGACCGGCTCGACGCGTTCGTGCTGGCCGACACCCTGCGCCACGAGCCCCCGCACTGGCGGCCCCTGACCCCGCCGTCACCGCTGCTGGCCGAGACCCTGGGCCAAGGCGGCGTTCCGCGAGGCTCGTGACCAGCGCGGCCAGCACTACGACCGCGCGCTTCGTGGCCTCGCCGCCCGCTGGATGCGCGTGCTCTGGACCTGCTGGAGCACTCACACCCCCTACGACCCGAAACGCCCACCACCGCCCAGGCCGCACTCACCACGGGCTGACCAGCGCCCTTCTTCAGCCGCAGGCGACCAGGCCCCGCGGCCGCCAATGGTGCGCCGCTCCAGAAGATCGAATAGCTCGCAGGTTGACAGTGGGAGTCTGTCGCGTGCACCTGGAACCGAACGGGCTACCGGGCGGAGCGGTGCAGGACGACGCGGTAGGAGTACTGCTCCGGCAGGAAGTAGCTGATCGTGAACTCCGGCGCGTAGTCGGTCTCGTCCTGAAACAGGCGGTCGACCCGCAGGAGCGCGTGACCGACCGAGCATTCCAACTGCCCAGCCAGCTGCTCGTCAGCGGGCGCGACGGTGATCGTCTGCGTCGCCCGCACGATCGGCCTGTCGAGCTTGTCCTCGAGCATCCCCAGAACCGTGGCGCTCTCGAGGCGATTCTCGTCGAACGCGTGCGTGTCGACGAGAATCCGCCCAACCTCCTCGGGGAGGAAGACCTTGGTCACGACGAACGGCTGCCCGTCGTACAGCCGCCGGATGACGACCTTGTACAGGGTGTCGGTCTCGAGCCGCAGGCGATTCGCCGCGTCCACGTCGACGAGTCGGCGGATCGGCTCGACGACCTCCCGCACCGTGTCGGACGACAGGCTGATCAGATCCTCGATCGAACCGAGCTCACGGGCGTACCGCTCCGCCCTGTTGACCGCGAACGTCCCGCGGCCGCGCACCCGGTAGACCGCGCCCTCGGCGACTAGGTCGTGGAAGGCACGCCTGACCGTCTGCCTGCTGACCTGGTACTGCTGCGACAGATCCGCCTCGGTCGGGAGGCGCTGAGCATCGGGGAAGTCACCCTTGGCAATCCGGTCCCGCAGATCCTGGGCGATCATGGCGTATGCCGGACCCGCCTCGCCGGTTTTCCCGCCCATAATATGCCGATCCTAGCCGTCCGGGGACGTTTCCTCCGCCCGGCTCGACATTCGGCCGGCCATGTCGAACTGTGTCAGGTGCGCCACGAGCGACCGGACCTCCGCGCGTGACGAGTCGGCCGCAACCTACCGGACGACCGTCCGCGGCGATCCGGTTCGCCCGCGGCGTCGGTCAGGTAGCCCGCGGCGCCCGGACCTCGACGTCGGCCTCCCGCTCGAGAACACGCACGATCTCGGTGAAGTCTGCCGCACCACCCAGCTCCTGCAGGGCCGACTGCCAGAACCCGATCAGCGTGGGTACCACCGGGAGCGAGACGTCGGCCTCTGCGGCCATGGTCTCGAACAGCCTCAGGTCCTTACACATCAGCTCCATCGCGAAGCCGGCGTCAAAGGAGCCGGACAGGATTGCCTGCGGAAACTTGTCCTCGGTGGCGCTGTTGCGGCCAGACCCGGAGTTGAGCACGTCGAGGACCGTCCTTGGGTCAAGGCCGGACCGGGTAGCGAGCACCAGGGCTTCCGACGAGGCAGCCAGCGCGACCGCCGACAGGTAGTTGTTGACCAACTTCATCACCTGGCCCATTCCGGGCGTGTGGCCGACGACCACGACCCGGCCCAGCTGTCCGAGCACCGGTGCGACTGTGTCGATCGCAGCCGGGGCGCCCGCCGCCATCACCGCCAGCCGACCCGCTGCGGCGCCGCGCACGCCCCCGCTGACCGGACTGTCGACGAAGGCGACATCTCGCCGGGCGAGATGGTCGGCGATCGCGCGGGACACGCGCGGGCCGGTGGTCGACAGGTCGACCACCATAAACCCACCTGGCGCCGAGGACAGTCCACCGGAGCCGATCGTCACGGCCTCCACGGCGGCCGGTGTGGGCAGACAGGTCAGGACGACGTCGCTCTCGCGGGCAAGTTCCTCCGGCGACCCCACGACCCGGCCGCCGTCGGCGACGGCCGCGGCCGCCGCGCCGGGGTCCCGATCGAGACAGGCGACCTTGTACCCCGCCGCGATCAGCCGACGCAGGATGGGGCTGCCCATGTGCCCCAGGCCGGCGATCCCCAACCGGCTCGGGTCGGTCTCAGACTTTGGCGTCATCGAGCACCGCCCGTGCGACGCGGAATCCCTCGATTCCGGCGGGTACCCCCGCGTACACCGCGACCTGGAGGAGGACCTCCTGGATCTGCTCCGGGCTGCAGCCGTTGGTGCGGGCCCCCCGCACGTGCGCGCGCAGCTCCTCGGCGCGTCCCAGCGCGGCCAGCATCGCGATATTGAGGAGGCTGCGTGTGCGGCGGTCGAGCGCCTCGCGGTCCCAGACGGTGCCCCAGCAGTACTCGGTCACGAGCTCCTGCATCGGCCGGTCGAAGTCGGTGGCCGCGCCCTGGGCGCGGCGCACGTGCTCGGCGCCGAGGACCTCTGCCCGGATCTGTGTTCCTCGTTCCATTCGACTGCTCGTCATATGCCTCTCCTCATCCCAGGACGAACGGATCCCGGCTGGCGCCGGTCGTCTCGGTCCAGACCGCTTTGGTCTCCCGGTACGTGTCCATGGCACGTCGCCCGCTTTCCCGCCCGATCCCAGAGATGCCGATCCCGCCGAAGGGCACCTGCGGTGCCACCGTCCGGTAGGCGTTGACCCACACCGACCCCGCGCGCAGTGCAGCGACCACGCTGTGGACCCGGGACAGGTCCTGGGTCCACAGCCCCGCAGCAAGCCCGAAGCTCGTGCCGTTGGCGAGCTCGATCGCCTCGGCCTCGTCGTCGAAAGGCAGCACCGACAAGACCGGCCCGAAGATCTCCTCGCGCCAGAGCGCCGACCGGGTGTCGTCGTGACGCAGGATCGTAGGCTCAAAGAACAGCTTGCCGAGGCTCTCGCGGGGCCCGCCGCCGGCGAGCACCTCGACCCCTTCGGCACGCGCGGTGTCCAGATAGCCGATGACCTTCTCGAACTGGGCCGGGTTGGCCAGCGGCCCCATCTCGGTGGCCGGGTCCATCGGGTCCCCCATCCGAATGCTGGTGGCGCGGTCGACCAGCCGGCTCACCAGCTCGGCTGCGACCGAGCGCTGTACCAGCAACCGCGAGCCCGCCATACAGCTCTGTCCGGACGCGGCGAAGATCCCGGCGAGGACCCCGTTCGTGGCAGCGGTCAGGTCGGCGTCGTCGAACACGAGCTGCGCGGATTTGCCGCCGAGCTCGAGCGTGGTCCGCGCCATCCGGTCGGCGGCGACGTGGGCGACCTGCCGGCCGACCCCGACCGAGCCGGTGAACGCGATCTTGTCGACGTCCGGGTGCCGGACCAGGGCCTCTCCGGCGGCGGCCCCGCTTCCGGTGATCACGTTGAACACCCCAGGCGGGAAACCGACCTCGAGGGCGATCTCAGCAAGTCTGACCGCGGACGCTGGGCTGTACTCGCTTGGCTTCGCCACGACCGTGCAACCGGCGGCGAGCGCCGGCGCGAGCTTCCAGGCGAGCAGGAGGGCAGGAGAATTCCATGACGTCACGGCCGCGACTACGCCGACCGGCACCTCAGTGGTGTACACGAAGTAGTCGGGCTTGCCGGTGGAGAGCACCTCGCCCCCGACCTTGTCGGCCAAGCCGCCGAAGTAGCGGAACCACTCGGGGAGCGCGTCGATCTGACCGCGCATCTCGCGCAGCAGCTTACCGGTGTCACGGGTTTCCATCTCGGCGAGCAGCTTCGCGTCGGCGACCACCGCGTCCGCAAACGCGGTCAGCAGGCGGCCGCGCTCCGGCGCCGGGACCACCGACCAGGCGGCGAACGCTGCACGTGAGGAACGGACGGCACGGTCGACGTCGTCGTCGCCGGCGTCTGCGACCGTCGCCCACGGTTCACCTCGATACGGGTCATGTGACGGATACACGCCACGACCGCCCACGGCGTTCACCCGCCCGTCGATCACTAGGCCGACGACGTGCACCGCCCCACCCTCTTCCGTCGATCGGGGAGCAAGCTTCTGAACCGAGGAGCAGGCTCTCAATGTACGGCCATATATGTCAATCCCGACCAGGGCACTTCCCCAGCTTCGGCCATTATCCATCGACATGCTGGACATGGGGCGTTGAGCTATGCCATGGTCATGGCCGTACATTTTCTCGGCTCGGAGGAGCGCATGACGAGTACCGCCCCCACCCGCCACGAGTCCCGAGCCCGCAACCTACGGCGGCTGTTCGACGCGCGGAGCATCGCCGTGGTCGGCGCATCCGACGACCCGGACCGGATCGGCGGACGGCCAATTGCCTTCATGCTCCAATCCGGCTACTCGGGGCGCCTGCTGCCGGTAAACCCCCGATACGAGACGGTGCAGGGCTTGCCCTGCTACCCAGATGTCGGCGCTCTCCCCGACGACGTCGAGGTCGCCATTGTCGCGATCGCTGCGCGCCTGGTGCCGGACACCATCCGTGCCCTCGGGGACAAGGGCGTCGCGGTCGCCGTAGTGTTCAGCTCCGGGTTCGCCGAGGCCGGGGAGGCCGGTCGCCGGCTCCAGGACGAGCTGGACCGCGCCGCGCATGAGTCCGGGGTGCGGGTGCTCGGCCCGAACACGAACGGCTGGACCTCCTCGGACGCACAGATCATCGGGTCCTTCGGCTCGACCTGGCTGCGCCCGGGCTCGGTACCGCTGGGGCCGGGATCGGTCTCGTTCGTCACCCAGAGCGGTGCCTTCGGCAGTTTCGTGTACGCCATGGCTCAGGACCGGGGGGTGCAGTTCCGGCACTTTGTCGCCACCGGGAACGAGTCTGACATCTCCGTGGTCGAGCTGCTTGAGAACCTCGTTGAGGACGACGCCGTCGCGGTCCTCGCGACCTACATCGAGGGTCTACGGGACGGCCCGCGGTTCCGGGCGGTAGCCGCCCGGGCACGCGAGCTGGGCAAGCCACTGGTCGCGATCAAGGTCGGTCGCTCGGAGCGGGCCGCGAGTGCCGCGGCGAGCCACACCGGCGCGCTGGTCGGCACGGACTCGGCCTACGAGGGGGTCTTCGACGAGTGCGGCGTCATCCGGGTCGAGGACCCCGGTGAGCTGGTCGACGTGCTCCAGATCGCCGCGGCCGGACTGCTGAGCCCCTCCCCGCGCCTCGCTGTCCTGAGCATCTCAGGCGGTACCGGCGTGTGGGCTGCCGACCAGGCGGAGCTCCTGGGCCTGCCAATGGCGGAGCTGTCGCCCGCGACCCGACAGCGGCTCGATGACCTCCTGCCGCCGTTCGGTTCCTCGCTCAACCCGGTCGATGCGACCGCACAACTTGTGAACGATCCGCATATGCTGCGGGCGGCCCTAGAAGTGCTGCTCGGCGACCCAGGCGTCGACGTGTGCTACCTCGCAATGGGGCTGCAGGAGGGGTCGGGGGAACGTTACGCGCGTGACGTCGTCGCCGCCGTTCAGCATGACAGTGCCTCGCTGTTGGTCTCCTGGGTCTGCGGGCCGCAGGCGCTCTACGACCGGCTCGCCGAAGGCGGGATCGCTAGCTTCCGGGACTTCCGTCGGCCGCTGGCAGCCCTGGCCAAGGTGGCGACCTGGGCGGAGAAGCGCGAGCAAGCCCCCGCCGGGCTCACTGCTGCCCCGGTGCCGCCGGATGCGCAGGACACCGCGGGTGAGCCAACGTCGCCCGGCCCGCCGGTAGCCGAGGACGTGGCCAAGAGGCGACTCCGGGAGGTGGGCCTGCCGGTGCCGGCGTCGGCAGTGATTGCGTCCCGGTCTGATCTCGCGCCCGCCTTGGCCGCAATCCCGACGCCGGTCGTCATGAAGGTCGCTGCGCCGGGTGTGGTCCTACACAAGACCGACGCCGGTCTGGTCCGGGTCGGTCTCGCCACCGTCGCGGCCGCCGAGCAGGCCTTCGACGAGATGGCCGGGAGAGCCGGGCTCATCGGCTCCGACTGCTATCTCTTCGTCGAGCAGCAGGCGTCGCCGGGCGTCGAGCTCATAGTGAGTCTGATCCGCGACCCGACATTCGGCTGGCAGGTCGTCGTCGGCCTCGGCGGTGAGCTGGTCGAGCTGCTCGCCGAGTCCGTCATCCGTTGCGCTCCACTGTCGTCGGCAGACGCCCGCGCGTTGCTGGCCTCCAACGAACGCATCTCCGCGATCCTCGCCGGTGTGCGGGGCCGCCCCGCCGCCGATGTCGACGCCCTGTGCGGGCTGCTGGTCGAGGTCAGTCTGCTGCCGTGGCGGACTGCCGGTGCGGACCTGCACCAGCTCGAGCTCAACCCGGTACGGGTCCACCCACGGGGCGAGGGCGTGACCATCCTCGACGCGGTGTGGCACACCGCGGCAACGACGCACGGAAAGGCGGATGTCGAAAGTGACCACGAGTAGTACGGCCAGGCGACCCGAGAAGCGCCCCTTCGCTCACCTCAGAGGCGAGGAACGCATCTACTTCCGGGCCGCTGCCGAGAACCGGCTGGTGTTCCAGCGCTGCGTCGCCTGTAGCGCAATGCAGTTCCCGCCCAGGTCCGTGTGCTCCTCCTGCCTCGGGCACGAGCTCACGATCGAGGACGCACAGGGGCAGGGGAGTATCTACTCCTTCACCGTCGTGCACCGCCCGGGGCACCCCGCTTTCCGCGACTGCGTCCCCTATGTCGTCGTACTGGTGGACCTCGACGAGGGGGTGCGTGTGATCGCCGATCTCGAGATCGAGAGTGGTACGACTCCGCGGGTCGGCGACCGGGTCGAGGCGTTCTTCGAACCCCACGACGAGGAGTACGGGGTTCCTCGGTTTCGTCTGATCCTGGAAGGGCGGTCCACCCAGTGAGCATCTCCCGCAAGGTCGCCATCGTCGGTGCGGCGGAGTCCGACGTCTTCGAGTCCGACGGCCGGTCCCCGGTCGGTCTCATGGCGCAGGCCATCGCCCGCGCTCTGGAGCAGGCCGGCCTGCAGAAGTCGGATGTTGACGGGCTCTTCTCGGCGTCTGCCTACTACTACATGCCCGTGCTGAACCTGACGGAGTACCTGGGCATTCACCCGCGGCACGCGGACTCGAGCACGATCGGTGGCTGCAGCTTCGTCTCGCACATCCAGCACGCCGCGGCCGCCATTAATGCCGGGCTGTGCGAGGTCGCGGTGGTCGCCTACGGGAGCACCCAACGCACCGACGGCCGACGGCTGGTGAGCATCGCCGAACCATCGCCGTACGAGCTGCCCTACGGCCTGATCTATCCGATCTCGTCGTTCGGCCTGATCGCGCAGCGACATATGGCGCAGTACGGGACGACGTCGGAACAGCTCGCGGAGATCGCGGTGGCGGCCCGGGAATGGGCGATGCTCAACCCCCGGGCGCGCTACAAACAGCCCCTCACCGTCGACGACGTCCTGTCTTCACCGCTGATCAGCTCGCCGCTGCACAAACTCGACTGCTGCCTGGTGACGGACGGCGGCGGGGCGTTCGTGCTCACCTCAAGCGAGCGGGCGCGCGACCTCACCCCGAAACCGGTGTACGTCGAGGGGACCGGAGAGGCGATCAACCATCGCTACGTCTCGGGGATGCCCGACCTCACCACCACCGAGGCCGTGCACAGCAGCCGCCGGGCGCTCCAAATGTCCGGCCGCAAGCTGAGCGAGATGGACACGATCCACCTCTACGACGCCTTCACCATCAGTGCACTCATCCAGCTCGAGGACATCGGCTTCTGCGCGAAGGGAGAGGGCGGCGCGTTCGTCGAGGGAGGACGTCTCGCCCCCGGCGGGTCTTTGGCCCTCAACACGAACGGCGGCGGTCTGTCCTACTGCCATCCCGGGATGCTGGGCATGTTCGAGGTGATCGAGGCGGTGCGCCAGCTCCGCGGTGAGGCCGGCGAACGGCAGGTGCCGAACGCATCGACGTCGCTGGTGCATGGGATGGGGGCGACACTCGCCGCACACGCAACCGCAGTGCTGTCGACCGAGGACTGGTAGCCGCAAGTGCCCGTCCACGTCGGCCACGACTTCATCGACCGGAGTCCGGCACGCTCGCGTAGCCCAGGCCCGACCATTCCGACCTGTCAATGGGTCGACGCCATGGGGGTCCTCGTGCGTTGCGAGATCTCGGACGCCCTGAGGATCTGGGTACCGGGGCCGGAAGACCTCGAGCACGCAGGTGGCCCAGCTCAGCCTCGATTCAATCCGCAAGGTTAAGCGCCTGCGCGAGCCTTTTCTGCTGATCGTCGGGCACGGGCGCACCGGGGAGCTGGCGCTCGACCGCGACAGCGCCCTGGGGCCGGCGCCCCGCGGGACCGTGCACGGGCTGACGCAGGCGCGGGCCGCGATGGCGGAGTTCGCCGGGTTGGGACCGGTCACCTCGTGGAGAGCGGGACATCGTCTACCGCTCGGAACCGCAGTGCACCCCGCCGCGGACCGCGCCCTGCTCGACGAGTGGGCCTACGCCCGCCCCAAACCGGACCGAGTCCGAGCGACGAGCCGCCCTGTCCAGCTGGCAGCACTTCTTCCATCACCACCGCGGCCATACCGGAGTCGACGGCCACCCACCCGGCATCCGCGTTCCCACCTCTCCGGGCAGAACAACCAGGGGCAGGGCGAGTAGGCCCCTGATGCGATGAAGGGGCGGGGCCGGCCTCCCGCTCCTCGTGACCCTCGGCTCATGCTCGAGGTGCTTCACGCCAACGAAGTGGGGAGGCCCCGGTGAGTCTCGGAGGCCTGGATCCCCCACCCGCGACTCGTGAGCTGCGCGGCTGGGTGCGCCACCGCGCGAAGCTGGTCGGGTAGCGCAGCAACCTGAAATGCCAGGTCCACGCGGTACTGGCCGGCGCCGGGGTGGCGGTGCCGATGAGTGATCTGTTCAGCCCCGGCGGGCACCACACCAGCTGCTCACCGCCACCGCGCTGGCGGTCGAGTCCAGGGCCCGGGTGGACTCGCTGCTGAGGTTGATCACCGCGCTGGACTTTGAGATCGACCTTCGCCCGCCTCGTCGCCGGCAGGTTGCGAACCGACCCCGGCTATACCGCGATCCAGGCCATCCCCGGGGTCGGGCCGCTGCTGGGGCGCGGTGTTCGTCGCCGAGATCGGCGACATCAGCTGCTTCGGTCGGCCCCAGCAGCTGGCCTCGTGGGCCGGGCTCACCCCGACCCACCGGGAATCCAACACCACCATCTGCCGAGGTCGGATCACCGAACAGGGCTCCCGGCTGGTCCGCTGGGCCGCGGTCGAGGCGGTGCAACGGGTGGCCGCGCACACCCGCCTCGGGCAGCGCCGTGAGCGCGAGGCCGAGCGTCGCGGCCGCAACATCGGCGTCGTCGCCGCGAGAGACCTCGTCACGCTGGTGTTCTACGGGCTACGGGACCATCACATCTGCAGCCTCCCCCGGCCCGTGCGGCGTGAGTACGCCCGACAACGTGGTGGGCGCGGATCGTACGCGTCATGATCCCCGAGCCGGCTCGGCGTGATCGTTCCCTCTGATCGACCCCGCCCACCACCCCAGTTCTCGTCGCAGCGCACCATGCCGCCCGCCTCTCACCGGCCGGCGCGGCGAAGGGATGACCGATGACCCGTAAGCGGGGCTCGTCCACATCGAGCCCGGAGACCACGGCTTCAGGCGCAGCACACACCGAACTCCGCCCCAACGGGCAGGAGCACCGACACCCCCCGCGATCTCGCCAGCTGAACAGCATGCGCCGCCCCGGCGACGGCCTCAAGGACCTCCGGCCGCTACGCGGGCGCCCTCACAGGCGCTCCTTGACCCCGCCACCAGGTCGTCGCGCCCACAACACCCCGGCGAGCCACCGAGAGAAGATCAACGACAGCAAGACACGGGGTTGACCGGCCCCGCCCCTTCAGGGCTTGGCCGATGCGGTCTTCTCCGCGCTGCACGAAGGTCTATCAGACTATCCTTCTCCCGGCACGCGCAACCGTGCGCTAATTCTCTTGCGCATTCTTGGTGTTGCGCAACTGGGAAGGAGGGAATCCGTACATCGCCTTGAACGATCTAGTGAGATGGCTTAGGTCGGAAAAGCCGTTGTCATGGGCGATGCGTGACAGCGACTGTGATGTAGACCAGATCTCTTGTTTCGCCTTCGCCAGCCTGCGCCCGCGGATCGCATCGCCCGCCCGGTCGTTCGAGCTTGAGAAGACTCGGTGTACGCTCCTCTCGGAGATATTGAAGGCCGCCGCGAGGGACTGGGCCGTCAATGCGCCTGGATCCCTGCAATCTTCGATGTACTTTATCATGCGGACGTACAGTGAACGTTGCGCGGCCTCGGGAAGCGACACCGTCTCCGATCTCACTGCTGCCCGAATAAGGTCCCTGGTCGCTCCGATTGCAGCAGAACGCGACGCATGATCGAGCCCTTCGCTGGTGTCAGCAAATGCCAACAAGAAGGCACGAGTGAGGGCCGTACTCGGAGCCGTTGGATCCAACTTGAAGGGAGCCGAAGTGCGCACTCCAATTGCCTTCCAAAAGTCCCGCGAGAACCGCAAGGCAATTTTCGTGACAGCGCTACCGATGGCGAATCTGCCCGGAATGCTGCTATCCCAGATTGCAATATCGCCCTCGACGAGCGACACGGCCGAGTCCATCTGTTCGATCACTTGCTGACCTTGCAGAATGAGGATGACCCCGATGAAGTCGGCCGCAGTCGCCGCAATGTGGCCTCTCGATCTGTAGCCGGATACTGGATCGCAGCTACAGCGAACAACCGACATGCCGTCGAGTTCGCGGAGCGAGCATCGGTGCTTGCCGCGCGTACGCCCGGCCGCGGTGTCGTCCACTACAACCGACCATGGAAGATGATGAGCCGCGAAAGTGTCGTTCCACCTGTCGGAGATGCTGTGGGCTCCCGCCGCAGATCCTCGGCGCCAGTCCCACTCCAGTACGCTGGGCTGCCCTGCGGCATCACTGACCAGTTCTCGCATGGTGCCACACCTCCGCTCAGGAGGAGTGTAGGCGTGCTCAGCGTCGTCACCCGAGCTTGCCCCATCCGGCAACCGCAGGTGGCGCTCCGCAAGCGCTCTGCAGCTGTGAAGCGGGCAAGCAGAGTGGCCTCCCTCAGGGAGGAAATCCTTCAGGTAGCGCCGACCACATTCTTGGAGGGTCCGGTCCGGCATTATCTATGACTTCACAATCCTCGTCTCATGCGAAGGTTTTCACTGCAACCCCAACTGCCGGGTTGGCAAGCGGCTAGTCTCGGGGCCAAGCCAGACGGCAATGCCAGAAATGGCAGCGAAGGAGGCGCACAGTGAGGCAGCGACAAGCCACGAAGTGTTCGGCTCAAATGACTCCGCAATGGCTGGCGTGAAGCCGGCTACCACGAGTCCGGTCATAAGTCCGATAGACATCCCGGAGTACCTCACACGTGCTGGAAACTGTTCCGGGAAGTACGACGGCCCGACACTGTTGGGGGCAGAGTAGAAGATGCCGATCAAGACTATTCCGGTCAAAAGAGCGCCACTCGCACTCCCTTGCTCAAGCGCGTAGAAGAATGCAAAGCTCATGATCGCTGCGCCAAGCAGCCCGACGACAATTACGGGTCTTCTTCCTAAGCGATCGGATAGGTGCCCGTAGAGTGGAGTCGTCAGTACCGCGAGCAGGTTTGCCAATGTGATCGTCGTGATCATCGATGCGCGAGAGATGCCCCCGGTAGCGATCCCGTAACTCAGGCCGAAGACATTTACCATCGTGTTGATCATACAAAAAGTTGCGAACAGAATCGATCGTACTACCGGCCGAATATGGCTCCGCGCAATCTCGGTGAGAGGCGCCTCTTCCGGCGATTCCCCGGCAGCAGCCCTAGTTTCTTCGAAGACCTCCGATTCTTCGAGGGTGCGCCTGACAAAGAGCGCCACGACCGTCACGACAGCACTGGCCCAAAATGGAACTCTCCATCCCCATGAGTGCAGATCCTCGTCAGGGAGAGAAGCAACGGGCAGGAACACGAGGCTCGACAGCACCGTGCCGAGCATGATGCCCCCCATCGTGAAACTCGCGAAGAAGCCTCGTCGATCCTCAGGGGCGTGCTCGATGGTCAGGGAGGCAGAGCCAGGAGACTCGCCACCAGCAGAAATCCCCTGCAACAGCCTCAGAAGTACCAGGATAATGGGTGCAAGGATTCCGACTTGGTCGTAGGTCGGGAGGCACCCGATCAAGAAGGTGACAGTACCCATGAGCCCGATCGTGGCGACCAGCGCACGCTTTCGCCCGTACTTGTCGCCTACATGGCCCCAGAAGATTGCTCCGGCCGGTCTCGCCAAGTATGCCAGACCGAGGGTGGCGATTGAAAGTAGAACGCTGGTTTCACCGGTCGGAAAGAACAAGTCGCCAAATACCAGAGCTGCGGCAGACCCGTATACGAAGAAGTCGTAGTACTCCAGGGCGCTACCAATGAAGCCAGAGATTGCAGTTTTGCGCGCCTGTGCTGTCTTGAGAGGATCGCGACGTTCCTCATTGGCGCCCGCAGCGACATCTTTCATGGCAATTCGCTCCTTACTCTCTCGGGAAGGGGCTAGCCGGCAACGGTTGTAACGCTGTTCAAGCGAATTGTTTTCTCACAAGTCGAGGTGCCGAAGGAGACGGCATACAGGCCGTGCGCGCGGCCGTTGTACGCGATCTCGAAGGGAAACGAGGTGGGGTCAATGAGATCACCGAGCCACGAGCGCAATTCTTCCTCGCTCCCACCAACTTCGATTTCGGTAACCCCAGTTGCGACCTCTGCGCCCGTCCCCGGTTGAATTGGCAGGCGGCTGGGGTGCTCTGATAGATCCGGGACGTAGTACAGATTGGGTAGTCCGAGCATCCAGGAGTCTGAAAAGACGGGTACGTTGGCTAGACCTCTTGTAGGTCCAGACATGCGCATCTTCCCGCCCGGGATCTCCGGCATAACCCTTGTCGAACGGATCTGCGCGAAATGTTCCATGTCCTCGTAGCGATCAGTCCGGAGGCACCAACCGACGAAGCAGGGACCGTTGGCAGTTTGGCGTTCAACCTCGAGCGCAATCCACGAGCGATCCAGAATCATGCGATGGTTTGCGATGCTTTCAACTTCGATGTAGACGTCACCGCCGAGCGATATTACTTTCTGGCCGAGGCCAAGGCCGGGGAAGAAGCCGCCATCACGATTGCCGAGCCCCGTTTGGGAGCTGAGCTCGTAGGTGGTCTCGAATAGATTCCGGCTCCATACTGCGATGTGATCCAAGCTTATCAAGGCTGCTCCACTTCGCAAAGCACGACAAGTAAAAGAATTGGGTGAGGATCGCGCAGCTCATCTTGAGACTACGGGATTGAGACGAATGGACTTAGGTCCGTCGTCGGTATCGAAGAAGACCTCGTAAAGTCCGTGGTCCTTGTTGTTGTACCCAATGTCGAACGAGAACTGTCGTGGGTCGCACACGTCGCCCAGCCAACGTTTGAGGTCGTCTTCGGACCCACCGATTTCGATCGCTGTGACCCCTTGGGCGACGACCTTACCCGTACCTTCTTGGGGCGGGAGCCGACTTGAGTGGCTGGACAGGTCAGGAACGTAGTAGATGTTCGGCATTCCGATGAACCACGACTCCCAGAATACGGGGATGTGTCGCGTCTTGGCCGAACTTTCACCAGACATTCGGAATTTTCCGCCGGGGATCCCCTCGGTGAGGGGCTTCCCAAAGTGTCGAGAGAAGGCGTTCATCTCGCCGATGTCGTCAGAGCGGAGGCACCAGGCCGCGAAGCAGTCGCCATGCGCGATCTGTCTCTCCATTTCGATGCTGGTTCTTGAGCGATCCAATACTTGCTGGTGGTCCGCCATGCTCTCCACCTCAATGTAGACGTCCCCGCCGAGCGAGATGACTTTCTGCCCGAAGCCCAGTCCAGGAAAGAATCCGCCGTCACAATTTCCTATCCCTGTTCCCTGGCTGATGCGGTAGGTGGTGTCGAAGAGATTGTTGGACCAAATGGCGATGTGATCTAGAGCGATCATTGCTTGTGCGTTCCTTAGGGGTGGCTGTTTCGATTCCCGTACATATTCCTGAGATTCCACTTCGAAGACGCAGTACGCCGCGGAATTCGCAAACGTTGGCGCGGGCGTGCCGACGATCGTGCCGATCCGACTGGATGCCGCACGCCGAGGGCTAGCGAGGCGGGATCACCGGGACCAGAAGTACGCTGTCGTGGTCGGGGCCGGTGTGCAGGGTGGTCCGGCCACCGAACTCGGGGAGCGGACGGTCCTCGGGATGGTTGTGCAACCAGGGGCCGGAGCCACGCGATACCCAGGCCTCGTTCGGGTCCTCGGGTGGCTCCCGCTCGAAGTCGTGTCCGCTCACCTGCAGCGCCAAATGGTATCCCGCCGGCAGGACAATGCTGGTCGGCCAGATCTCGACATCACAAGTCACGACCTCGCCGGGTGCCAGCTTCTGCAGCTGGTCATGGCGGTGGTAGGGCCGCCACGGCAGGCTGCGCTCCTCGTCGAGCGCGCGGTGGCTCGCCCGCAGCCATCCCTGCGCGAGCGGGGTGTGCGGGTCGATCGTGCCCTGGAACTCGACCTCCCTACCGTCCGGTGCGAAGGCCTGCAGGGTCACGAACAGGTCCGCGTCCGTGGTCGACGACGAGACATGTAGCCGCACGGCGAGCGGGCCGGTCAGCTCGGTCTCCTCCTGCAGCGGCGCGGACAGGAAGGTGACCGGCTCACCCAGTGCGTCAAAGGTGACGGTCGCCGAGTCCGCCGGAGCGTCGCCGAGGGCACGATCAGCGGCAGATAGCCGCAGCTCCGTCCACCGCGTGTCGGGTAGCGGCCAGGATTCCTCGCCCCGCTGCTCGACCTCAGTGCTGAATGGTCTACGTATGTTGAGCTGCACCCGCGGCTCGCGGTCCCATCCGTTGTCGATGCCCTTCAGAAAGTGGTCGAGGAAACGCTTCTGCAGGTCGAGGCCGTACTCCAGGTAGAACCACTCCTCGTGGCGGCCGGGGTGGGTCTCGAGCCATTTCAGCTCCGAGGCGGCCTGGACGAACGCCTCGAAGTTGCCGCGCGGGTGCAGGCCGTAGCCGGCGAGGCTCGCCGCGCTGAGGAAGGGCACGGTGACCTTGGACCAGTCCGGTGAGCGATCGCGGTACCACGGGCCGTCTAGCTCACGGGCGAGGATGTTCGGTAGCGGATCGGACCGGTTGCGGCGCAGTTCCTCCTCGTCGAGCTTGTCCGGGCCGGACGCAAGCTCGCCGAGGTAAGGATCGGTCAGGGCTTCGGGATTGCCGTGCTGCACCGAGAGCACCTGGCGCGGATACCAGGTCTCCAGGAAGCCGTTGCTGGCGATCCCGCCGTGCCGGGCCCAGTCCCGGTAGAAATCTGCGGCGCCCTCCCACGGGATCATCGCGGTCAGGTGCGGCGGCTGGAGCGCGGCGACGTGCCACTGGTTGACGGCGTAGTAGGAGATCCCGTTGAGCCCCACCTTCCCCGTCGACCATGGCTGCAGACCCGCCCACTCGATTGCCTCGTAGTAGTCGCGGATCTCGCGCGGCGAGAAGATGTCCAGCACGCCCGGCGAGCGGCCCGCGCCCCGAGAGTCGACTCGGACGCAGGCATAACCCCATGGCACCCACGTCTCGGGATCGACCGTCTCCCACGCCATCATCGACCGCGTCGAGCCGGGCAAGACGTCGGGATGAGTCCGCATCATCCACTGCCACTGCGGAGCGAAGCCCTCCTCGTACTTCACGCCCTTCCCGTACGGGCCCAGGGTCATGATCACGGGAGCGGGATCGACGGTGTCCGGGCGGAAGACGTCCGCGCGCAGCACCACCCCGTCCTCCATCGGGATCGGGACGTCGCGCTCGACGATCATCGGCGGAACCTTTCGCTCGGTCACAGCTCGACGACCTCCTCACCCAGGTCGATCTGCACACCCGCAGTCGCGAAGTTCTCCAGGTCCTTGACCGCCTCCGCACCCACGGGAGAGGCGAGTGCCTCCAGCGCGGAGTCCCGGTCCGCGAAGCCCACCCGCGCGATGAGCTGATGAGGCGGCGGCGTCCCGTCCGCGGACTCGCAGAGCGACCAGGACAGGTGACGCAGGCCGGGGAATCGGCGCACGATCGGTGTGTGAACCTCCCTGAAGTGCGTCATGAAGCGCTCGGGGTCCTCGGGACGGGCGTAGCTGGCAGTGAGCACGTACATCGTCACGGACCTCTCATCTCGGGAACGTGTCGGCGCCCGACACTTCCACCGAGCGCGATCTGCTGCTTGAACCTCGTCGCCTGCGCCTTGAACCCCGGCGCCAACCATCAGCGCGGCCGTCACGACGGGGTACGGGAAGGCGGTTCACGCTCTGGCTGGAGGCGGCCTTGAACGTGCGGGCGAATCGGGCAAGATCGGTATAGCCGCCAGCGGTGTGTGCCGCCAAGAGGGGCTGCCGCTGGCCAGCAGGTCACGCGCACGTTGTCGCGCGCACGTCCGAGCCGCCGCTGGGCGTCTATTCTCCCCACACGCCGGTGCTTGCCAGCTCGTCCCCGAGCTGGCGAGCGCTGGCGACGAGATGCTCCTGCATCGCCTGCCGGGCGGCCTCCGCGTCTCGGCGGCGTAGTGCGTCGAGGACCGCAGCATGCTCGTAAGTGCACGAGCGGGGGCGGGTGTCTGCCGGCATGCCGCGGTAGCGGGGCACGTAGCGGCTGAACCTCTCGGCGGTCCAGGCGAGTTCCGGGGAGGACGCCGCCAGGTTGATCGTGCGGTGCAGGTTGCGGCTGTGCTCCTCGGCCGCGTCCCGCGCACCTTCGCTCTCAGCCCGCAGCAAGTCGGCCTGGAGGGCGTCGAGACGATCGAGCTGCGCGTCGTCGAGAACCGGGGTTGCCCGGGCCGCGAGCTCGCCCAGCACCATACCGAGCACGAGCACCCGGTCCTCGAACCCGGAGCGGGTCAGTTTCGACACGACATAACCCCGCCGCGGGCGGCGCTCGACGAAGCCCTCGGAGGCGAGCTCGACGAGCGCTTCCCGGATCGGGGTGACGCTGATCCTGAATCGGGCTGCAAGGTGCTCGACCCGCAGCCGGTCGCCAGGTCGCAGCTGCCCGATAAGGATCAGGTGACGAAGGTACTCGGTCACGTCGTGCCCGAAGGAGGCACCTCGAAGGTCCGGCGGTGGGGGTGCCGCCGCGAAGTCCGGTTCGGCCATCACCGCGGCACCTCCCTGGTCGTCGAGTCTCTCAGAAGATATCAAGGGCCCAAGGTCAGATGTGTGCAGCCGCCCGTGCCCTCGTACTCCGCACCCGGGGCGCCTCGCGGATCCTGGCCGCGGCGAGCTCGGCGCGGATCCGCTCGCGAAGCTCGACCTTGCGGATCTTTGTCCCGGACATCGGCCAGCTGTCGACGAAGCGCACGTAACGCGGCACCTTGAAGGTCGCGATTCGGTCAACACAGAAGTCGATCAGCTCCTGCTCCGTCGCCTCGGCACCCGGTGCCAACTCCACGTAGGCCACCGGCACCTCGCCGTAGTACTCGTCCGGCGCTCCGACGACCGCGACCACGTTCACCGCGGAATGGCGCAGCAGGTAGGACTCCACCTCCAGCGACGACACGTTCTCCCCGCCGACCTTCAGCATGTCCTTGAGCCGACCCCGGAAGGTGAGCCGCCCCGCCGCGTCGAGCGTGCCGCGGTCACCCGAGCGGAACCAGCCCTCGGCGTCGATCGCCGCGGCGGTCGCCTCGGGATCCTTGTAGTACCCGAGGAAGCGGGAGGGGCCGCGGAACTGGATCTCCCCGGGCTCGTCGGCACCGAGCACCCGCCCGGAGTCGGGATCGACGATCCGGACCTCCATGTGCGGTAGCGGGAGGCCACCGGTGGTCACCCGTATCTCCAGGGGATCGTCGATCGCCGTCATGGAGAGGTGCCCCGTTGCCTCGGTCATGCCGTAGTTCGCGACCTGGGACACGTGCGGGAGCCTGGCCTGGAGCTTGCGCAGCAGGTCCTCGCTGCCCGCGTTCATCACGACCCGCAGCCGCGACAGGTCGGTTCCGGAGAAGTCCGGGTGATCGAGGACCCGCAGCCAGATCGTCTCGAAGGCCGGGATGCCGTGCGTGACCCGCTCCTCCTCCAGCATCTGCAGCGCCTGGCCCGGCTCGAATGCACCGGCGTGCACGAACTTCGCGCCGGCTGTGATGCAGGCGGTCAGCGTCGCGAGGCCGGCGTTGTGGAACAGCGGCAGCGGGCACCAGAACGCGCAGTCGGGGTCGAGCATGTACCGGTGGTGGGCCAGGGACTCCGCCTGGACCAGCACCCCGTGGTGGGTGATCATGCAGGCCTTCGGCGCTGCGGAGGTGCCGGAGGTGTACATCAGGTAGGCCACCTCGTCCTCGTCGGCCTGGTCCTGGCTGGGCCGTACCGGATTACGGCCGGTGGCGGGCGGGCGGCGCAGGCCCAGCTCGCGGGTACTGCGGAAGCCCGCTGGGGCCTCGTCGCCGAGGACGAGCAGGCGGCGCAGGAGGGGTGCCTCGGCGCAGCTCAGCTCACCGGACGGCGCCACCTCCAGCGACGGGAGGGCCTCGCGGATCTCGGCGGGCCGGTCGCTGTGCGCGGTGGCCGGTCGGGTGAGCAGGGTGACGAGATCGGCGTGCCCGGCGACGTAGCGCAGCTCTTCGGCCCGGAAGCGGTCACTGATCGGGACCGCCACGCCGCCGGCCCGCATGCAGCCGACGATCGCCGCGATCATGTCGATCGAGGGCGGTACCCACAGGCCCACCTTGTCGCCGGGGGCAACTCCCGTGGCGGCGAACACGGCCGCGAACTCGTCGGCGAGCGCGTCGAGCTCGACGTAGGTGCAGCGCTCGTCGGGGAACACGATCTCGGCGGCCGGGAAGCGGCGGGCCGACGCCCGCAGGAGGCCGCCCAGCGAGGTGGGGGTGTCGGTGGTGCTCATCTGTTTCTCCGTGGTCGGACGTCAGCATCCCCGGAACCGGGGAGCCCGGCGCTCCCGGAAGGCCTGCATACCTTCGCGCAGGTCGTGCGAACGGACATAGCCGGCGAACGCGTCGAGCTCGAGCTTGAGCCCCTCGGCGGCGGGCAGCGTCGAGGCCTCGCGGGCTACCCGCTTGACCTCGGCGAGGGCCAGCGGGCTGAGGCCTGCGATCCGCTCGGCGAGCGCGGCGGCCTGCTCGAGCAGCTCGCCGCCGGGCACGACCGAGTCGACGAGGCCCCAGTCGCGGAACCGCTCGGCGGGCTCGAGGTCGCCGGTCAGTAGCAGCCGGTGGGCGACGTTTACCGGGACCTTCTTGGTCAACCGGGCCGCGCCGCCGCCGCCGGGCAGGACGCCGTAGCGGAGGTGGCCGTCGCCAATGCGGACACCCGCAGCGGCGAGCACGATGTCGCAGCACAGGATCAGCTCCAGCCCGCCGGCCACCGCGGCCCCGTTCACGGCGGCGATCACCGGCCGGGGCGACTCCTCGAGACGCCGCAGCGTCTGCGCGGCGCGATCGACGAACGCGACGAGCGCCTCGGGGTTGCCGCTCTCGAGGTGCTGCCGGAACTCTGTGAGATCGCCGCCCGCGCTGAAGGCGCGCCCGGCGCCGGTCACGACCACGACGCGGCACCCGGGATCGGCATCGATCCGTTCCAGTGCGGCGTCGAGGTCGCCGATCAACGTGGCGGAGAAGGCGTTCAGCTGCTCCGGGCGGTTGAGCGTCACCCATGCGACCGGGCCCCGCATCCTCAGCTCGACGGCCCTCGGCCGGCCGTCCCGTTCGTCCTCCACTACACCTACTCCTTCGACGATCACTGAGCGAGTATTTTGACCCAAAGTCAGGAAGGTTAGAACGGTGCGTCGAAGCTCGCATCGAACCGGGCGACTCGCCAGGCCCCGTCGCGCTCACGCCGCATCCGGGCGCGGTAGACCCCTGCGGTCACCGCTCGGAAGGTCCCGTTCTCGGCTGCGGTCACGAGGATCATCGCGGTCACAGTCGCGCTGTTCGCTGGATCCAGGTCATCCACCACGGCATTCGTGACGATGTGCCGCCGCTGGTCGGTCTGCCCGGGCCAGCCCGCGGTGAGCCAGCCCAGCACGGTTTCACGGCCCTTGCTGGTGCCGAGGTCGCGGTGTCCGCCGATGGTCGCCGTCCAGACGGCGTCCTCCGTGAAGCATGCCGTGAGGCTCTCGCGGTCATGCTCGTCGAACGCCCAGGCGAAGCGGTGAAGTGTGTCGGTCGCAGCCTGGCGGGCGGCGGCGGTCTCCGGGGTGTCGACGGCCTGGGGCCCGGTGGTGGCAACGCGTCCGGCACTGCGAACCCAGGCCGGGGCCGGGTCGAGCACTGTGGCGTCGGTCGTGCTGGTGTCGGTCATGGGTGTCTTCTCCCTGCGGTTTACTGGGCGAGGTAGCCGCCGTCGGCGGCGAGGTTGTGGCCGGTGACGAAGGACGACGCGTCGGAGCAGAGCCAGGCAATCGCCTCGGCGATCTCCTCCGGGCGGCCGAGTCGGTTCATGGGATGGAGCGCGGCGATCTGCGCGTGGGCGTCGCTGCCGGGCCGGGCGTGGAGGCCGCGGTCGGTCACCATCGGGGTCTCGCAGAAGCCGGGGGCGACCGAGTTGACGCGCACACCTGTCGTCGCATCTCGAGCGCGGCGGTGCGGGTGAGGCCGACGACACCGTGTTTGGAGGCGTTGTAGGCGGAGAAGCCCGCGAAGCCGGCGATCGACGAGACGTTGACGACCGAACCGCAGCCGCGCGGCACCATCACCGCAAGCTCCTGCTGCAGATAGGTGAAGACCGCGCGGAGGTTGAGGGCAAGGACGCGGTCGAAAGTCTCGATCGGGTAGTCGACGATGTCGGCGATTACTCCCTCCGTGCCAGCGTTGTTGACGGCGCAATCCAGGCGGCCGTGACGCTCGACGGCCGTGCCGACGAGCGCGGCCACGGAGGTCGGGTCCGTGACGTCGCAGTGGACGAACTCGGCGTGTCCGCCCGTGGCTTCGGCGAGGGCGCAGGTCTTCTCCCCCTCGGCGGCGTCGATGTCGGCGACCAGCACGGTTGCGCCGTGGCCGGCGAGTGTCACGGCGGCCGCCCGGCCGATCCCGAGCGCGCCCCCGGTGACCAAGGCGACCTTGTCGTGCAGCATGGGTACTCCCCAAGGCTCAGTGCGCGCTCCGTGCGCGACGGACGGACAGGGCTACGGCCAGCAGGATCACGGCGCCGGGGAGCCAGAACTGCCAGTACTGGCCCAGGCCGAGGAAGCTCGTCGCATTGGAGATCACGCCCAGGAGCAGGGCACCGCAGAGCGCGGCGACGAAGGAGCCGCGGCCACCACGGACACCGGCGCCGGCGATGATCACCGCGCTGATCGACGTCAGGGTGTAGGGGCCACCTTGGCTCGGGTCGCCGACCCCGATCTGCGCGCCCAACAGGAGCGCTCCTAGCAGGGTGCAGACCGCGCAGGCCAGGTAGGCCGCGAGGACGGTGGACCGCGCCCGTACCCCGATCCGGGTCGCGGCGCCTCGGTCCGGCCCGACGGCGCGCAGCGCGACACCGACCCGGGTCCGGCGGAGCACGAGATCCGCCCCGACGGCGAGGACCACCGCCACGCCGAAGACCACCGGCGTACCGCCGACGGCGGTCTGCACGGCGGTGGTCAGGCCGCCGTCGATTGAGCCGCCCGCCTGGGGGCGGAGCAGCAGCGCCGCCCCCTGGGCCGCGATCGACGTCGCGAGGGTGGCCACGATCGGCGGCAGCTCCACGACCGCGACCAGGGCTCCGTTGACCAGCCCGACACCGAGGGCGACGGCGAGCGCGACGAGCAGGCCCGTGACGAGGTCGGTCCCTTCGGCAAGGACGAAGGACATCACGACGACCAGGAGCCCGGCCAGCGGCCCGACCGCGAGGTCGATCCCCCCGGTCAGTACGACCGCGAGCTGCCCCACCGCGACGAACGCCAGCGCCGCGACCGCGTACAGCAGCAACTCGATGTTCAGCGGGCCGAGGAAGGCCGGCACGAGTGCGGCCGTGGCGCCCGCGAGCACGGCCGCGAGCAGCAGCAGGACGGGCGCCGCGACCGCGTCGGCCCGACTGAGCCGCGAGCGCCGCTCTCGCGGCGGGGCGTCGGTGGCGGGCAGATCCGCGCGCCCGCCAGTGGCGCGGACGGCGGTGCCGGTGATGCGGTCCTCCGTGAGGTCGTCTCTGGAGAGGACCTCCTGAACCTGACCTCGGGAGAACACCACCACCCGGTCACAGAGCCCGGCAAGCTCGGCAGCGTCGGCCGAGAGCACAACCACCGGCTTGCCACGCTCCGCGAGCCCGCGCAGCAACCCGTAGATCTCGGCCCGGGCGCCGACGTCGACCCCGCGGGTCGGCTCGTCGCAGAGCACGACGGTCGGCTCGGCCAGCAGCATGCGGGCGAGGACCACTTTCTGTTGGTTCCCGCCGGACAGGGTGAGGATCCCGGTCTCCGGCGATGCGGCCTTTACCGAGGTGGCTGCCATTTCCCGCTCGACAGCGCGGCGTTCGGTCGACGTCCGCACGACGCCCGCGGTCGCGAACCTGCTCAACGATCCGATGGCGACGTTCTCCCGCACGGACAGCGCCGCCGCGACGCCCTCGCGGAGTCGGTCGGCGGGCACGAACCGGACCCCGGCCGCGGCGGCCGCGGCCGCAGAGACCGGCTCGATTCGCGTGCCGCCGAGGGCGAGGGTCCCGGTCGTAGCCGGGTTCAGGCCCGCGAGCGCGCGCAGGAACTCGCGCTGGCCGTTGCCTTCCACGCCGGCGAGACCCACAATTTCGCCGGCGTGCACGGTGAGATCGACGTCGGTGAACCCGGTCCCGCCGAGCCCGGTCACGGTGAGGGTCGCGGCACCGATGTCGTCGGCGCGGGCCGGGAACACCGCCTCCAGCGACCGACCGACGATCATCTCGACGATGGCGTCGTCGTCGATGCCCTCGGCCGCGCTCGTCCCCCGGATCCGACCGTCGCGCAGGGTCGTGATCCGGTCGGCGATCCGGCGGACCTCCGCGATCCGGTGGGAGATGTAGACGACGGCGGTGCCGGCTGCCGCGAGACCGCGGACCAGCGCGAAGAGTCGCTCGACGTCGTCCGCGGCGAGGGACTCCGTGGGTTCGTCAAGGATCAGCACCGCCGGTTCCGCGTCGAGCGCTTTGGCGATCTCCAAGAGCTGGCGCTGCGCGGGCCCCAGCTCGGCGGCCCGCTGCCGGGGGTCGACCTGCAGGCCAACCCGTTCCAGGCACGTAGCGACCCATTCCCGCGTGGCCGCGCGACGCGACCGGTGTACCGGTGCCGCGGCGAGCAGCAGGTTCTCGGCGACCGTCAGGGCGTCGAGAATCGCCGGGTCCTGGTAGACGACGGCCACGCCCATTTCGCGTGCCGCGGCGGGGGTCGCGTGTGCGAGCGGCCGCCCGCCGATCACGACCGAGCCGGAGTCCGGGATGACGGCGCCGGCCGCGACGCCGATCAGGGTGCTCTTGCCGGCGCCGTTCTCGCCGACGAGGGCGTGTACCTCGCCCGCGGTGACGGTGAGGTCGACCTGGTGCAGGGCGGTGACCGCTCCGTAGGACTTGCTGATCCCCCGCAGTTCGAGCGCCGGCGTGCCGTCGGCGACGGCGGGTGCGTCCGCGGTCTCGAGCGCGCCCGTCACGGGGCCCCACCGCCTCGGGTGAGGGCCTTGAGTTGGTCGTCGGTCATGCGGTTGGACAGCAGCGCGCTCGGCGGCTGCGCCGGGTCGCAGGTGGGCCTGCGCGCGCCGTCGAGCGAGTTCTCGATGAGCCGGTCGGGCACCATCGGGTTCGGGCTGAGTGCGTCGTCGGGGCTGATCTCGACCCCGGCAGCCTTCGCGATCGCCAGCTGGGCGGCGATGCGGCCGACGAAGTTGCCTGCGGACACCGTGGCGACCTGCAGGCCCGGGTTCGCCGCAGAGAGATTCGCGTAGTCGCAGGCCAGGGCGTTGGCCTCGAGACTGGCGATCGGCACCAGCGGACGGCCGGCGGCCTGGAACGCACGGATGATGCCCGTTGAGCTCACGCCCTCATCGGAGAAGACCCCGGCGATGTCAGGGTGTTGCGACAGCAGGCCGGCGGCGGCCTGTTGTGCCTTGGCCGGGTCCCAGCCGCCGTCGATCCAGGTCGTGTCGCCACTGACGAGGGTGGCGTTCGGGAACGCCTTCAGGCCCTCGACGATGCCGGCGACCTCCTGGGCCGAGGGTGCATTGCCCGCGGGCCCGCCGATGAAGGCGACCTTGCCGCCCTGGGGCAGCTGCCTGCCCATCCACTCCGCCCACTCGCGCCCCGCCTGACGGTGGTCGATGTCGGCGTAGGCGAGGTAGTCCTGCCCGGGTGCGCCGCCGGGGTCCGCGCCCCAGGGGACGATGGCGACGCCGCGCTTGTGGGCGGCCCTGATGCCGGGCAACTCGGCGCCGGTCCCGCCGGCGTCCGGGATGATCACGATCGCATTTGCGCCCTGGGCGACCATGCCCTGCAGACCGGAGATCGCCGCCTGGAGGTCGAACTGGGCGTTGACAGTGAGGACCTTGGTGACGTTGGGGCATTGGTGGACGGTCTTGAGCACCTCGTCGGCTGAGGTCTTGGACCAGGCGTTGAGGCCGCCGCCGTCCTGCATGCCGAACACGACGGGCTTGGTGCCACACCAGGCCGGCGCCGGGCCGCTTGTAGCGGCCGCGCTGCCGCCACCACCGCCCGAACAGGCGGCCAGGGCGGTGGTCGCGAGCACGGCGGCGAGGCAGCCAAGGCTGCGACGGGCAGAACGTGGGAATGCGCGCACGGTGTCCTCCTTTGGACATGCCGTAACTGCAGGTGAGGAGGCCGCCTACCGGCGGCCGGGTCGTCCCCCGACGATCCGGGCGAGACCGGTGCGTCCACGCAGGCCAATGCCCAGCACGATCACGCCCGCCTGGATCAGGTACTGCACCGCGGTCGGTGCGCCGCTGGAGAGCACGACCTGACCGAGTTGGGTGAGGAAGAGGGCACCGACCGCGGAGGCAATCACGCTGCCCCGGCCGCCGCCGAGCGCCGTCCCCCCGATCGCGACCGCGGCGATCGTGGAGAGTAGGTAGTCGTGGCCCTGGTAGACGCCGGGGCGACCAAGGAAGCCTGCGAGCAGGACACCGGCCGCCGCGTAGGCCAGCGCGGCGAGCACGTAGGTCGTCGTTTCGACCCGGCGCACCGGCAGGCCCATTGTGTGCGCCGCCGCCCGGCCCGCACCGACGAAGGTGAAGTGGCGGCCGGCGACGGTACGCCCGATCGCCCACGCGGCCACGGCGACGAGCAGTGCTGCGATCCACACGACCAGCTGCACGCCGAGCACCCGGTGCCCCACCAGACCGATCAGCGCCGCCGGGACCTCGCTCGACATGTTCCCGCCGGTCAGGAAAAGCACGACCCCGGTGAGGAGCGCATTTACCGCGAGCGTAGCGACGAGCGGCGTGACGTCGAGCCGGGTGACCGCGAGCCCGGTGAACGCGCCCGTGGCCGCCGCACAGCCGAGGGCGACCAGGACCGCCGGCAGGGCGCCGCCGTCCGTGCCCCCGGAGACCTGCACCACGAGGACGCACGTCAGGGAGATGACGCCAGCTGCCGAGAGGTCGATGCCCCCCTGCTGGATCACCAGGGTCTGTCCGATCGCGGCTACCGCGAGGACCGCCGCGAAGGGCAGCATGGACTGCAGCGCCGCACCCGTCAGGCCGCCAGGCACGGCCACCGCCGATACCGCGAACAACGCGGCGGTTAGGACCCACACCGCCACAAAGGGGCCGCGTGACCGCGGCAGGGCCCGGAGAGTGGGTCGCGGCGGCGCGGCGGTCGTCATGCCCGGCCCCGGCTCGTGCTCATGCCCATGGCTGCAGCACGACCTTGCCCGTGGACCGCCGCTCCTCGACGAGCCGGTGGGTCTGCGCGGCCTCACGCAGCGGCAGCACGTGGTCGAGCTGCAGGCGCAACCGACCGTCGACGACCAGCTCGACGAGCTCGGCGACCGTCGACTTGATCAGTTCGGTGTTCGGGAAGTACTGGTGGACCCCAAACCCGACCATCGACCGGTTGTGGTTGAACAGCTCGCCGGAGTGCACCAGGCTCGGGATGTTGCTCGCCGAACCCAGCACCACTAAGCGGCCGAAGGGCGCCAGCGTACCGAGGGCGGCCAACAGGGTCTCCCCTCCGACGGACTCGATGACGAGGTCCGTCCCCCGGCCCTCGGTCAGCCGCATGACCTCCTCGCCCCACCCACTCAGGCTGTAGTCCACACCGAGATCGGCTCCGAAGGAGCGGGCCAGCTCAACCTTCTCCGGGGTGCTCGCTGCGGCGATCACGCTGCCCGCGCCCCAGACCTTGGCCAGCTGGACGGTGAGGATGCCCAGCCCACCCGCGGCGGCCTCCACCAGGACGGTGTCGCCCTTGCCCAGCCGCCCCGCCTCGCGCAGCGCAAGTGCGGCGGTGATGCCCTGCAACCACAGCGCCGTCATCTGCACCGCGTCGATCCCGTCCGGGATCGGGATCGCCTTCTCGGCGGGGACCACGGCGTACTGGGCGTAGGCACCGGAGCCGGAGTGCACGAAGACCGGGGTGCCCGTGGCCGGGCCGTCGACTCCCGGGCCGTGGCCCGCCACGACACCGGCCATCTCGTAGCCGATGGTGAAGGGAGTCGGGCTCGGCTCGTGCATGGGGTCGCCGCGCCGCCGCATGATGTCGACGTAGTTGACGCCGGCGGCCTCGACCTTCAGAAGGATCTCGCCGCGACCGGGTACGGGGTCCGGGACGTCCTCGTAGACGAGGACCTCCGGGCCACCTGTCTCGTGGAACCGGGCAGCCTTCATCGCAGAATCACCTTTCTGGCAGGAGGAAGGAGTACGGGCGCTCAGTCGAGCGAGATGACGACCTTGCCGAACAGGTCGCCGCCGTCGAGGTGGCGGAACGCGGCGGGCGCCTCCGCGAACCCGAACACGGAGTCGATCACCGGGGAGATCCCACCGCGGGCGACGGCAGCGACGACCTCGGCGAGCCCTGCCCGGTCGCCCACACGCACCTGGCGCAGATGGGCGGAGCTGCGGAACAGCTCACCGAAGTCGATGGTCGTCGCGGAGCCGTCGAGGAAGCCGACGAGAGCGATCTCGGACCCGGCCGCGATGGCGATCATCGACTGCGAGAGCGTCCCCGGGCCCCCGACCTCGACAACCCGGTCGACCCCGGCACCGGCCGTGATCTCCCGCGCGACCCGGCCCCAGGCCGGGGTGGCCCGGTAGTCGATGACGTGGTCGGCGCCGAGGTGCTTGAGCCGCTCGGCCTTTGCCGGGGACGAGGTCGTCGCCACGACCTGTGCCCCGCTCGCCTTGGCGAGCTGCACGGCGAACAGCGAGACACCACCGCTGCCGAGGGTCAACACGGTCTGGCCGGCCCGCACGGGCTCGGGTCCACCCAGGCAGGTCCACGCGGTCAATGCGGCGCACGGAAGGGTCGCCCCGTCGACATAGGACACCGAGTCGGGCAGCGGGACCACCGCCTCGGCGCCGACCGCTTTGTACTCGGTGAGCCAGCCGTCGCGGCCGCGCCCGTACTGATCGAGCGCGAGCGTCGCCGGGGGGCGCCCACCGAACCAGCGGGGATGGAAGGCGCTGATCACGCGGTCCCCGACCGCAAACGGCGCCCCCTCCCCCACCTCGACGATCTCACCGGCGGCGTCGCTCGTGGGGACCATTCCGGGATCGTGGTGCGCCGGGTGCCGGCCGGTGGGAATGGCGACGTCCCGGAAGTTGAGCGAGACTGCCCGGACCCGCACGACCACCTCGCCCGGCCGCGCGGCCGGGACCGGCGCGTCGTGGACGTTCAGGTGGTCGAACCCGCCGAACCGGTCGAAGCGGTAGGCCTTCACTACGCAGCTCCGTTCTGTGCCGCCGCGCCGGCCAGCGGGCCGACGGACTCGCCGGTGATGTAGCTGGTCCCGGGCCGGACGAAGAAGAGCATCGCGCGCGCGACCTCCGCCGGGTCCAGCCACGGGACACCCATCGGGTTCAGCGCGAACGCCTGACGGACCTGCTCGTCGCTGGGGTCCTCGACTCCGGGCACGAACGCGCGCACGCACTCGTCGTTGCGGATCATCGGAGTGTCGACCATGGTCGGGGTCAGCGCGTTGACGGTGATCCCATCGTGGGCCAGCTCCAGCGCGGCCGACTTGACCAGGCCGAGGACGCCCCACTTCGACGCCGCGTAGTGGCCGACGTTCTGCATCCCCATGTGTCCGACCGCGGAGGAGGTCGCGACGATCCGCCCGTAGCCGCGGGCGCGCATGTGCGGGATCACCGCGCGCATCGCGTTGAAGATCCCTGTCAGGTTGATGGCGATGGTCTCGTCCCACGTCTCGGCGGACATGTCGCCGATCGTGCCGAACGTCAGGATCCCGGCCTGGGCGACCAGAATGTCCAGCCGGCCGAAATCGGCCACCGTACGGTCGGCGACCTCGATCAGGCCTGGGAGGTCGCGCACGTCCACGACGTGCGCGACGCATCGGCCGCCGAGCGCCTCCACCTGGCGGACGGTCTCCTCCAGGTCCGCATGGTTCGCCATCGGGTAGCGCGTGGTCGTGTTGTCCTTGACCGAGTCGACGAGGACGACGTCGGCTCCTTCCTCAGCGAGGGCGACCGCGTGTGCCCTGCCTTGGCCGCGCGCGCCCCCGGTGATCAGGGCAACCTGGCCTTCGAGTGTGCCCATGACGTTTGCCTCCTTGCGAACGTTGGACTTCTTGAGGGGTCAGTCGACGAGCTCGAGGACGGTGGCGTTCGACAGTCCGCCGCCCTCGCACATCGCCTGCAGTCCGTACCGGACACCGCGACGGCGCATCTCGTGCACCAGGGTGGTCATGAGGCGCGCGCCGCTCGCCCCAACGGGGTGCCCCAGCGCGATCGCGCCGCCGTTGACGTTGACCCGGGCCGGATCCGCACCGGTCTCGGCCTGCCAGGCCAGCGGCACCGAGGCGAATGCCTCGCTGATCTCGAACAGCCCGATCTCGTCGATGCCCAGGCCCGCGCGCTGGAGGACCTTGTGAGTGGCCGGGATCAGCGCGGTCAGCCGGAAGACCGGGTCGTCCCCAGCGACGGCGGTGCTGTGCACGCGCACGATCGGCCGCAGCCCGTGCCGCTCGGCGTACTCCGCCGAGGTCAGCAGGATCGCCGCGCTCGCGTCGCTGATCTGGCTGCTGCTGCCGGCCGTGAGGCGCCAGTCCAGGTGCGGGTAGAGCCGCTGGGCGGCCTCGTTGCGGAAGACCGTCTTCAGCTCGCCCATCGACTCGAGTGTGCCGCCCGGTCGGATCCCCTCGTCCCGGTCCAGCTCCGGCAGGGTCACGAGCTCTTCAGCGAACACGCCGGCCTCGGTCGCCCGCTGCGCGTTCTCGTGGCTGCGCAGGGCGAACTCGTCGAGTCGGGTGCGTGAGAGGTCCCACTTCGCGGCAATCAGCTCGGCCCCGACGCCCTGGTGCGGGATCCCGTCCGGGTACCGCGCGTCGTGCAGCGACCCGTAGACGTCCGTGCCCTCGGGGAAGTCCGAGCCCATGGGCACCCGCGACATCGACTCGACCCCGCAGGCCACGACCACGTCGTAGGCGCCGGCCACGATGCCCTGGGCCGCGAAGTGCACCGCCTGCTGGCTGCTGCCGCACTGCCGGTCCACCGTCGTCGCGGGCACCGACTCGGGGAAGCCCGCCCCGAGCACCGCAGTGCGGCCGATGTTGACGGCCTGCTCGCCGATCTGCGTGACGCAGCCCGCGATCACGTCGTCGATCACCACCGGGTCGATTCCCGCGCGCTCGACCAGTGCGGTGAGGCTGCGGGCGAGCAGGTCCGCGGGATGGACACCGGCCAGGGCACCCGAGGCCCGGCCCTTCCCGATCGGGGTACGAACGGCCTCGACGACGACGGCGTCCCTCATCTGTGCAGCTCCTCCGGCTCGATCTCCACCGTCCCGACGCCTGCACGACCGCGGCGGCATTGATGTGGGGCGGCTCTCAACATCGGATACTTCTTGACCAAAAACTAAAAGTCAACCCTCTGCGTGTGGGTCGAGGATCCGATTCGCTGTGGGCCGCTCCGTCCGCTCCGGGGTCACCTCCAGCGAATCGAGCCGAACGATGACGTCCGAGCCCTGCCGCCCCGATCACGAGGTCAGCGCCACCCGCACCCACAGCGGCAGGCTGCGCAGACGTGCGATCCTGGCCGCCACCCTCGGGCACGGCCACCGGGTTCTACGACGTGACCGGTTACGCCTACCTGACGACCGTGATCGCGATGGTCTTCTATCCTCGAGGGATCCGGCCGCGGGCTGCTCGCGGCCTTGGCGGCCTTCGCGGCGCCGTTCGTGGTCCGTCCGCTCGGCGGAACCCTGTTCGGGTGGATAGGGGAGACCCTCGGCAGACGAAAGCCACTGGTCATCGCCCTGTTAGGGATGGCGCTGGCGACCTTCGCGATCGGCCTGCTGCCGACCTACGCAGCATCCGGCCTCGCCGCGACGGCTCTCTTGATGGTCGCGCGGATAGCGCAGGGCATCTCCGCGGGAGGTGAGATCGGGGGTGCCGCGGCGTCCCTTAGCCTTAGCTCTGGAACTGACGGACGTCGTTGACAGTCTGGGCTCCTAGATCGAGGAGTCCCACGTGAGCGAGCGCGTGTGGAGTGAGAAGGACCTGGTCCGTCGGGCGAAACGCCGCCTGGCGGTCCTCCAGCACGCAGAGGAGGTCAGCGGCAACGTCGCCGCGACCTGCCGCTACTACGGCATCAGCCGGACCGTGTTCTACCGCTGGAAACGACGCTACGAGGACGAGGGCCTCGACGGACTCAAAGACCGCTCGAGCACGCCGATGCACTGCCCGACCACGACCCAACCCGAAGTCGTCGGCAAGATCATTCACCTGCGCCAGCACTACCACTTCGGCCCGATGAAGATCGCCATGTACCTGCAGCGCTACTTCTATGTGCGCGGGCGCGATCGGACCGCCCAGGCAGAGCGTGAGCTTCTGTCCGTTGCGGTACGCGTGCAACGTCGGCCAACTTGTAGCCGTCCCGACAACCTGCCGGGGAATCGACGCTCCGCAGTTGACAGCCATACGCTGGCGGAATGGCCCCTCCACCCCCAAACCCACCAGACTCGCCCTGCGGCACGGTGACGACAAAGTCCACCCCGGCAGGATCAATCGCGACGAGCCGGAACCGGGTCCTGACGAGCCGGAGAGGCCGGAGGGGCTGTCCGACGCACAGCGGGACTTGTGGATCAGAACCACGAACCAGTTGCGGACCATGGGAGTACTGCATGCTCCCGACGCCCCGATCATCACTGCGTACGTCACCATCACGGAGAAGGCCGACCGGCTGCGGGTGAAGATGACGAACGAGCCGGAGATCGTCCGCGATCCCCGGTCCGGCCATCCCATGGAAAATCCTGTCTTCGGCCAGTGGCTGCGCGCGGTCACGAAGATGGAGCAGCTCGGCGGCAAGCTCGGCCTCAACCCGAGTGCCCGCGCGGGCATCCATACGAAGAACGCCGGCGTGTCCCCTCCGGCGACGGGGACGGCCCGACTCTTCGGCCGGTAGGGCGCCCCGCGGTGAGCGCTCCGGGGAGCAAGCCGTCTTTCACCGGGTGGACGACCTCTCCCTGGACCGGATCGCGTAGGCGTTCGGACGGACGACGGACTGGGCCGGGATCGGCGTGAGCATCTGGTCTCTGCTGCCGTGGGCGTAGCTATACCTGTGCAGATGCTCGGTGTGACGATACAGATACACGAGATCGGGGCGACACCGGAGCGGGGCGTGTCCGGGGCTGGGGATTCTGCGCTCGTGGAGGGCGAAACCTGCCTACCGGTGCGGCGGATCGGGCTCGCCTCCCAGGCCGCGCACCGCGGCGACACCGAGCCGCTGCGGCGGATGCTCGAGCAACTCGTGGACGACCCGCAGGCGCCGGCGGTGGTCCCCGCTCGGAGTCCATCTGGCTGTACTGGCTGTTACCAGGCGTGTCGTCCCCGCAGGCGCGGGGGTGGTCCCGAGTGGGTCATTGCGGGGTCAACTACAGCATGGTCTTCCCCGCAGGCCGCTAACAAGCCCGGAGGGTGCCCTCGAGCTACCGGTTTCCGCCCTGACCACGCCGCGCAGGCCCGAGGCGCTCACCGCGACCCGGGGTTGCGCTGCTCGATCGTGGCTGTCGCCGCCGCTAGCCGAGTGCGCAGCTCCCGGATCTCGTGGTCGGCGGCGCCGAGTTGGCGGTGCAGCGCGGCGAGCTGGTCGGCGTGTTCGGTGGCCAGCTGCTGGGTGGCGGCGGCGAGCTCGGCGCGCTGCCGGTCGAGTGCGGCGGTGTGCCGCGCGCGGGCCTGGTCGGCGGCCGCCGCCGCAGCGCGGCGCAGCCGCTCCAGCTCGGCGGCGTGCTCGGCGCGGGCGGTGGCCAGGGCTTCGTCCCGGGCGGCCAGCTCGGCGTGGTGCGCGTCGACGAGTTCGCGGGTGCGGGTGCGTTCCTCGTCGAGGGCGGTCTGAGTGGCGTGCCGGCTGGCGTCGGCGGCGGCGAGCCGGTCGCGCAGGTCGCCGACCTGGGCGGCGGCCGCGTCGGCGAGTTCCTCGGCGCGGAGCAGGCGGTCCTCGAGGGCGGCTTGGCGGCCCTCGGCCCGGAGCTGTTCGCGGGTCGCGGCGGCGGCATCCTGCTCGGCCCGCTGTTGGGCACGTTCGGCGGCCGCGGCGCGGTCGAGCGCCTGCGCGGCCCGGGCCGCGTCGGCGCCGGCGTCGTCCTCGGCGGCAGCCGCGCGCTGCTCGGCGAGCGCGCGAGCCCCGAGCGCGTCGGCGGCCGCGGCGAGCGCCGCGTCGCGCTCGTCGAGGGCCACCCGGGTGGCCTCGCCGACCTGCTCCCCCACCGTCCTCACCGCGTCGAGCAGCTCCTGCAGCGGACCGCGGGCCGCGGCCAGCCGGTCACCGAGCTCGTCGAGCACCGCCGGCCCGAACGCGCCGTCCTCGTCAGCGGTCAGGGACTCGACCGCGACGAAGGCGGCCTCGGCGGCCCTGCAGGACAGATCCTGGGGGCCCCAGGTCTTACCGTCCTGGCAATAGCGGGCCCGGTTCCCCCGCCCGGTGGCCGGCGGGATCGGGGCGCGGCAGCGGCGGAATGCGCACAACCGCCCCTCCCCCGCCGGCACCGCGACCCCGGACTCAGCCGCGGGAGTTGTCATAACGAAGGGCCTGCGAGCTCGGCGGCGATCGCCTGGGCCACCGGGTCGCCCGGGTGCAGGTGCAGGAACGCGGCCAGGACGTGCAGGGCGTCCAGGGCCTCGCGTTCCCGGCGCGCCCACTCCCCCGCCGGGAACAGCGCCTCACCGGCGCGCAGCCCGGCCGCGCAGCGGCGAGCCTGGGCGCGCACCGCGGCCACCACCGCGCGACGCTCGGGCTGCTGACCAGCGGAAACCGTCGCGTCCGGGCCCATCGGTGCACCACCTTCACCAGTTACAGAATTCGAGGTGTGACAGCAATTCGATAATTAGTGAAGTGGAGACGTGGTCAACCAGGGAGAAACGCTGATCTTCCGGGTGGCCGAGGAGCTTCCGAGCGGGCCCCCGTTCGAGTAGGGGGCGATCTTGGCAGCCGGGGCCAGATCCACTTCGAGCCCAGGCCGCCCACTTACCTGAGACGCGGGACCACCTACGCAGAACCGCCGGGCCCGCCTACTTCCGCTGAGACAGGACACAGTTCTCGGCCGGTGGATGGCGGGTTGGTGGGGGGTGGCAGCCAGGTCGCCGATCTCATGATCGGCGTGCGCGCTCTGTGAGGGCCGGATGCCGATCAGTCGTCGATGCCAGTCTTGCGGAGCCGAATCGGATCGGGGCCCCCAGCGTTGCTTGGCAGCGCTTCTTGGGGACGTTGGTTGGAGGAGGTGAGAGTCGGCGGCGGGAACCGTAGGAAGGATCACCACCATGACCGTCATGTCATCACGCGAGCCCCGGCCGTTGCGGTTCGGAGTCGTCGCTCCGATCAGCGGTCACTCGACGATCTTGATGCCGGACGTTCCGCAGTGTCATTCTCCCGGGCACTCGGGCCCTGATCATGGGAGGTGCGCCGGCTCATCTGCGCAGGTCAGAAGCCTGAGGTTCACAGCCTCGGTAACGGACTGGTCTGCTCGGCCGAGTACCGACACGACGGAACGTTCGCTGAAGAGACGGCCATTCGGGTCGATGGAGGGGAAGTGCGGCTATGACCAGCTCGAACGACCAGAAGTTCTCACTCACCGTTAAGCGGGGGGTGATGGTGCCCGACCTGGATGCGTTCCGCGAGTTTGTAAAGCAGCTGCAGGACGAGTTTAAGAACGCTCCAGAACTCCTCGAGAGCTTCTCCGATAACCCCGCGGGCTTCCTCGGTGAACGCGGCGTGAACGCAGACCTGCAGCGGGAATTTGTCACCGAGCTGGGGATCGGTGGGCACGAGTTCGGGTGCAGCGTCCTGAGTTGCGTAGCGACCGACGGCTGCGTAATCACTGAGGTCACCCTGCCTCCCATCATCCCTTAGGTCTAGAGGCGTCGCGACCGGTGGAGATCTCTGCGCAGGGCGATATCCCTCGGGCCAACGTCGCACTGATCGGTCAGTGGGACCCGATCTCTACCACCCACCAGGCCTTGTTTCGAAACGAGGTGGCAGCCGCGGCGCGGACCGGGCGGGGGGTCGTCGTGCTCACCCTCGATCCCGCGCCCGCCGCCCACGTCTTCGGGTTCCGGGCGCGACCACCATTGGACGATGTGGCGGCCCGCATGCGGATTCAACGCGGCTGTGGTGTCGCTGTTCGGGCCACTGTCGCCCTCACCGAGGCCGAGAGCGCCCGTAGTGGCGCCGCCGAGATGCTCGGTGAGCTCCGTGCCCGGTTCCCGATTGACGAACTGGTGCTCGGGGCCCGGCAGACTCTCGGGGTTGGGAGCCGAGGAGATTTCGCCGCCGTGCTCGAGGCCGCTTGGTCCCACCGACTCGCCGTGCGCCGGCTCGATCCGACCGTGAATCGGCTACGCACCTCGGACGCTCGGCGAGCCGTCGCCAGCGGGCGGGTGGCGGAGGCAGTCGCAGTTCTAGGCCGGGAGCTGTGCTGGGCACGCCCGCACGACGGACGCGTGCGCCTGCCTTGGCCCGCGGGCCTATACAAGGCAGTTGGCCTCATAGCCCCGGGTGCAGGGGCGCGACGAATCGGCGACGAGATCCAAATAATGCTGCGAGACGACGGGGATGTGAGCTCCTTCGCCTGGCCGGACGACGCCCTGAGCTGGATCGGATTCCACAGCGGACCAATGGACGACAAGCCATGACGCTTCCGCTGGCCCATTCTAAGTACGCCGAGGCACTCGACACGCTGACGGCGTCCTTGGGCTCAGAATGGGCTATTACACGCACGCCTGTTGGACAGTGGTCGTGGATCGGTTTTCAGCGATCCGACGTCGTCCTGCCTGCTCAAGGATGGAAGCTGCACGTTTCGGCGCCTACACACCTCGCGCACTTACTACTCATAGACGTGGCCCCGGAGTTGATTCGGTCCGCAGTCGCGTTCAAGGTGCCCGACCGGATCGGTGGCGTGATCGAGCTCAACTCCGGCAAGGCGGGCAGCTCACAGGTTGGCAAGGTCATCACGGTCTACCCGGTGTCGGGCGGCGAGCTCCGAGCGGTGGTCGACCAGCTGCAAGAGATCTGGAGGCCCGCCACCGCACCCGAGGTGCCGTCGGACCTCCGAGCGGGCGAGGGACTCTGGATCCGCTACGGCCCTTTTGATCACGCCCCCATCATCGTTGATGCGCTCGGGCGGTTGTCCGCTGGCCTACTCGGCCCGAACGGCGTGGTGGTGCCCGACTCACGCGTGCGTGCCGCAGCCCCCGCCTGGGCTCCCGAACCACCGGTTCCGGTGTCGGTGCCGACGCCACCGCCGCCCGGGCCAATCGTCGTCGATGGGCGCCGATACCTCCCGCTGAAGGCATTGTCCACGCGAGTCGATAGCTCGGTTGTGGCGGCGTTGGCGGTACACGATGTCCGACTGGTTGTGGTCCGACAGGCCGTGGCGGGCATGCGAGTGGATACCCGGGGGCATGACGCCGTCAGCCGATTGGACAACGAGTACCGCATGCTGACCGAGCTGAGGGACGTCGACGGCTGTCCCCCCGTACTGGCCTACGACGCCGCCGCGCACATCCTGGTCACCGGCGACGTAGGCGGCCAGACGGTGGAGTCGTTGCCCGCGTCGGATGGCTTTCGTGCGCTTCCGCCGCTTGCGCGGCTCCTTAGCGGGATCCACGAAGCCGGCATCGTCCACCGGGACGTGAGCCCGCGCAATGTCCTGGTCGACGGGACGTCTGTTCACCTCGTCGACTTCGAGCTGGCGGCGCACGTCGATGAGCAGACCCCGATCGCCGGGGGCACCCCTGGCTACCTACCTTCGGGGGCTGGAGACCGGACCGTGGAGCTCGGTGACGACGTCCACGCGCTGGGATCCTGCCTCACCTATGTCGCGCTCCGTTGCTGTCCCGGACGGCTACCGACCGGCCAAGGGCGGAGGATCGGACTGTTGCGCCGTGCTGGGCAGGACGCGGCGGCCGACCTCGTCACACGGCTCTCCGACGAGCCGACCCGGCCCAGCGCCGGGAAGGCCGCGATGATCCTGGACGCCATGCTACCGATCCTCTCTGACCAGGCGGCGGCTGCCTGGGCCGCGCCGACAACCAGAGAGGTGCCCGGCGAGCTGCGGTGGAGTCGTCGTGCGGCGGTCGCCGCCGGACACGCAGCGCGGTCCTTCGCGACGGCGGGCCGTCGTGGTCGGCGCTGGCGCACAATGCACCTTTACAAGGGGTTCGAGCCGCAGGCGATTAACCTGGGCACCGCCGGGATTGTGCTGGCGCTCACGTCGATCGACGAGGCGATGGGCCGCATCGACTTCTCCGCGGACGTGCTGGACGCGGCCGAATGGCTTGCAGCCGAACCGCCCTACGAGCGCGCTCACGGGCTGTTCACGGGTAACGCGGGCGTAGCTGTGGCCCTGGCCGTGGCCGGACGCCGCCACGACCGGCCCGAGTTGATCGACGCCGCTCGTGTACGGCTGGGTATGGCAAGCATGCATGCCGTAGCGGACTACGATCTCTTCTCCGGCGCCGCCGGCATTGTCCGGGCGGGTTGCCTGGTCGCCGCCGTATCCGGGGAGGCTTGGCCACTGGATCTGGTATCCGGCCAGGTCGGCCGCCTCCACACCGCCTGCCGCGCCGGTGCTGCGCCCGGATGGCCCGCGAGTCCGGACTTCGACACCTCCCGCGCGGTCTACCACGGAGCTGCGCACGGGTCGGCGGGGATCGCGCTGGCGCTGGCGGAGTGGGGCGCGATGACCGGCGCGGCCGAGTCGATGAGCCTCGCCGTCGAGACCTTCGAGGGCATCCATTGGCACGCTCGCACACCCGAGGGGGACAACATCGTCCCCTCCTCCGCGGGCGGTCGGACATTCCCGGCGCTGGCCTGGTGTCACGGTCTGGCCGGTGTCGTGTGGTGCCTGGAGCAGGCGTTCGGAGGATCCGACACTCTGGCCGAGGTCCGCGAGCAGGCCGTCGAGGCGGTTCTCGGACCACCGCCCCTGCTCCACGATCCGACCCTCTGCCACGGCACGGCGGGAGCACTCGAGGTCTACCGGATTGCGCGTGCATCGCCGACCCACGGTGACCAGGCAGGCAAGCGGGTCGCGGATGCCGTGGCCGTCCTGCGGGTGCTGCAGCAACGGACGCCGGAGGGCACCGTCTGGGGGGCGGAGGAGCCCTCTCTCATCACCCCGGACCTGTGGGTCGGGTTCCTTGGCACAGCCGCGGCACTGGCGATGAGCGCCGCGGACGTGTCCCATCCGCTGCTCTCCCTGGCCTGGTTGAGCCGATGCGCCCAGCAGCCTGTGAGCAGGGAGGTCAGGGCGGGGGAACCGTGGCATCGGTGACGATGCCCGCCAGCGTGGGGCCTTGGGACGACGCCGCGAGGCCCATACCGAACGCGGCGAAGGCGGCCCAGATCCCGGCGCGGGCCTCGGCCGCCGCAGGCCCGTCGATCGCTCCGTCGTCGAGTCGGTCCTGCAGCGCCAGCAGGATGGTGTCCCGGCCGTCGATTAGGCTTGGGTTCACCGGGAGGTCGCGCAGCGCGTCGAGCACCAGCCCGACGGCCAACCGGGCGCCGATCCGCCGGTGCATGGCGAGGAGGGTGGCGCACCAGATCTCGCCGATCGCGTAGGGTTTGCCTCGTAGGTCGGGCAGCGAACCGAAGTTGGCCTCGGCTACCGGAAAGTTCTCGTCGTAGGGGAAACGGCGAGTGCCGCGGTCCTCGCCCGAGGACCAGCCGCCCATTGCCGTCCGTCCGGTGACCACCGTCGCTAGATAGTCGCCCCAGCCCTCTGCCATGCCGCGGCTCTGCGGCTCGACGAACGGATTGGCGGTGGACCCGCCGCCGACCAAGCGCAGGGTGACGCCGTGCATGTACTCATGAACGACGATGGTCATGTCGAGCGCGGTCGACCGACCGGTATCGGCGTCCGGCCCCAGACGCATCGCCGGGACCCGGCTCAACGCCCACCAGTGCGCGGTCCCCATGACCGGGTCCTTCCGGACCTCAACGTTCACGCGAGTGGTGGGCCGACCCGCGGCGCTCACCGCGCCGTCCTGATAACAGCCCTCCGCCTCCCGGAAACCCAATAGGTATAGGAGGTCGTGCACCGAACAGACCCCGTAGAACGCGTTGAGCGCTGCCTGCTCGGGCCCGGTAACGTCGACCGGCGCAAAGCGCACGACCCCGCCGGCGCCGTCACTGGCGATGGGTGGGGTGTTCGCGCCGACACTCGCCCGTGCGGCGTATCCCTCGGTTGCATCGATGGCGACCCACGCCGAGGGTTTGGACTGGATGTCGATCGTTTTCGGGTCGACCAGGGAGCCATACACCGTCCATGGACGCGGGAACTCCACCTCTTGCCGATCACTGCTCGGGTCGACTGGATAGACGGTCCCTGTGCAGGCTCCCGGGACGAGCTGGACTGCATAACAGACGTCAGGGGTGTCCGCTCCGACGAGCACCCGATAGCCGCCCTCAAGAGCCGACACGGCGATGGTCATGTCCCAACACAGGCGCAACGAACCCCCGAGAGGCAACCAGGTCAGACTCGCCTGCACGGGCTCGTCGAGCGGCCCGGCATCCAGGACGGTGGGGCGGGTCGGCAAATCGACGAACTGCCCTAAGATCCGGCCGACGAACGCCCCGAGTTCGACCGGCAACGCGTCAGGGTGAGGGTCCTCCAGCGGCTCGGTCGCCAAGTGGCGCACGGCGGCCTCGGCCGCAACGTCCGCGTCGACGAATACGTCGGCTTCCGCCGCCGGTCCTACTGCGAGTCGGCCTTGAGTGCGTTGCACGTCCTCGAACCGTCCGAATCGAACGACCTGGTTGCCCATGAACACCGGGATGCCCCGCAGCTCCTGCTGCAGGTGCACACTCGCGCCGCCGCGTCGTCCCACCGCCGCTGTCTGGTCGGGACGGAACTCGATCGGCTCGACCTGCTGAGCCCCGAAGACCTCAGTGGTGAGGCGGGCGACCGTTAGGGCGCGGTCGATCAACGATCCCGCACGATCCTGCGCGCCGAACGGCAGGTCCTCCGCACGGAGCACGAACGACACGTAGTCGTCCTCGGTTCGCAGGTCCACCTCACGTGCCATCACGCGCTCCCCCGGCCCGTCGTCATCCACCGAGACTCGATCCCGCTCGAGCACCCGTTACCTGCGGGTCTTGCAGGCCGCTCGGCCGGGGACAAGAGGACGACGAGTGGGTCCTTCAACAGGACGAGCTGGTTCTCCTCGCCGGAGCTGTCCGCGAGGCCGACCTCGTCGCCCAGCTGCAGACCGAGATGGCCGGCGCCGAGCTGCTCGTCGACGGCTCGACGGGCCTGCGTGCGCATCCGTTGCTGATCGAGCTCCGGCTGCACAGCGCCAATGCCCGCGCACGACTGCTCGGGTCGGCACTGAGCAGCGCCGTCCAGCGAGCAGGCGTTGGCGTTACCCGCGGTTGAGGGGAACGCGCACCCGGCTGATGTCGACGCGCAGCTCACGTGGGCCTGGTGGGATCCGGTCCGAGTCGTATCTGACCAGCACAGTGTGTCGATCCCGGCGCACGACCGTCGCGTGCCGCCAGCGTCGCGCCACGAAGGCGACCACGGCCTGACCGTCCTTGAGCGCGAACCCGGTTGGGGCCGCGACTCCGAGTTCGGCGAGGTCTGCCGGGTCACCAGCCAGCGGACTGCTAAGTGGCGACCTGGGCTCCTCCGGCAGCTCGGGCTCATCGCTGGGGATGTCGTCGAGCTCGTCGTCGGGCTTGGAGGGCTCGTCATCCGCGTGCTCCTCGACTTGGTCAGCATGGTCAGGCTGGTCGTCGGGCCGCGGGTCATTGAGTCGCGCGTGCTCGTTGTCGAGGACTGGCTCGGCGGCATCGGCACGCCGCGACCCGATGGAGACCACCCGCGAGGACGGTCCCGTCCGTCGCCCCGCCCCACGTGATCGAGGCCCGGTGGGAGCGGCGATAACACGCTGCGGTGTCTGCGCCGGCGCTCTGGCTTCGACCGCCTCGACGGCCACGTCGAGGCCCGCTCGCACGTTCGCCGCCGACAGGACATCAGCGACCGCGACGCCGACGGCCTCGATCGGCGAGCCGGCCGGTACCGACAGCCGCACAGCAAGCCGACCGTCCTTGTCTAACATTGTGGCCTCGCGATGCGCGAGGGCCTCGAGCAGCTCGACGACACTCCCCTTGTCGAGCTCGTCGGCGTCCACATCGAGCACGACGGTCGCCGCCCACTCACCGAAACCGGACATCAGACCCCGCCAGGTGTGATCGTGGCGGCTCGACGGGCACCTTCCGCGACCCGCTGATCCCAGTCGCCCCCCCATTTGGTCGGCGGCGCCGCCAGGCCAATTGCCGCACGATTCGGGGCCTCAACGTAGCCCACCGGCGCCACGCCCACCGGCTACGTGGACCGCTGCCAAGGCGCGCTGATGGCCGTGCACTATCCGACCTTCGGTCCTAGGAACCGTCGGTGGTCAGACAGGCGCCGACAACTAGCTTGGTCGCCGACCAGGTACACACGAGGGCGTCCTCGCAGATCCGTCGTCCACAGGTCCACCACCGGCCCCCGTGGACCAGCGCGGCCACGGTGACTCCAGGGCCGTACCGGCTGGCACCGCCGTGCGCAGCGGCTAGTAGCCGCGCGCCAGGCTGGCTCGTGACCGTCCGGGTGGGCGAGCAGCCCCAGCCCTCCACTGCATCCGCTGTGGTGCCCGGGCCCGGACCGGCCAAGCACGCCGTGACTGGTCGCGCCCTCGCTGTTCAACGTTGTGGCATCGGCGCCCGGTGGTGGGTTCCGGGCTGCTGCCGGCCGCTGTGGCTTCCCGGTAGGCGAGAGACGTGGCCTGGCCTAGTTTGCCGACGCCGGATGCGTCGAGAACAGCTGTGACCAGCGGCTGAAAGTCCGTCTCAGGGGGTGGTTGTCGGCGAGGTGCTCGACTTCTGGGCTGGCGGCAAGCGCGACCAGAGCGAAGCGCAACAGTTGGAGTGACCCCGGCGTGAGAACTGCGTCTCGCAGATCACGGGCTACTTCGATCAGCCACTCGGCAGCTTCCTCGTCGCCGAGTTCAGCATGTCCGACCGCAACTTCGGCTATGGCGAGGAGGTCTGCGCGATGTCTCTGGAGCCATTCGGCCTCCTGTTCGCGCTTGCCCTGGTCGGCAGGCCTTCCCGGTTCGCTAACGGGCTCGCCTCGCAGTCGGGCGACCTTGTGTCGCGCCGCTCGCCGGCGGTCGTGTACGCCCTGCCGGGTGCTCACCCCCAAACGCTGACCAACGAGACGTGGCGGCACGCCGAGACGGTCCGCTTGCTCGAGCAGCCAGGACTCAGCAACCTCGCCCAGCCACCACAACCGCAGCCGCAGCTCGAGCCCGTCGAGCACGTCCGCCTCGAGCACCCAAGCGGGCATCCCGCGGCTGCAGCTGCGGAGAAAGGCAAGTACGTCTGCCGGATCCTCGGACAGCCGCCACGCGTTCGGGTCGTCAACTCGTCGGCGCCGCTCCGTAATCCGATCGATCGCAGCGGCTGCCTGCTCGGCGCTCACAGGAGGAGGGATGGCCACCGTCAGATTTTCTCTGACGGTGCCGCTCGGCGGCGATGAAGATCTTCGCTGGTTCGCAGTGGAGCTGGCGTTGTCCGGCGGTGGTCCCGACGCAATGCAACTGCTTGAACGGGTATGCCGCGGTGAGGGAGCGACTGGAGGGCTGCGCACGTGTCGGGGCCGCAGCCGCCGCGGGACTTGACGTCGCAGCGACAGAGTTCGCCGCGGTCGACGCCGCAGCGCCCGGGCCGAAGTGACGGGCCAGCAGACCGCGAATGTCCAGCGCGGGAACCAGCTGCTGGGTTGGCGTCGCCCTGCGTCTACTAGGGCTGCAATGGCGCGGACGCCGCGATGCGTTCTTGCGCTGCCGCACCACGGGGGTCCAAACACGATCGGGTGGCCACCCGGTCCTCGGCCTGCAACCCGCCGACCAGCAGCTACGGACACTTCGGCGCAAAGGTGCTCCTCCCAGTATCTACAGTTCTCACTAGACTCTCCTGGGCTCGCGTCCAGGCTGTGGCGCGGTCACCTGCGTCTTGGCGGGTTCTTCGCGTGTTGCGTAGGTCTGCTGTGCCCGGCAGGACTCCGAGTGCTAGATCCATTTCACGATGCGGACTGGACTGGCGTGAACTGGCGCTTGATACAGAGGGCCGGGACCAGACGCAGCAGACACACGCCCGGACGGGGAGGCCAGCGCGGAGAGGCAGGTTCCACGCATTCGGCAGGGCAGCCTATGAGGGGCGGAGTAATCGCCGCGGCTTCGGTGCGCCCGTAAACGCCGTTTACCGTCTGGCTACGAGCGGGCCGGAGCAGGGGCCGGCACTCGGACCGGACGGCTGTACCCGGAGCATGCTCGATCTGTCTGGTGGGTGGCCAGCAGCGTCGCGTGGCCACCCACCAGACAGACGTCAGTCCCTGGCGCCGAGAAGCCGAATGAGCTCGGTGAGCTCATCGGGGGTGAAGAGCTTCCGGATGGAGTCGGCGGCCTGCTCGGGAGTGGCGGCGGAGATGCGGCGAGTCGAGCGCGGCCCGGCTTGCTGTGCGGCCGTAGGGCGCCGATAGGGCGGACCTGCTTCGACGATGGCCCGCTGCTCCTCCTCGGGCAGCGTTCCAAACTGCCGAGCGAGCTCCACCTTGAGGATCCCGACCCGGAGGGCATCCTGAAGTTCCGGGATCAGGCCGAGCAGCGCGAGCCGCTGGCTGACATACATCTTGCTACGGCCAATCCGGCGAGCCAGCTCCTTCTGGCTGACGCCCTCCTCAGTCACCCGCGCCATCGCCTGGGCCTCGTCGAGCGGAGCCAAGTTCTTTCTGTGGCCGTTCTCGACCAGCATCACCTCGTACATCGAGGGGATCCGCTCGTCGTTGACCACGGCCGGTACTTCGGAGAGCCCGGCTTCGGTCGCCGCTTTCAGGCGGCGGTTACCGATGAGGGCGACCCACTTGGAGCCGTCGATCGCTTGACGGTGGTCCGGATAGCGCTCGGCGAAGGCGTCGCTGGAGCAGACCAGGATCGGCTGGAGGACGCCGTGTGTGCGGACAGTGTCGACGAGGTCGCGGAAGTCGTCGTCGTCGGTCTCGTCTTCCGCGCCCGGACGATTGAGGGGATTGCCCGCTATGTCGGATATGGGGAGTACGGATTCGCCGAGCTGCGACGGCGCCGGCGGAGCCTGGCTGTCGTCGTGGGTGTTCGGCTCGGGTGCAGGTGCAGGTGCAGGTGCAGGTGCAGGTGCCGGTGAGAGGTTGGGCCGAGGCGTGGGGGCAAAGTCGGGGACTTCTTCCTCGGCCAACGCAGCGAAGTTGACGCGTTTACCCATGGGTCAGCCCTCGGTGGTGGCGTAAACGCCGTTTACCGCAGCCTGCCCCTCTGCGGTGCTTGCGTGCCGGGGAGCCCCGTTCTGGCTGCCGAGCACCTCCAGTGCGAGCTTGAAGAAGTCTTGCCGAGCCTCGAGCGCCACGCGGTTCTTGGCGTACTGGACGACCGTGACGCCCTCCGCCGAAGCCCGCGTGTGCAGCTTGTAATGTCTGATGACGGTGTTGAAGCATGGCCAGCCCTTCGCGGCCACGAACTCCCGAGTCTGGGCGAGATCGCCTTCGCCGTCGCGGGGGTCCCAGTTGTTGAGGAGGACCCGCCAGGGAACGCCGGCCGGTTCGACAAGCCGTTGTATCGACCGTGTGGCGGGCGAGAACGACATGGGCTCCGGTTCGAGTGGAACGATGACGTCGTCGGCCTGCGCAAGGACGGTACGCAGGATCCCCTCGTCTTCCAGGCTGCCAGGGGTGTCGACGAAGATGTGCTCGTAGCGCTTGATCTGTCGTAGCTGACTGAGCACTTCCGGGCGGTCGTGGCACTGGTCGAAGTCGAACGGGAGAGCCTCGCCGACCCGTTGTGCCCACTCGAGCATGGACGCTTGCGGGTCGGTGGAGACGCCGAGAACCGGCGTCGAATCGGTGGTCCCACCAAGCGTGTCGGCGACAACGGCCGCGAGATTGACCGTGACGGTGGTCTTTCCGACCCCGCCCTTCTGATTGGCGATGACGTGCACGCGCGCCATGAGAGAATCCCTCCGTCTGCTTCCCGCCCGGCGGGCGGTACTTCGGATCGCGCAGCATCTTGCCAGATCAGGCACGCGATCCCGCGGAGGTGCACCCGGTGAGTCGCGGCGGCGTGAACAGGGCCGTCCCTGTCCGTTCGGACCGCGTGGGAGCCGGTCAACGGCGTTTACCTCTCCCTCGGCGACCGGGCGCACCGGGACTTTGACCTGGACAGCAGGGTCTGCGACAAGGGTTTGGACGTGGGGTGCGGCAGTCGGCCGAAAACTGCGTTTATCGGGTCGTCCGCACGCCGCCCTACCAGGGTGCGACCAGCATGATGCTCGGCCCGGACGGGGCGCGCCTTGCCTGGCCGTCTCTTGGTCCCTGGTGCCGCGCCCTACTCAGCCGCGTGGCTTACCCGAGTAACCTCCATGGTGTCGCCGAGTCGACCTTTTTCGAAGGCATCTTTCCTCGACGGTCGGTGAGCAACGGGGGCTGGCGACGACGCGGAGGCTCCTGTCGCGATGGGGTCGGCAGGCGTACGAAGATGACCGTCGCCCCGACGGTCGTTCGGCCGATAAACGCCGTTTACTCGCTGCGGAGACCGGAGACCGGAGATCGGAGACCCGGGGGCTCGAGACTTGTGGCAGGTAGCCGCCGGACGGTCGAGCAAGGCCACGCCCGAACCCGCCCCTCAGGTGCGCGGCAATGGTGGGTCCCGCGTCGCTCACGGTCACTATGGGCGCCGGCTACCCGCCTGATGCCGGGCTGCTACCGACCGCGGGGCATCTCCAGCGCATGTCGCCGCATTCGCCGCCGCCGCGCACCGCGCCGGAGCGGCGTAACGGCCCCGGATGAGGATCCACTCGCGTCGCTGGCAGCGGGTGGCGGTGAACCTGAATGCCGGCGGGAACGACGATGCGTAAACGCCGTTTACTGGCCCTCGTGGCGGCTGAGCCTTGGCGCGGACTCCGGGCGATTTGCAGCCCCTAGCTCGCGCGTCCGCGCGGAGGGGTACCCGACTGCGGGACTCCGGCCGCGAGCCAGTACGGGGTTCGGCGGCGCGCGCTGGCCCACGTCGACGGTCCAGTGAGCGCGAAAGCCGCGATAGACGACTTTTACGGCGGTCGCCATCGGGCGCCTAAAGAGCGTGCCGAGGCGCCACATGACAGCGACTGGAGCAACCGGCGCGGGGCGAGTGGAGGCTCCCTACCCGGTGCTGGCCATCGTCGGCGGCGCGCGCCAGATACAGGAACTGACGAGGCAGACTTGAGGAACCGATGAGCCTCCGCTGTGATGCGTGATGCGTGATCGGCGACAGCGGGAGGACGGGCATCCTTTGGTACCAGTGGAGAGCCCTCTGTCGGCGCCCCGCCCTTCCTAGGGAAGCAGGGAAGTCCTGAAGCGTGCTCCGGCCGTCGCGAACTGCCGGCACCGCTGGCAGGTAAACGCCGTTTACGGCCCATCCCGTCCAGGCTGCCGGGGATTTACGCGCGGACCGAGTCGGGCCCGGCGGACCGTCGCTGACATGCGCTCGGCTGGGGTCACCACATCGCTTCCCCGGGACATCGCGCGAGCAGCGGGCGAGCATCCCGAAGCAACAAGAAGAAGGGAGCCGCCGCCCGTCCCTGACCCCCCGCCCGGTCATCCCGCTCCGGGTCCTGGCGGCACGCCTCTGTCCGTAACGCCGTGGTCCGCACTAGGTCATCGCGGCCTCGGCCCCAAAGGTGTCGTTCTACCGCCTCGGTCGGAGGGAGGGCCGCTGGCTGTCGCCAGTGTCTGCGCCATCCCGTTCCTGCCTCACCCAACCGTTGGGGCGGCCCGCGGTCCGTCTCTCGTTTAGACGCAGTCGCCTCGCCCCGAGTGATAAACGCCGTTTACCGGGAGCTCGACCTGCTCCCGTCGCTTAGCTGGCGGCCGGTTCGAACGGCTCATCCGCCGGCACGTGTCCCGACTCAATCGGCGGATCCGGCCCGGACGAGAAGTTCACGTAGCCGCCGCGCGACTGGACCGGGGGCGGCATCGCCTTCCCTCGCGCTGGGCCGGGCGCGGGTTTAGAGGCAAGACGTGGCTCCGCGGAGGGCGCGGGCACGCTGAAAGGCGGTCGAGGCCTCGCGGTGCACCAGCCGACGGACGCGCATTTTAGACGAGCGGCCTGGACCGCTCGCTGCTCGCCTATGGCTTCGTCACCGTTCCGACGAGGCATCCTGAGCTCGTGGTGAGGTCGGTAAACGCCGTTTACCGCTTGGACCGTCCCTGGCCCACGGCGCCCGAAAGCCGGCGGCCGGGCGGCAGTGAGGCTGTAAAGCTCGCACCGTCCTAACATGTCACCGATCGTGGAGGCGGCGGCTCCTCGCTCCGGGTGTTTGAGGCGACCGGTGGGCTTGGCTCGACTGTCTGCGGAGTCGCCAGGTGACGGAATCAAGGGGCTGCGGGCCGAGCTGGACGGGGCAGCGCGCCCAGACCGACCAGGCATCGACCCCTCGTTCCCCAGGCCGGCGTTGATGTCCGGCCGGCACGGTCCATTTCGAGCAGGAAGGCGGAGTCCTGCCCTCAGCCCGCCGACCCCTCGCAACGGACCCATCGCCCAAGCTGTAAACGGCGTTTACGAGCCCTCCTTAGGTGCGGGCGGTGGGCTAGCTGCCTTCTCAGGAACGCGTGGGCACGTGTGTGAACTACAAGCCCGGCGTGCACTGCCTATCGGCCCCGATCGGTACTGCCCATATCGAGTTGGTTGCGGGTCAAGGTGACAGCCTGGCCGGGATCGATCATGGCCCGCCGGGCGCAACGTTCCGGCGATTGCCCTGAACGCGACTTCGGACGGGCCGCGAAGGCCGGCGCTGCCCGAGCAACAAGGGCAGCAGCGATAAACGCCGTATACCTCGGCACTCCGCCCGGACGGAGGTAGCCCCCTCGCCCCCTGGCCGCTGGCGCGCGCCAGCAGCGCGCCGAAGAGCAAGCAGGTCCAACAACCTCGGCCCTAGAGGGCTCGGGTACGAGCGGCCCCGCTGGCGAGCGTCTAAGGGCTGGGCGCACGCAGTGAGCCTTCCTGTGGTCAGCCTTCACGCCTGCACCCCGGGGCACCACGGACCCCCCGTGGCTGCCGGCACAACCTGCGGAGCAGTAAACGGCGTTTACGCGATCGCCGCTGACTACTTGCACGGTATCGCGCCGCCCCCAGTGCAGGGACGTTCTGCCGCCTCTGGCGACACCACTATCGTCAGGCCGCCTGCCCGAGTCGGCCTCCGACGTGGCGAACGTGACCGGAGCGGAGCTCGGCACCGGACAGAGGATTGGAGGCCTGCCGCCACGAGGGCCTCGGAGTAAACGCCGTTTACTCGCTGCCCTGGGTGCGGACGCGCGAAGGTCCGGGTCGGCGTCGCCGAGTGCCGAGCTGAGAACCGAGCACACCTACGGGCCCCCTCCTCCGAAGGGTCGAGACACGGGATCCATATACCAACCCGGCCGGGCCGCCTTCAACTACGCCATCGCCAACCTGGCGGGCCTCGGGTGGGCGCGGGAGTAAACGACGTTTACCGCCCGTCGCACCACCCGATGACCGCCCGATGCCGGGGCACGCAGGACCCGCGTGCCCCTCGCGGATCGTGCTAACCGCCACGCCCTGAGTAGAGCACAAGGCACGGACGCGAGGCGGTCACGGCGCCAGCATGTCGCCGAAACACGCCGGGCACCGCCCAGGCACAGCGTCCAATAGGCGCTCGCAGAGCAGCGGCGCGAGGCTAGGTCCACCACCATTCCTCCGGCAGGCAGTGCTCGCGGCGCCCCAAAGCTGACCTGACGCCCCCCGCTGCCGGGCCATTACAACTTCCGGGGTCGAGTCGCGATCGCCAGCTGCCGCACGCTGGCGGGTGTCCTCGATAGTAAACGCCGTTTAGTGCGCCGGACGGCAGCACCCTTGTATCGACGAACAGCCGCGCACCCTGGCGCTGCGCCGCAACCAAGCCACCGCGAGCACTCGCAACCGGAGCAAGCGATAAACGCCGTTTACGTGTGCCGCTACATCCCGATCGGGTGCATGACACGGCGTGTCGGTCGCCCGATGAGTCGCGCCACCCCCTACCGGCGGGGTATCCTAGTCCCCGTAAGGCGCCCCTTCTTGGCAGGTTGGGGAACTCGCTCCGGTCCGCCGGAGCACCGGCGTGACGTGGCGTGCTGGGCCGCGTGACGCGAGAACCACACGGGACAGCCCTGGCAGGGGCTGTCCCGTTCTCGTTTCCGCTCCGACCATTGGTCGAACGTTTGTTCGAGCCTTGATGAGTATCGAACCCGACTGCTCGCTCACCGGTCGAGCAGGCTGGGCGGGAGCAGGGCCCGACGTCGCGTGGCCTGGTTAAGGCTTGATCGACATCTCTACTGTTCGGTGGCCGTCCGGGTTGTGCTAGAGGCTGAGGTGGTAGGTGTTGGCGGCGCGGGCCGTGGCGTAGCTGCGGACCTCGGTCAGTGAGGTGGCAGGACCGGCCGGCAGCGCGGGGGACGGCCGCGGAGCTTCCCGGCCGTGAATTGCGCCGCAGGGGACGTGCGGTCGATGCCGGGCCGGGGTGGCGCCGTGCTCGCGGGGCACACCCAGAGTCCCTCCCCGCCACCCGTTGCTGTCATAACGCAGCCCGGATAGATGGCTGGTCATGCCGGGATGCGCAGATTCCCCGGACGGCGGATGAACAGCTACCAGACGCGAGCCCGGGGGCCGCGCGTTGGAGCCAGCTTGCGCGGCGCAGTGAGCCGGCGACCAGCGTCGAGGAAATGACTGCACCGCCGGCCGCAGCTGACGGGCTGTCGTGGGGCGCGTAGCCCGTGTATCAGCCACCGACCCGTCGACCTCTTGCCAGCCATCGACAAAACGGCGCAGCAGACCACACTTCGGGAGTTCACCGAACGACTGCGGGACCGCGGATTCGAGGCCAAGGCCATCCGCGGGTCCGTGGCCGCCCTCGCTCGTCGTCCGCTGGCCTACGCCAGCTGGATCTGGGAGCCTCTGGCGGCCGCGGATCGCTGCCATCCAGTCCGGGTCTCCTGTAAGCGACGCACAGAGTCTCGCCGAGCCGGTCCCTGGCCTGCTCCCGGAGGTCGTGTCCAGCGCCGGAACAGGCTCAAGATGACGGCAGGGCCCGACGGTTCCGGTGACGCGGACTGAGGCGCGGTAGCCGTCGATGTCGATCAAATCGTCGCGGGAAGCGGCCACCTGCTGATATTGCGGGACTACAGCTCAGCGGTAGTGCGCTGTGTGGCTGAATCGTCCGCGACCAGGCTGCGACGCCCGACCTCGGCCGCGGCGCAGGGGGAGCCGCGGTCGTCAGGCTCCCAGGAGTACGAGGCCTTCGTGCTCAGCGAAGTCGCTGTAGTCCTTGACGTTGAGCGTCGCGAGTGGGAGCTCGTAGGCGAGGCAGGCGGCGGCGATCCAGCTGTCGTTCTGGGGACGCGGGCGCCCGCGGCGGGCGGCGTAGGCAGTGATCTCACCCCAGGTCCTGGCGACGTCGTCGGTGTACGGGAGCGTGGGGCGGGCCGCCAGCCAGGCATCGAGTGCGCCGCGGCGGGTGGCGCCCCACTCTCGCATGATCGACCAGCGGATGAGCTCGCCGTAGGTCACGAAGGTGATGCCGTGCTCTGCCGTGGCCAACTCGCGGGCGAGGGTGCCGGGCAGGCGGCGCTTGATGACGAGTGAGGCGACGTCGGTGTCGAGGATGATCCGTCGCACGTCAGGCGATGCTGGAGCGGCGCATCTGCCGGAGGTCGGCGAGGAAGTCGTCGAGTTCGTCGTCGTCGTCGAAGATCCCGTCCTGGGCAAGCTCGTCGATGCTGGAGACAGGGGTCGCCTTGGCGAAGATCTCGTCGACGCTCGGCGCAGGTTTGGGGGAGGGCGAGGGCCCAGGCTGGGTCGTCATCGTGCCTCCTCCGGGGCGCTGTCGGCTCGGGCTCATGGTAGCCCGTAGCCGCCGTCGGACAGGTCCAGCGACACCGGAGAAGGCGGCCCGAGAGTGCTCCCCCTGCAAAGGGGGGACGGTCCGCGTGCTGGTGAGCCCCGGCTCTGCGTGGCGGCGTGAGCGCGGGCACCGGGTCAGCGGGCGTCCACTCCCACAGCCAAGAGCCCAGTGCCCGACGCCGCCCGCGCTACGGCCGATCCAGGCTGGTGATCGTGACAAGCTGCTACGCACGATGACACCTGCTCAGCGGTCAGACGGGATGGGCGTGCCGGGCCGATGGCCCGCCGACAGGCTGTAACCCAGCTCGTCGACCGCAGGTACGCCCGCGCGCACAGAAGCCTGATCGGCACGGAGCTGCTTCCAGTCCGGACGTTCGCTGACGTCGACGGTTCTGGCCACGATCGGCCGCAGCGCCCGATGGTAGACCAGCGTCTTGTTCGCCTCCAGCATCCGGATGGCGCCGGGCCGGAACGTGGGGGCGGTCTCGGTGCCAATCGAGGCGCGGCCGGGGGAGAGGAACCCGTCGGAGTGGGCCTGGTGCCGGATCCGCTCGTGGTGCCCGCCGAGGGTGGAGGCCCACTCGAGGGCGTCAGTGTCCTTGAGCCCACCCCAAAGGCTGAGGGTGGTGGTGTTGTCCAGGAGCAGGCGGGCGCGGGCGGTACCGAAGGCGTCGTCGAGCTGGGCGCGGGACTGCGCGGCCCAATGGATGACCACGCCTTGGCCGGCGGAGTCGGAGACGATGTCGGGCAGGCTCGGCGCGGGAGTGGCGTTGGTGAGCTCGTCGAGCACGGCGGTAGCCGGAGGTTCAAGTCGACGTGTGGGGAACGACTTGGCCAAATCGGTCGCGGTGGTGAGCCATTCCTCGGCCAGCGCGGTCAGCAGCGGGACCGCGGCGGCGGCGTGCTGGCGGCCGGCGATGAGGAACAGACTGCCCTGGTTGCCGATGAAGCTGCGCGCGTCGAAGCCCTCCCCGGGGCGCGGTGAGCACAGCGCGCGCAGGGCGGGGCTCATCAGGGGCTCGATGACGCGGCGGACCGACATCCACACTGCATCCGCGGTGCGGTCGACCATGCCCATCTCGGAGGCGAGGTTCTTGGCGACGTCCGTGTTGTAGGGCTCGAGTAGACCGACCGGCTCACGATCGGCCGGCCTGGCGGTGGCCCACCGGATCAGCGAGCTGATCCCGCGGTTTCCCAACGCGGCCGCGTGCAGATACGCGGTGAGAACGACCTTCGCGCGTTCGCGAAACACGCGGTCGTTGCCGGCGCCGGCCCCGCCGCCGGCCTCCACCGCCACGGCCGAGGCTTCGACCATCGTGTGCGCCCGGCGCTCGGCGGTGGCGTAGTTGTGGCAGCCCTGGATCGGGGACCAGCGCAGCTGTGCAGGCCAAGCAGTGGTGCCGGTGGCGTCGAAGACCAAAACCGGGCCGGCGAGGAACCGCCGCGTGCGGGCCAGCGCGACGAACTCCAGCAGGTCAGGCTTTGTCGTCGAGCACAGCAACGCCCCGGGTGCACCGAGGGCCTTGTGCACGAGGTCGCGGCGGCTCTTACCGGTCTGGGTCGGGGCCAGCGTGCCCGTGGGACTGGTCAGCGGACTGCACATCGGGCCGATCGCGCCGCGGTGCAGCGGCGCCCCGACCTCGTCGAGCGGGGCGCGCTTGCGCTCGAGCCTCGACAGGCTCGGACGGGTCCACTCCGCGGTCCGTCGGGCGGCGGCGAGGGAGAGCTCGCGGCGGATCTCGCGGCGGCTGGCATGACCGGGACCGGTCGGCCCCCAGCGCCGCCACGCCAGCATCGCCAGGGCGACCAGAACCGTCGACGCAAGGCCGGCGAGGACCGCCACGGTGAACCAGTACGTCTGCGGATGCCCGATGAGCTGCTCGGCCCACGGCGGCCCGACCGCGGCACCCGGGTCGGCGGGATGAGCCAGCACCGAGAACGCCAACGGCCACCAACCGCCGGCATCGGGCCAGGACAGCGGGGCGCCGAGGAACCCGGACGCGAGCACGACCGCGATGCCGAGCAGCCCGGCCGCGCCGACGAGCAGCCCGAGCCCGGCCAGGGCAACACCGGCCAGGGCCAGGTCGCGGTCGGCGGTGGGGGAGTGGTACCGGCTCACGCGGGTGCCCCCAGCGCGGCCGCGGACCCGGCAGCCGGTGTCTCCCCGACCGGGCCGGCGATGTGGCGCACCGCGACGACCTGGTCGGCCCACTTGCTGACCGGCTGCAGGATGACCCCACGGGAGGAGTCGTAGGCGTTCACGATGATCCCGTTCCCGGCATACATGCCGACGTGGCGGGGGTTGGTGGGCGAGCCCAACGAGCCCGGGATGAACACCAGATCCCCGGGGGAGAGCTGAGCGAGCGAGGCAGGGGTGCCGGCGAACTTCTGGTTGACCGTGCCGGCCGGGATAGCGACGCCGACGGCGGCCCACGCGGCGGTCATCAGGCCGGAGCAGTCGAAGGCGCCCGGGCCCTTGGCACCCCACACGTAGGGCTTGCCGAGCTGGGCGAGGGCGTAAGAGACCGCAGCTCGCTGCTGCGGATCGGCCGGAAGCCGGAACCCGGGCGGGAGCTCCCCGGGATCGACCAGCGCGGGCCCACCCGGCGGCAGCCCACCAGCGCCCTGGTCGGGGCACAGGGTGGTCGCCAGCGACGCCAACTGCGCCTGCCCGCCCTGGGCGCCCGACAAGGATGCTGCAGGGTCGGGGACGGGGCTGTCCGGGCCCTGCCAGAACTGCTCGACCAGCGCCGCGGCCGCCGGCTCCTGGGGGCCGTAGCGGCCGGGGTAGCCGGAGGCCTGCACGGTCTGGGCGGCCTGGCCGGGCGGCAGGATGTCCCAGCCGGGCACCGCGAGCAGCCGGTCGTAAAAAGCGCCCGCGGCGTAGGCGGGGTTGAGGACCCGCTCCGGGCCTCCCCAGCCCATCGAGGGTCGCTGCTGGAACAGCCCGAGGGAGTCGTCGAGGCCGTAACGGACATTCTGCAGCTGCGACTCGACGATCGCGGTCGAGACCGCGATGACTGCGGCCCGCTTGGGCAGCCGGCGCTCGACGGCGAGCCCGATGATGGTCTGGGCGTTGGTCATCTGCTCGGCCGACCACACCCGCGGCCCGACCTGCCGGGTGCCCCCGCCGGGCCCGCCGTCCCCGCCGCAGCCCCCACCGAGGGCGCCGCCGAGGGCAGCGATCAGCGTCAGGCCGACGACCAGGACGGTCACCGTCAACACCACGACCGCGGCACCGATCGCGGCGACCAGCTTGACCCGTGAAGGGTTCACCGGGGGCGAGGAGCTCATCGAGACCCGCCGTTCAGCCGGCTGCGGCAGCGCTGCCGGCGGTGAGGCCGGGGATGCCGGGGGAGGGGGCACGCAGCTGGGCGTTAGTGTCGAAGACGCGCATTTCGACGCTGGAGAGCACAGTCTGGACCTTGTAGCCGGGGTTGTTCTCGATCTTCCACAGGGCGCGGCCGCGACGTTCCATGGCCCAGCCCCCAGCGACGTCTTGTTCGCGTTCGGTGAGCGCGAGCTCGGTGGCCAACTCGTCGGCGACCCGGGTGGACTGGCCGAGCAGGATCCGCGTCGAGCACAGCGCGAGCAGGTCCTTGGCGATCGCGAATTCCTGCGATCCGGCGGCCCCGACCGAAAGCAGGTCCGACGGCTTGTGCATGACCAGCAGCTGGATCTTGCGTTCGGCGCGGGACAGCCGCAGGTCGGAGTCCACGGCGTGCACCGCGCGCAGGCCCAGGCGCATCTGCCGCCACACCTCGTCGCGGACCACGACCCGCACGTCGCCGTCGTCTTGCAGGTCGGTGATCATCGACGACCAGGAGCCGAGGCAGGTCAGCGCGACGGCGATGGCCTGGTCGCCGCGGCTGCGCAGCAGCGACAGGTCCATGGACTGGATGGGGGCGTCCCAATCCAGCGCGAAGTTGGTGGGCTCGTCGAACAGCCCGGCCAGGGGGCCGGTGACCAGGTTGGCCAGCGCGTCGGTGATCAGGCGGGTGTGGTCGAGGAACTGCCGGCGCCCGGCGAAACGGGCTTCGGCCCACAGCGTGTCGTCGGGGTTGGCGAGCTCGCGGGCGACGTCGGGGATGGTGATCGGGCGCAGGCGGGTGTAGCCGTCGGCGGCGCCGACGAGGCGGCGCAGCACGGTGGCGAGCACGAGCTCGTCGGTGACGGTAGGAGAGTAGCCCTGGGTTTCGGCCAGCGCGGCGAGCAGCGTGGTCCAGCGCCCGAGCACACCGGCGAGCTCCTCGCGTTGCCGCTCGAACGACCAGGTGTCCCAGCGGGCCGCGAGCGGGCCGAGGTCGAGCGCGTTGAGCCGGGCCGAGCTGCCGCGGCCCAGCGCGATCGGGGTGATCCCGAGGGCGCGCAGCAGCGGGGTGTACTCGCCTTTCACGTCGCCGGAGATCAGCGTCTTGATGCCGAACAGCATCATCCGCAGCACCAACGCCACAACGGTGGAGGACTTGCCGCGGCCGGGCTCCCCGAAGATGACGATGTTGGGGTTGGTGGCGATGCCGCGCAGCAGCCATTCGATGGGGTGGCAGTAGAACGCGCCGCCGGAGAGCACGTCGTAGCCCATCCGGGCGCCCACCGCCGGGACCCCGTTCGCGGCGAGCAGAGGGAACAGCCCGCCGATCTCGCCGGTGATGGCCTGGTAGACCGGCGCCCGGGCGGTGGCGTCCACCGGGGACCAGCCCCCGGCGGGCTCGGTGTGCCCGCGCCGCGGCGCGGTCGGCCGGTTGATCCGCCGGTCCTGCTCCTGCTCGGCCGCGGCCGGGTCGACCGCCGGGCCGGACAAGGTGGGGGCGCCGCCGAAGGTGGCCAGCAGCTCGAGGGCGCCCCGCCGATCGGTGCTGCGGTCCCGGGAACGCCTGCGCAGCAGGCTGCTCAGCAGGCCCATCAGCTCAGCGCTCCGCGCATGCGGGGCAGGCCGGCCCCGACCGGGAGGGCAGCGGAGACGAACGCGGAGTCCTGGGCGAGCTCCAGGCGCAGCAGCCGGAACCGGCCGGAGGCGTCGTTCTCCAGCTTCGCGGCGTGGTCCTCGAGATTCCAGCCGGCGGGCACGGTGACCGACGCGGCGACGGTGTAGCGCACCATCGCGTGCCCGGCCGCGACCGCGGATTCCTGCGCCCGGGCGCCGCCGGCGCGGCGGGCGTCGGCGGCGGTGGTGGTGAACCCCTTGGCCGCCTTGTAGTCGGTCATGACGTTGTTGCGGAACCGGCCGCGCTGCACCGCGCGCTGCGCGGCGCGCTGGGAGAGGACCTCGTAGTGGATGGCCAGGGTGCGCCGTTCCCCAGCAGTGCGGACCGCGAGCAGCGGGCCCAGCGACCCGAACACGGTGCCGGCCTCGGGCATCAGCACCGTGTAGGAGACCGAGGAGAACCCGTCGTGGTGGTAGGCCCGCGCCGACGGGCTGGGGGCCAGCGTGGGTCCGGCGGCCGCCATCGGCAGCCCGTCCTCGCCGTCGGGGTCCGGGGCGGGGTGGGTGAGGTGCGCGGCGGTCAGGGCGGCGGCCGCGGCCGGGTTGAAGCCGGTGCGGATGGCCTCGGCGAGCCCGGCGGAGGTCAGCCAGGACACCGTGCGCACGCCGAGGGCTTTGAGCTGGTCGTCGATGCCGTCCAGGACCCGGTAGAGGGCGTAGGCGCGGCCGGTGATCCCGCCGCCGGCGGCCTTGGCCGGCCGGTTGAGCGCGGTCTCGGAGCCGGACACGGTCACAAACAGCTCGGTGCGCACGCTAACCGAGCCGATGGTGTGGTCGAGCTCGTCGGTGGCCGCGCGGGCCAGCTCCGGGGCCCGGGGGTCTTCGTGGGCGGCGCGCCACACGTCGTACTCGGTGCCGTCATCGGGCACCGTGCGCACATACAGCGACAGGCGGTCGACGACCTCGCGGTGGCCGAGCGCGATGAGCAAGGTGCCCAGCCGGGCGGCGAGCCGCTCGCATTCGGCGTCCGAGAGCATCCCGACGCCGTTGTGGGTCAGCCGCGCGGTGGCTCCCCAGCGGCCTTCGACGGTGTCGTGGATCAGGCACACCCGGCCCTGGTGATGAAACGGTGGGCCGTCGGGGAAGGTGAGCCGGGCCAGCACGCCAGGCAGGTCGGGCTCGTGGGCTGGTCCGGGGTCACCGGCGGCTGCCCGGGACTGCCAGGGCGACCAGCGCAACAGCACGCCCAGCTGAAACAACAGCAGATCGCCCAGCCAGCGCAGCGCCGACCGGCCGCGGATCGGCACGACCACCAGGGCGGCGAGCGTGCCGTTGAGCAGCAGCCAGGTGAACGCGGCCGACCAGCGGCCCGCCGACATGGCCAGCAACACCGGCGCGGCCAGCCCGAGACAGGTCAGCGCCTGTACCGGGGTCAGGCCCAGCACCCACCCGGAGCGCTCCTTGGTGTTCAGCCCCCGATACACCCGGGGCCCGGCGGCACCCGTTTCTTGATCGCGTGTCGTCGTGCTCACGGGATCACCGCCTCGCTCGCTCCACCAGCACCCGCACCTGCGCCGCCAGCTCCGCCGCCTGGGCCACCGCCGGGGCCGCCCCAGCTGCCTTCGGGGTGCAGGGGTTGTTCCGGCGGGGGCGTCTCGCCCGCACCCCCGCCGGGGGCGCCATCGGTGTCCGCCTGCGCCGACGCCGGTTCGATCGCCGCCACCCCGTCCCCGGTCCCGCGGTCCGGGTCGCCGCCGATCGGTGACACGTCCGGCGACCCCGGGCCACCCGCGGCGCTGCCGTCACCGCCTCCGCCGGCGGACCCGCCGGGCTGCGACGACGCACCGGAACCGCCCGCCGACGAGCCGCCCTGCCCAGACTGCCCGGAGCTTGCGTGGCGGGCCCCGCCGGCGCCCGCGCCGATGCCGCTGGCGTCCATTTGGCTGTTGGCGTAGTTCGAGGCCCCGTGCGCGGCCCCGGACACCGCCGCGCCGACCGCGGCGAACCCGCCCGCCGCGCCGGCCGCGGCACCCGCGCCACCGGCAGCGGCACCGCCGGACGCTCCCGCGGCCCCACCGCCTCCAGCCGCGCCACCGCCGGCGCCGCCGGAAGCGGCGTCGAAGCGCGCGGTGTTGGTCTCCTCGGCCGACGAACCGCCGCCCGAGCCTGCGCCCTGCCCCGGGCCGGAACTGGACGAGCCCAGCGAGCGCAGCGCCAAGCCGGCCTGGGTGCCAGGCTCGACGAAGGCGAGCAGCCGGTAGATCGTCATCGGGCAGAACACCGCGACCAGCAGCACCCCGGTGCCCACGAGCAGGCCCCCGACCCCCCTCGGGGCGGCCATCAGGTTCACTCCGATCACCAGCACCAGGGCCAGGGCGGGCTTCATCAGGATCGCCGCGAGCATCCAGCGCAGGCTGCGCCAGAACCAGGTCGAGGTCGTCTGGGTCATCAGGCCGGCCGCGGTGATTGGGATGGTGGCCAGCAGGATCCAGATGACGGCCTGCCGGAAGATCATCTGCAGGGCGAATCCCACGGCGGCGGGGATGACCCCGAACAGCGCGACCAGCCCGAGGATCACCGCGCGCACCGTCTCGTCGGCCTGACTGGCCAGACCGAACTCGGGATTGTCGGCGAAGACGGTCTCCATCTCCCCGTCGCTGAGCAGGGTCTGGAAGTTGGCCGCGTCCAGGCCCCTCTCCAGCAGCAGGGTGGTCAGCCCCTCCGCCCCGCCGAGCAGGGCGGCGACGATGCCGAAGGTCATCGCGATGGCGATGCCGTAGGCCACTGGCCCGGACACCGCTCGCCAGAACCCGGCCCCGCCGCGGGCCACGGTGGTGCTCAGCTGCCAGAAGAACAGCCCCAGCGCCACCACCCCGGAGATCCACAACAGGGTGGGCCACACCCCGGCCAGCGGGCTGTCCCCAGACAGCCGCCCGTCGGCGTCGACGAGATTGGACCCGTCGCCAAACCCGAGCAGGGCGTCGACGAGCTCGAACGCCCCGCGCAGCAGCCACAGCGCGGCCGCCCAGACCGCCTTCATCACCTTGTCGATGGCGGAGGAGACGAACCCATTGACCGCGTCAGCGACCAGATCCATCGACCCTGCCCTCCCTCATCCCGTCCCGGGCGGTCGCGAACCGGGCCCTCGTGTGCCGGGTGGTCGTGCGCCGGCTCATGCGAGCGGCCGGAATCCGGCGGCCACCGCTTCCGCGGTGCCGGGCCACAGGTCCGGGCCCGGGGCCGCAGCCGCGCCAGGAGAGACCCGCCACTCCGCCGCTCCGTCGGCGGTGGGGCCGTGGCGCAGCGCCTGACAGTCCCCGATCCCGCCGGAGGCGATCTGGCCGTGGTACTGCACAGTCAGCTCCCCGAGCACGCACACCACCGCGTAGCGGCCGCCGTCGGTGGTGCCCTTCACCAGCGCCGAGGTGGGGGAGTAGGTCACCTGCATCCCGGCGATCGGCCCGGTCGCAGGGAGCCCGGCCCGGGAGCGGAACACCCGCAGCTCGCCTGTCATCCGGGCTGCCGCGGCCGCCGGGGCGCCCGGCAGCGCGACCGAGGTGTAGGCGGCGGCGTAGGTGTCCGGGTCGCCGCCGGCCAGCCCGGCCACCATCAGTGCCGCCTGCTGGGCGATCGCACCCTCCACCGTGCCGGGAAACCCGCCCGGCACATACCGCCCGGCGATCACCCCGGGGGCGGGCAGGCTCAACGGTGGGCCGGCGCTGTCGGAGGACAGGGTGTGCGGCTGCGACGCCGACTTGGGGAACGGCGGCATCGCCCTGGTCGCCAGCGCGGTCTGCGCCGCCAGATCCCAGCCCTCGCCATCCACCGCAGCCGCGCCGGTGCCCGGCAGCGGGGTCGGGCCCGGGTCGCGGCCCACGCCCAGCAGCAGCGCCACCAGCCCGGCCACCAGCGCCACCACGACCACCGTGATCCCGGCCAGCACGACCAGGGCTTGCCGGCGCCTGCGGGCGGCCTCGGTGGGCGGGCCGGGCACGCGGAAGGGTCCCGCGCGCCGAGCAGGGGCATCGTTGGTTCGGCCGCTCAAGCTGCCGAAGCTGCCCGAGCTGTTAGGGCTGAAGATGTCGTTCACCGGCGTCAGCCCGTGGCGAAGGTGGACAGCACCGAGTAGCCCACGGCGTAGAGGAACGCGGCGCCGACGCTGGCGAACATGGTGATCGCGCCCATCCGGCCGAACCGGTGGTGGTCGGCGATGCGCCCGCCGGCGAACAGCGCGACGCCGGCGAAGAACCCGGCCACGATGGCCGCGCCGGCGCCCCACTTGATGTAGCCCAGGACGTTGGTGATGTTCTCCGCCCCGGGCGGGGCGGTCGGGTTCGGGTTCGGCAGCTCCTGGGCCAGCAGCTGCTCGGCGACGTGGGCGAGAACCTGCGGCAGCGTGGTCACAGCGAGGGTGAACAGGGTCGGGGTGGACATCAGCGGCGGGCCTTTCGTGAGCGCGGATGGCCGAGCTCGGGCAGCAGGCCCCAGTCGGCGAGAAGAGGACAGACGGCGGCGAGGACCTTGTCCGGAACCAGCTCGTCGGTGACTCCGCCGATCTCCAGCTCGGAGTCGTGGGGGATGAAGAGGGCGTCGTCGAGCAGCGGGTCCAGGCGCCGCCCTGCCGCGCCGGTGACCCCGCCAGGCCAGCGCTTCGCCCCGGTGACGGCCAGCTGACACGGTGGCAGCGCCACCCCCCGGGAGATCCACGGGTCGAGGCGGGCGAGGACCTGTTCGGCGTGCCGCAACGACGGGCGGGTCGGGCGGACGACCAGGATTGGCCGCGGCGCGGGGGTGCCGCGGCGTAACCAGCCGCCCGCGCCGATCAGCGGGTTCGCCGTGGTCCGCCAGCCGTCATGGCCGATGTCGACCACCGTCACGTGTAGCGGGTCGACCTCGGGCAGCCACTGCGGAGGCGGTGGGACCAGGCTGGGCGTGACCACCGGTAGCGGCGACTCCAGGCGGGCCAGCAGCGCGTGCCCGCGCCACGAGTAGCGGATCGCCACCTGGTCCGACACCGGTGAAAGCCACGGCCCCTCCGCCAAGGTGGCGGCAGCCAGGCCGGAGCGGGCCGGATCCGCGGCGTCGATCAGCAGCACACACCGCGCTGCCAGCTGCAGCGCATCCGCCACCGCGGCCGCTAGCACCGAGGCGCCCGCCCCCGGGGAGCCGGCCAGTACCGGGATGACCGCGCCGAACCCCGACCAGTCCTGCGGGCGGGAGGCCACGTTCGGCAGATCCAGCTTGGCCATCCCGGCCAGGCCCGCCCCAGCCTCCGCAGCCGCGTGCCGGGCCTCCGCGCCACGACCGGCCGCGACCAGCCCGGCTGCGGTGTCCACCACCGATTCGACGTCGGCGTAGTCCACCTGGTGCTCCCCGGCGGATTCGCACAATAAAGCCGCAAACGGGTGCAGCAACTCGTCGATCGAGGCTGCCGGGCGCGGCGCCGTCTCGGCCGGGCCAGCTGCGGGTGGAGGTGGCCCCTGTGGGCGCTCCATCACCGCGGTCATTCAAGGCCCAGCCGCTGCGAGCAGGCCGGCCACGCCGAGTAGCCGCCCCGGTCCTCCCGGACCTTCTCCGCGACGGCGATCTGCTGCTCGCGCGTCGCCTCGCCCGCCGACGGCGCGTACTCCCCGCCGCCGTAGGCCTTCCACGTGGGGCCGTCGAACTGCAGCCCACCGCTGTAGCCGCTGCCGGTGTCGATCGACCAGTCGCCCCCGGACTCGCACTCCGCGAGCCGGTCCCACGGCGCAGTGCCCGCGGTGGCTGCCGCGGCCGGGGCTGGCGCCGTGCCAGCGGCAGGGGTCTCACCGCCCCGGTCCGGGTCCTGCCGCTGGCCGTCCTGCCGCTCCTCGGAGTCCGCGTCCTGCCCGCTCCGCTGCCCGCTGTCGGCGTTGTCCGCGCGGTCGCGGCTATTGCTGCTGTGCTCGGCCGGGTCGTTGTCGGGCCCCCCGTCCCGCGGGCGCCTGTCCCCCGCAGAGCGATTTGCGCTGCGGCCCGGCGAGCTCGACGAGGCGTCACCTGTTGCATGGTTGGGGGCCGAGCTGCCCGCAGAACCTCTCGCAGAGCCTCCGGTCTCGCCCTCGTCGGCCTGCGGAAAGCCGGCCTCGGCGAGTTTGTCCGCGAGCGCCTGCGCGGTGGGGTCGTCCTGGGCCTGCGCGAGCGCTTGCGAAAGGGTTGCCACCTGCTCGTCGAGACCGCCCTCGCGAGGGGTCGCGGCGACCGAACCGTCCGGCGGCTGTGCCGAGGCCCCCGAGTGTGAGTCGGCCGAGTCCGAGTCGGAGTCCGCGTCCTGCGCCGAGTCGGCCGAGGCAGTGTTGCCACGGGCCTGGTCGCTGCTGACGTTGTTGCCCGCGGCGTCGGGCTGGGCGTCGAAGCCGGCGTCGCGGAGCTTGTCGGCGAACGCCTGCGCATCGGGATCGTCGGGTTGCTGCGCCAGCTCCTGAGCCAGGTCGTGCACGTCCTGCGCCCACGGCTGCGCCTCGTGCGTGCCCCCTCGGTCCGTGCCGCCGGCGGCTACGGCAGAGCTGTTCTGGCTGCAGACCTGCACGCCGGAGCTGTCTTGTGCGGCAGGTCCGTCCTGAGCGGCCGAGTCTGCGGCCAGCTTTGCCCCCTCGGCAACCTGAGAGAACACCGCGCTCATCGCGCCGCCCACCCTTGTCGAGTCAGCCGCGGCTGCTGCGGCGGACACGGCCGGAACCGCGTTCGCGGCCGCCTCCTCGGTGGGGTCCGGCAGCACGGCCGGCTGCGCGTTCGCCGGCCCGTGGCGCAGGTCCGCCGGGGTGGGGGAGAACCCGGCCGCGGCAACGACCACGGCGAGCTGCTGCGCGGCCGGGGCGCTGCTGGTCATCAGGGCGTCGGCCAGGTCGTGCGCGCGCTGGCGCCAGCCGGTGGCGACCGCCGGGGTGAAGCCCATCGCGCGGAACTCCTGCACCAGGGTGGCCGCCCGGGGGTCCTCGGAGCTGATCAGGGTGGTGAGCAGGGCGCGGGTCTGGTCGACGAGTTCCTGTGCCTGCTCGAGGGTCTTCGGATCGAGCTGTGGCGAGCCGGTCGCGGCGCCGCTCGGCGAACCCGTGTCACGGGCACCGGAGCCGGCACTGCCGTCGGCGTCGGGACCGGACTCGCGGGTGCAAGTGAGGGCGTCGGTGAGCAGGGGAGCCGCGGCCGCGGCGCCGGCCGCGGGGCCTGCGGTCAGGGCGACCGTGACCAGCACGACCGTCGCCGCTCTACGGGAAGCGGACATGAGGAGACTCCTGAACAGGAAGCGAGCTAGTCGCTGGGTAGGGGAGGGAAGATCAAGCAGGCGCAGCGCTCAGCCGCCGGACCTGTCGGACCGGTCGGATCCATCTCGGCGGCTGTCCCGGGACGAGCCCTGGTCGGATGAGCCGGCGCGGGAGGGGCGACCGGGCTCCGCACCGCTGGACTCGTCGTCGTCCTGTGCGCCGGTGTCGGCCGAGCTGCCACCGGAGCTGCTGACCCCGTCGCCGCTGTACTGGCGAACCCAGTCGACGTGCATGCTCGTCTCCTGGTCCGGGTTGCCGAAGTTGTCGAGCTGGATGGTCAGGTGCATCGGCCCAGGCGGCAGGTGGCTCTTCTCGGTGGTCACGAACCACTCCTCGCCGTCGACGAAGTAGGCAATGTGCTCGGCGGTCCACTCCACGGCGAAGGCGTGCCACCGGGTCGCGTCGACGTCGACCGATGCGGTCTCCTGGGAGTTGTCGGCGCCGTAGTGCAGGAACCCGTCGACGGACCGGCGGTCCGGATCGGAGATCTCCATGAAGTCGACCTCGCCGCCCTCGGGCCAGTTCTCCGCGTCCGGCCACAACAGCAGCAGGCTGTGCAGGTCGTTCGAGCCAGCCGGGGAGCGCACGCAGCCCTCCCAGCGCCCGTACATCTGGCCCGGGTTCCAGGCCATCCCGCCGCTCTGCCCGCTCGGGTCGCCGGTGATGGTCAACAGCCCGTCCAGGACGGAGATCGCCGCGGGGGAGCGGGTGCCGTTGCCGGCGTGCCCGGCACCGTCGTAGATGCCCCACTCGTCCTTCGAAGACCCGGCGTCGAACTCGTCGGCCCGGTTGGGGCTGCCCCAGCCGAACTTGTCCGCCGCTGTCGTCGGGCAGTTCCCGTTGCTCGAACCGGACACGGTGCCGGACCTGATGCCGGCGCTGGTGCCCGGTCGGGGCGAGCCACCGCCGCCCGCCCCGACCGAGTCTTCTCCGGTCTCCCCGTCCCCGGAGCTCCCCGAGCCGGCCCCAATGGATCCACCGCCTGAACCCACCGACCCCGAACCCAAGGAAGACCCTGCGCCACCCCCGGACCCACCCCCGCCAGACCCGCCCCCGCCAGAGGCGCCGCGGGCGGATCCGTTGGCGCAGCTGGCTGGAAGGAAGTCCGGAGCGCTCACTCCGGCGTCTTCCAACAGATTGCGCAGCTCCACCGCGTGGGCCGTGCTCTCCACCCGCAGCTCCTGGTAGAGCACCTTCGCCGAGAGCCGCCAGCTGCACGAGGCCTGCGCGTTCGGTACGGCTGCCGGCATCAGGCCCGCGACGACGGTCACCGCCGCTGCAGCGGCCGCCATCCCGACACCCATCGCTAGTCCTGCTCGGGATGGGGCCGGCCGGCGCGAGCCGACGAGAGCCGATGGTTGCGGGAGTGGTGGAACGCGTCGGCCACCAGCGCGCCCAGGCTGATCGCGGCGTCGCGAGTGCGCGGGCGCAGCTGCTCGAGCTGAATGAGCCCGCCGGTGGCCAGGTGCGGATCGCCGGGGATCTCCACCACCGCGCGGCAGCGCTGGGCAAAGTGGTCGACGACCGCAGCCCGGTCGATGTTGTTGGACACCTGGTGCAGCGAGATCGCCACGACGGCGTTGGCGACCAGCTCCTCGAAGCCGTGCTCCTTGAGCCAGTCCAGGGTCTTCGCCGCCCGCGACCCGCCGTCCACCGTCGGGGCACCGGCGATCACCAGGGTGCCGGTGTTCTCCAGGGCGCCGGCCATCGCCGAGTGCAACAGGCCGGTGCCCGAGTCGGTGATGATGATGTTGTAGAAGCGCTTGAGCACGTCAGTGACCGCGACGTACTCGTCCTTGTTGAACGACTCCGACATCGCCGGGTCCTGCTCAGAGGCCAGCACCTGCAGCCGGCCGGCGAGGCTGGTGTAGGTGGCGACGTCGGTCAGCGAGTGGATCGTGTCCAGATTCCGGATCAGGTCGCGCACCGTGTACGGGACGGGCTGGCCCAGAAGCCGATCCGCCAGGGTGCCCGCGTCCGGGTTCGCATCCAGCGCGACCACCCGGTCCCCACGGAACTCGGCCAGCACCAGCCCGAGCAGCGCCGACACCGTGGTCTTGCCGATCCCGCCCTTCATCGACGCCACGGTGATGGTGTGCCAGCCGGCCAGCTGGGTCTGCATCCGCGCGATCTTCTGCCGGCGATCCGCCTCCGTCGGCGACAGCCCGGGGTTCATCCGGCCCCGGGAGAGCGTGTAGACCGCTCCCCGCCACCCCTCCCGCGGCCGGTCCCGGCGCGTGCGCACCAGCTGCTGATACGACAACGAGTCCGCGGTTCCCTCCGCCCGCGGCCCCGGCGAAGGGCGCTCCGGGCGCGGGCTGGTCTGCTCTGTCGTGGAAGTATTCGGCGGGCTGAGGCTCCAGGGACCGGCAACCACCGGGGAACGCTTCGGCGGCGGCGCGGAGACAGCACTTCCGGTGGTTGTCGGTTCTTGCAGGCCCGGGGTCGGTGACGACGGGTGGGGCGCACCACGAGTCGGAGCGGGCGTGGGGTCGCCGTCCGTACGCGAACCCGTCACATCGCTGTGCGGGCCGAACTGGCGGGACGGCGGTGGGCTGCTCCAAGGCGCCAGTGCCGGGTCGTCTGCCCAGGAGCTGTTCTGGTCAGCGGGCATCGCAGGACCTCACTCGGTGGTTGGGGGAGATGTCGACGATCAAGCCGGCGGGACGGTCCGGGGCCCGCGCGATCGGTGGGGCGAGCCGGACCCAGTCGCACGAGGCGAACCGCCAGGCCGGCGAGTCCGGATCGGGTGCGCTGGAGGGCCCGACGTAGCGGCCGCCTTCCGGGAGCGTCCCGTCAGCGGTCTGGCTGGCCTTCTTGGCCGGAGGTGGGTAGGCGCGCTCGTAGGTGGCGACACGCACCACGACCTCGACGAGCACCCGGCCGTCGTCGAGGTGTTTAGTGCGGCCGGGCAGAACCACGTCTACGCGCTGCCTACCCACCCCGGACCAACCCAGGGTGGCGCCCTGGGGGTCGCCGAGGTACTCGCGCAGCACCTCGGCACGTCGAGTCGGATAGTCCTCGTCCCACGACAGGTAGTCCGCGGCGAACCGCGCCGCAAACGCCGCAGCGTGGGCCTCGTCGATCGGCTCCAGCTCCTCAATCGACCGCTCCATCTGCCAGCCGGCGCGGAGCGAGCTCCGCGCCGGCAGGTCGCGTTGCGCCAGGACCGCGCCACTGCGACCTGCGACTCCCTCCGAGGACGGATCTGAGGGCAGACGATCAGGACTCGTCGCGCACTGACGTAGACCTTCCACTGCCGGTAGCGGGATCGATAACTCCGCACGGTCCCGCTCAGCCTGCAAACTCCCCCTTAGCCGTGGCACGGCGCCCCGGCCGACCGGTGAGCTATCTGCCTCCTGCGAGGCTGGAGATGGATGCGTGAGCAGGGCTGAAGGCGGTTCCTCGGGGCGGTGGGGTAGGAAATCTTCTCGCGGATTCGCTAGCTCTTCTGCGCGCTGGCGCGTCTCGGGTTCCTGAGGAGGGCAAACACCGTTCGACGCTGGCCCCACGGCGGCCAGCCGGGGAGCCGCCGACATGCGGTGATGCGCTTGCGCGGCCTCGGCTGCTGAGCTCAGGCCCGGGGCGATGCGCCAGGCGGGAGGCGCGTGATTCTCGGGCCTTTGCCGCTTCCGATGCATTCCCGCCCCTCCAACCGTTCAGCGACTGGTCTTCCCCAGGAAGCCGTAGCGACCAGCAGGGCTTGCCTGCCTAGCCAGCGCACACCGAGCATATCGTTCGCTCGCACGGCGAGAATGGAGACCGTCCGCTCACGTTGTCAAGCGTGGTCGCTAGAGTGGGTAGCGTTCGCAGCGGACGCTTGCGCAGGCCGTCATCGAAGATCTTCGCTGTGGTGTGCAGAGGGGGGAGCATGGACGAGGACAGGCTGGCGCGGCCGAGGACCGTCGCTGAGAAGCTGTCGCGACTCTTCGAGGTCATGCATGCGCCAGAGGCGCGGCCGTTGAGCACTCGAGAGGTCGCAAAGCGCGTGAAGCAGCAAGGCGGCTCAATCTCACCTACGTACATCTCTGAACTCCGCACGGGCAAGAAGACGAATCCGTCACTGGAGCAGGTGATGTGGTTGGCTGCTGCGTTCGGAGTGTCTGCCGGGTACTTCACCGACCCTGAGGTCGCTGAGCGGGTCGACGCTGAGCTCGACCGCCTCGCCGAGCGCCACCGCAACGCTCAACTTCAGGAGCTCGCGGCGCAGACCGCCTGCATCGCCGAGCGAACGGCGAGTCTGAGTCCGACGGACCGCGAGGCCCTGGCCGCGATGGTGGAGCAACACCTGAAGAGTCGCCGCGAGCAGCAAGCGCTGTGATGCAGTCGTTCAACGAACGGCTCGATTGGCTGCTTGCCGTCGTCCCTCGCGAGCCTGGCCGTCTTGCCGGACGCTTCGAGATCGTTGACGTCGAAACAGCCCTCAGCGACTCCGTGACGGCCGATGGAGGCCGAAGGCTTGGCGGCGGCGACTGGCTTCGAGCTGTCCGCGAGGATCGCGTTGACGTGAGCGACGAGAGTTGCACCCCCTACCTCAACGCGCTCGAAAACTTGCTGCGGTTGCCCCGTGGGTACTTCCGGGATGAAACGCTCGCCGGCTCTACTGATCAGCTGATCAAGGCGACGGCCGAGTTGCCAGGAACGACGATCACCGGGCCATGCCGCTCCACCACGGCCGCGTACGAGGTCGACGACCTGCTTCGGCTCACTGAGCTGCTTCGAGACGCCTATCGCAGCCGTCCGAGTGCAAAGCACTCGTAAAGGCTGTACGGGCTGCGAGGGCGGCGCACCCGAAAGGGTCAGTGACTATCACTCGACAGTCAGGAAGCAGGCTGTCGATGATCAACCAGTGTGCCAAGGAGGAAGGGACAGGGGAGATGAACCGTCGCGAGCTGCGACGCGTGGCTCGGGGCCTCGTCCGAGATCTGGAGCTTGCTCGGCCGCTTGACGTGTCCCTCTTGATCGAGCGCCTCGGCCAACAGCGGGGTCGGCCCATCGAACTCGTCCCGACTGATGCTCTGCCCCCGAACTCTGCCTTCGGCTTCACCGGTGGCGACGAAACCGTCGACGTGATCATGTACGAGAAGCGAACGGCACGAGCCCATCAGACATTGATCGTCCTGCACGAGCTTGCGCACATGATCCTCGATCACCCGCGACACGCCGTGGACCACGGGCTCGCCTCCCTGCGCGCCGAAGAGTTCCAGACCATAAGTTCCGACGCCCTAGCGGAGGTCTTCGGCCAGGGAGCCCAACGACGCAGAGGGACTGGGTTTGGTCGCCGGCGGAAGCAGGTTCCCTCACTCTACGACGACCGCAATGAGTGGGAGGCGGAGGTCCTCGCCACGGTTCTGCTCTCGTGGACGCCAGTTTGCGGCCCGCCGCACAGCAAACCGAGGACAGATCCATTCGAAGCGCTCCTCAGCGGAGGTCCGTAATAAGACGGCAGGCGGAGGTGCGAGCACAATCGCTTTATAAGCAGGGAGCGTAGATACCCATGACGAGCAGCTGGAAGGCGAGACGTTGATCCTCCAACTCGTCCTGATCGCAGCCCTACTCCTGGCGGCCCTGTGGCGAACGAGCTCCTACTTGCGCCGCAGCGCCAGCGCGCGCTCGGCAGGTGCAAGCCTGACGACGGGCCTGTACCTGCTCGCACTCGGTCAGATACTCAGCCTCCCGCTGATCACGGCCCGGGTCGACGATTTTTTGACCCTAGGCGTCGGGAAGACCGCCTACAACCTAACCACGATGTTGGGGCTGGTCTTACTCCTCGCCTTCTTCACGTCAGCGACCTCAACCGGTCGGCGGACGAAGAATGGAGCGATCACCGCGCATGTGATCGCCTTCGGCTTCACAGCGGTCACGCTCATCGCGCTCATGATCGGAACCTCCACCGGTCAGCGGGCGCATTCACTGCACTCGTCAGCTCTGTCGCAGCCAACGATAGCCTTTTTCTACATCGTCGGAAACGTCTACTTTGTCTACGCCTACTGCGTAATCGCTCGCTTGGTCTGGCGATACTCCAAGGAGCGATCTGACGACGTATCCCGACTTATGTTTGCCTCTTTGCGGGTGATGGCAGTAGCGGCGGCAGGTCAGGCACTCACTGCCGTGGCTCGAGGCGCATGGGTCGTGAACGCCGTTTGCGGAAGGGCCCGGCTTCAGGAGTACGAGCTAATCATCTGGAACGTCTCGAACGCGTCTCTCATTATCTTCGTCATCGGAGCTTCGATGCTCGGTCTAGCCGGGCTCCTCCGAGCGCTGAAACGCTCGCGGCAACGGCGTCACCAGTACCGCGAGCTGGAGCCGCTGTGGGCAGCACTACGCGACGCGCACCCTGAGCTCGTGTTGATCGACCGAAGCGGAACCCGTTTCCAACGGCGAATCATCGAATGTTTCGACGGGCTGACGAGGGTGAGCCCGTACCTGGCGCACGCGGCGAGTGGAACTGATCTCACCTCATGCTCGGAGTCCGAGCTTGCCGGCTACATCCGCCAGGCATTGATACTTAAGGCCGAGCTCGGCGATCAAGCAGTGCTCGAACCGGTCAAGCGGCTTCTACCACTCTCATTAATAGAATCTGATGATGGGGTCCTCAAGCTGGTCACCCTGGCTGGCGCCTTCCGAGGAGAGCTCTCAGCCGTACGCCTCAGATGAGCCGCTTCAGAGCTTTGCACGCCGGAAAGAGGTGATGAGTGATGAGTAAGGTCGACCTCTACGTCGATCCTGTATGCCCGTTCGCCTGGATCGCATATGGCTGGCTCTGCGAAGTTGAGGCGCAGCGAACCATCGAACTAAGCGTTCGAATCATGAGCCTGGCCATTCTCAACGACGGGCGCGAAGGACATGCCCCCGAGGCTGAAAGGGGCCTTGACAGCGCCTGGCGACCCGTTCGCGTCGCAGCCGCAGTCGAGGAACACCTCGGTCAGGCAGGGCTCCGTGGGTACTACGCGGCCTTCGGCCGCCTATTTCACGTCGAACGAGTTCGTCCCAGAGACGAGGTTATCCGCCGCGCCTTGGCGGAAGTCGGCATGAGTCAGCTCATCGACGTTGCGGATGCGAGCCAGTACGACGAGACAGTGCGGAAGAGTCATGCGGCTGGGATGCAGCCGGTAGGCCTAGATGTCGGAACTCCCACAATTCATGTAGACGGCGTTGCCTTCTTCGGGCCTATACTCACTGCGATCCCTAGAGGTCAAGACGCGTTGGATATGTTTGACGGAACTATTCTAATTGCGCGCAACCCCCACTTCTCTGAGCTGAAGCGAACCCGAGGCAGTGAACTCAAGTACGACTGAAGCCCCACCTCTCGCCGCGGATCGAAGGGAAAGCCGACGGGGACCGCGTTGGTACTACCCGGGGTGCGGCATGGGGAGGCCTCGCGCTACGCGGGTTGCGCAAGCTGCCTGGGCGCGCAATTAGCTGGGATAATGGAGGGAATCCCATCTAGTAGCTCCGTCAGACGCCGCTAGACAGTCCGGCGCAGTGGCGTTGGACTGTCGGTGGGGCGGGCTAACCTGGCTCTTCCGGATCTGGAGTGCAGGTGAGAGCGTGATCGACCGCGGGAGTGCGGTCGTGTCGCTGCGCTGAGGTGGGCCCCGAGAAGTTGATGATGCAGGTTCCTACGCCAGTACCGTCAAGCATCCGGGGACCCGATGTCGCAGCATGCGTGCCCGCCCGCTCAGATCGTGGCCGACACGATCCTCGGTACCTTCGAGCTCGGGGTGCGGATCACCAACGCCGCCCTCGACGGCGAGACCACGGTGCTGTGGTGCGAGCTGCTCACCGACGGGCCCGGCGACTGCCCGGGCTGCGGGCTGACCGGGGTCTACCGCGACAGCACCGAGCGCCGGGCCAGCGATGTCCCGGTGGCGGGACATCCGTTGCAGCTACGGGCGCGGGTGCCGCGCTACCGGTGCGTGCAGGACGACTGCGCCCTCGAGATCTTTGTTCACGACTCGTCCCCGTCTGGCCCGTCCCCGGGCCTCGACCACCCCGCGATGCGCGGACTACGTGCTGCGCGCTTGGCGATCGACAAGGCCACCGTCGCCGCAGTCACCCGGGAGCTCGGCCGCTCCTGGGACACAGTGAACAGCGTCGCGGTCGCTGCGACCGAGGCTCTGCTGCTCGCCGCCGGCCCGGCCTGCCTCGACGGCGTGCGGGCGATCGGGGTTGACGAGCACAAGTGGGCGCACGCGTTCGGCGCTCACAGCGACCGGTTCGTCACTGTGATCACCGACCTGAGCGATGTCGTCGCAGGTGAGGACCGGCACGCTGCTCGACCTGGTCCCGGTCGCTCGGCGCCGCGCTGACGACCTGGCCCGCCCGCGACCAGACCTTCCGCGACGGAGGCCGGGTCGTGGCGATGGGCGGGTTCCGGGCGGCCGGAGGAGACCCCGCTTAACTTGCGTGCTGTCCATCAAGTATCTTGTTGGGAACGTTCCGTCGACAGCGAAGGCAGGGCTGTGATGATCGAGATTGAGGACCGGGAACTCGACGCGCTGCTGGCCGAGGACCCGAGCGGGCCCGTCGTGATGCTCAACCTGCTGCGGTTCCGACCCGACGGGGGCCGGGAGAGCTACCGGAGATACGCACAGTACTTGAACGAGACGGGGATTTCCGCGCGCTACCAGACGGATGTCCTCTACGCGGGAACCGGCGAGCGTGCTCTGGTTGCCGAGGATGGGCAAGCCTGGGACATGGTCCTGTTGGTCCGGTATCCGAGTCGGCAGCACTTCGCCGACATGATTCGCGATCCCGAGTATCAGGCCGGCAGTCATTATCGCACGGACGCACTCATCGAATCTGTGCTCCAGCCAACCGTTCCGGCGGGAAACTGACCAGGTGCTCGCGGCGCACGAGGACGTCATGCCATCCTCACCGTCTTCCGGCGGCAACCGTGGTCCGTCGAGCAGATGCTTGTGTGGTGACAAGCAACGAAGAGGATTGACGACCGGCCGCCCGTCGTGACGAGGAAGGGCCAAGTCCAGGGAGCGCGAGGAGAAGCCGGACGATGCCGAAAGCCGGAAGCGCGGCCCCAAGACCTCGCCGCACTCAGCAGCAGCGCCGCGCAGAGGCCGAGCGGCGAGTACTGGACGCGGCCCTACGGCTGGTCGCTACGCAAGGGTCCCGGAAGCTGAGCATCGCGGCGGTAGGCGAGGAATCCGGCTACAGCCGCGGAATCGTCAACCATCATTTCGGGACCCGCGAGGCGCTCATCGCCGCGTTGCCCGAGGCGGCCGCGGCCCGGTTCAGCATGCCGGACGCCGGGCTCACCGGGTTCGAGCGGCTGGTCGCCCGCTGCCTCTGGTACATCGACGGGCTCAGCAACTTCGCGCCGGCCGGTCAGGCAGCCCTGCTCATGTGGGCAGAAGCGGCCGGCGCAGACCCTACGCTGCGCCCGATATTCGAGAAGCGTGACCACACGTTTCGGGGACAGGTTGCGGCCGATGTGCAGCAAGGCATCGAAGAAGGCACGATCCGTGCCGACGCCGACCCCGACACGGTCGCCGTCCTCGTGGTGGGCCAGCTGCGCGGCGTCGGTCTGCAGCTCATGGTCACCCCGCAAGCGGCCACAACGGACTCGATCAAGCGGCACGTCGAGCTAATGCTGTCCGGCCTCCGATCCTCGTGAGCGCACCGATCCACCACTAGGCTTAGTGACAGGCTCGGTAAGGGCCCAGAACGCGCAGACGTAGCCGTCTGCGGGCAAAGGCGCTGCTTTCCTCACCGATCACCCGGGCGTCGGGCAGCAAGACCGTGCGCTGGCCCGCTACGCCCGCAACCGCGGCCTCGGTGACGTGATCCACCGGTGGGCGTTCTGCGTCTTGCGCGGCTCACCCGGGGCCGGGGTCTACAACGATGCGGGGCGCCGGGGTGGGGCATCACGCCGCGCTGCGCCAACTCGGCAATCGCCTGGCCGGGATTCTGCATAGGTGCATTAAAGATCCAGGCCAGCTACGACGACACCACTGCCTGGGCCCACCACACAACTGCCGCCGCTTGACACCGCTTCGTCATGGGATGTCTGAGCCGTTCCTACTGGAGCACCGGTTCGAACAGGGCCGGCGGCACAGGGGGTTTCACTAGGAGGGCGCCGAACTGCGGAATCTGCTCCGCCACGGTCCTGCTGTGCTGCCAGAACCCCTCGATCGAGGCGAACTCCTGGATCACCAGCAGCGGTCCGCGGGAGTGTCTGATCTTCGGTGTAACTGGTCTGTAGCTCCGGGCGTGTCCCGGGGGAAGGACCAGCGATGACCGACACGATCGAGCCCATGCCACCGGGCCGGTTCGACCAGCAACAACTCGCTCAACAACTCGTGGAAGCGGCTCGGGCCGAGGGCGTAGAGCTCGTCGGCCCGGGCGGGCTGCTCACCGGGTTGACCAAGACGCTGCTCGAGACCGCGCTGGAAGCGGAGATGAGCGAGCACCTGGGCTACGACCGCCACGACCTCGCAGGCCGCGACGGAGGGAACTTGCGCAACGGCACCCGTACCAAGACCGTGCTCACCGAGATCGGGCGCAGCGTGGGCAGACCCCGTCAGAGACGGTTGTCCGGGGGCGCAGCCGCACCACGGCGCCGGAGTCATGGACTTCGTCAATGACTACCGCAGACAGCTCAGGGATCAGAGCAGCGGCAAGATCACGAACGCGCACGGGCAGTGACGATCACAGACCTACACCGTCACCCGAACAGGACACGCCGGGCCGACCACCTCTTCTGAGCCAGAGCCGATCTTGAAACGGTCCCTGGCGCCTCGCTCCCGAGTTAGCTGCCCAGTTACAACTTCCACCGGCCCCACGCCGTGCTCGGCGGACGCCACCCGCGACCGCGTCAGCAACCTCTGCGGGCGGGACATCTATTCAGGCGGTCCAGTCAGGTCGTTTATTGCACTTCGTGCGCGTTCGATCGCGATGTGCTCCGCGCGTTCGGGGTCGCGGGCGCGGATGGCATCCAAGGTGTTGCGGTGGCTGTCCCAGCGTGAACGCCCGAAGGTCGGGTCCTTGCGCAGGCGCTCGAGGGATCGCTCGCGGCGTTCGACGCTGGAGAGAGCGCGGGTTTGTTCGAAGAGGCGGATCAGTACTGGGTTGTGTGTGCTGGCCAGGACGCCGGAGTTGAACTCCTGCACACAGGCGTAGAGCTGCTCGGCGTGACCATCGATGGGCAGACCTTCCGCGACGCGGGCGGCGTAGAGCCTGCTCTGGTCCTCGGCATCCTCTAGGAGCCGGGCGAGGTGGGCGATGTCGTCGTCGGTGGCGTGGACGGCGGCGAGCCGCGCGACCAGGCCGCGCAGGGCGATCTCCACCTCGGCGAGCTGCTCCGGGGTGGCGCGGGCGGGGCTGGCCACCAGAACCGTCCGCGGGCTTCGTCGTTCGAGGAGGCCGTCGGCCTCGAGACGTTTGATGGCTTCACGGATTGGTGTGGGGCTCACTGCGAGCCGCGCGGCGAGCCCACGCTCGGTCACCCGCTCGCCGGGCTCCAGCGAGCCGTCGACGATCGCGTCCCGCAGGTGCTGGTAGGCGCGCTCGGCCAGCGATGTCGAGTCGAGGCCACCGATCGGTTGCGGCACGTTCCCTCCCTCTGAGCCAAGCCTCAGCCTAGGTGCAACGCGCTTCTGCCACATCACCCACCGATGCTATTGCAAAAGGCGTGCTGGTGACCTACGCTTCTTGGCGCCGGCGGGTGTGACGGGTGCCATCCATCGGCTCGGGCTCGACACGAGAGGTATGGCAAACAATGAGGTTCGCTCTCCAGGGCGTGACGCTTGCCGTGTCCGCCGTGCTGGTGCTGTCCGCGTGCGGCGGCGCTCAGGGCGGCTCGGACGGTTCCGAGATCACCGCCGACACGTCCAGACCGTCCCAGATCTCCGCGGAGGTGGTGAGCGCGGCCGAGGCCGAGGGGCAGGTCGTTGTTTACACCAACTCGCCCGACGAGCTGTGGGACGCGTTGATCCCCAAGTTCCAGCAGGCCTACCCGGGGGTCACGATCTCCCCGGTCAGCCTCAACGGTCCGGAGCTGGTCCAGCGGCTGCGCTCGGAGCGGAGCTCCGGCGCTCCGACGGCCGACCTGGTGATCGACAGCTCACCGAGCACGCTATTCGACCTGGCCGACGCGCTCGCGCCGCGCACGTCGGCGTTCGACGCCGACCTGCCGGACTACGCCAAGCCACGTCCGGGCGTCTACGCGATCTCCGCTGACCCGTCGATCATCGTCTACAACAAGGCGGCGCTCGGTGACAGCCCGCCGAGGTCCCTCGCCGACGTCGCCGCCCTGGCCCCCGGCAACCCGGGCAAGCTCGCCACGTACGACATCGACAGCGAGAACGGATACGCCCAGATGTGGACGTTCGCGAAGGACCGCGATGACGCATGGACGACCTTCGGGCAGCTGGCCCCGGCGACCCGGTACGAGCTCAACGGCGGATCGATGACGCAGAAGATCGCCCGGGGCGAGTACACCGCGGGCTACTTCCAGTCCGGGCTGGTCCGCGGCCTGCTCAAGCCGAACGGCCTCGACTCGATCGTCGGCTGGAGCTACGAGGCGGACGGGACCACGATGGTGCCCCGCTACGCCGCCGCGGTCGAGGGTGCCGCGCACCCCAACGCCGCGGCGTTGCTGCAGGACTACCTCCTCTCGGCGCCGGGCCAGACCGTCGCGTGTTCCAGCGGGCTGACCGCGGTCCGCGACGACGTCGCCGACACCTGCGGCGACTTCACCGTCAAGAAGGTCCGTGACGAGGTGGGGGCGGACAACGTGCTGATGGTCCCCCTCGACGAGGCGATGCGCACCGACAAGGCGGCCTTCGCCGCCCGGCTGACCGAGGCCCGGAACACGTGACGTCCTCGACATCGGTCTCCCCGTCGGTGCCGGCGCTCCGCCGTGGGGGCGAGGGCGGGGCGGACCGGCTCGTCCAGTGGGGCACTTGGCTGCTGGTGATCGTGCTGATCTTCGGTCCGATCGTTCCGGTCGTCTACGCCGGTTTCGTGGACCGCCCGCTCTACGAGTCCGGCGGGATCCTGACGCTGGGCAACTTCGCCGCGCTGGCCGAGGATCCCGCCTTCTGGGCGGCCCTTCGCAACACCGCGTTGTTCGCTCTGTTCGCGGCGGTCCCCGGCGTGGTCATCGGGGCCGGGCTCGCGGTGCTGGTCGGGCGGACCGACCTACCGCTGCGTCGCGCGCTGAGCGTGGTCATGGTCGCGCCGCTGCTGTTCCCGGGGCTGGGCGTGACGCTTGGCTGGGTCACCATGTACTCGCCCAGCGGGTTCGTCTCCTCCTGGGCCGCCGGACAGCTCGGGTCGACCCCGTGGAATCTGTACTCGATCCCCGGCATGGCGCTGGTCACCCTGGAGAAGACCGTCCCGCTGGTATACCTCATGGTGCGGGCGCGGCTGTCTGCGCTCGACACCTCCATCGAGAGCGCTGCGCTCACCGCGGGCGCCGGCCCGGCGCGGGTGCTGTGGACGGTTACCCTTCCGATGCTGCGACCGGCCCTGCTGACCGCTGCGATCCTGATCGTGATGATCGCGTTCGAGACGCTCGGCCTGCCGCTGATCCTCGGCGGCCCGGTCGACATCGACACCCTGTCGACGTATCTCTACCGGACATGGACGAGCGACCCGGAGCGCCAGGGAACCGTGTCGGCCGCGGCCTCCGGCCTGCTACTCCTCGTGACGTTGCTGTTGTGGCTGCGGACCCGGGTCGAAGGCGACGGGGGCCGGTACACGACCGCGGCCGGCAAACCGTCGGCCGCGCGGAGCCTGCACCTGAGGGCGCTGCGGTGGCCGCTGGTGCTCCTCGTCTGGTGCTACGCGCTAGTCGCCATTGTTCTCCCGGTGGTCGGGCTGGTGATGACGTCGATCACCAACATCTTCGCGCCGGGTGTGTCGCCCTGGAGCATGCTCACGTCGCGGCACTTCGAGACCGTGTTCTCGAACGCCGCGTTGCTGCGCTCGATCACGAACAGCCTGCTGATCGGCGTGGTCGGCGCGGTGCTGGCGACAGCAGGCCTGACGCTGGCGGCCCTGGTGGCCCACCGCTCGCGGTTCCGGCTGCGCGCGAGCCTCCCGCCGGTCCTCTTCTACCCGCGGGCGCTGCCGGGCATCGTCGTCGGCGTCGGCACCTTCTGGGTCTTCGTCCTCGTGGCGCCCCTCGAGCCGCTGCGGACGACGGTGTGGGGCATCATGCTCGCCTTCATCGTGCGCAACACCGCCGTCGGCTACGCCGCGATCCACTCGAGCCTGCTGGCGATCAGCACCGAGCTGGACGCCGCCGCCCGCACTAGCGGCGCGTCCTGGCTGCGGACCTGCCGCGACATCGTGGTGCCGATGCTGCGTCCGGCGCTCGCCGGATGTTTCATCCTGATGTTCGTCTCGCTCCTGAACGACTACGACCCGGCCGTCTTCCTCGTGACCACCGGCAACGAGGTGCTGGGCGTGACGATGCTCAAGCAGTGGGCGGCCGGGTTCACCGGGCCGGTGGCCGCGCTGGGCGTCATTCAAATCGCGATCACCGCGCTCGCGGTGTCGATCGGACGACTCGCCTGGGGGGTGAGACCTCGTGCCTGACATCACCGTGTCGGCCCTCGGGCTCGACTATGCGGACAAGACCGCCATCGACGACGTCAGCTTCACCGCTCGCGACGGCGAGTTCCTGACCCTGCTCGGCCCGAGTGGCTGCGGCAAGACCACGACCCTGATGTCGATCGCCGGGCTGACGAATCCCAGCCGGGGCTCGATCACGTGCGGGGCGGACGTGCTGTTCGACAGCGCCCGGTCGGTCAACCGGCCGCCGGAGAAGCGAAACTGCGGGGTGGTGTTCCAGTCCTACGCCATCTGGCCGCACATGTCGGTCGCCGAGAACGTCGGCTACCCGCTGCGGCTGCGCAAGGTGCGCAAGCCGGAGATCGGCTCGCGCGTCCGGGAGGCACTCGCCATGGTCGGCCTCGACGCGTTGGCCGACCGCTACCCGCACCAGCTGTCCGGCGGGCAGCAACAACGGGTGGCCCTGGCCCGTGCGGTCACCTACTCGCCGGGCGTCCTGCTCCTCGACGAACCACTGTCCAACCTGGACGCAAAGTTGCGTGAACAGGCCCGCGGCTGGCTTAAGGAGTTCCAAGCGTCGGTCGGGCTGACGACCGTCTTCGTCACCCACGACCAGGATGAGGCGCTGGCCATGAGCGACCGGGTCATCGTGATGAACGATGGCCGCATCGAGCAGGAGGGAGCACCGGAGGACATCTACCGGCGTCCGGCGACGCCCTTCGTGGCGTCGTTCCTGGGATCCGCGAACCTGCTCGACGGCACCGTCGATGCGCCCGGCCGGGTGCGGCTCGACGGTGGCGGGCAGACCGTGGCGGTCCCCGAGGACGGCCCGCTCGGCGGCGTCCAGGTGATGGTGCGCCCCGAGGACGTCGAGCTGATGGCCCCCGGAGCCGACCCCGACGTCGCCCCACTGCGGGGGGCCGTGACCTCGCGGATGTTCGTGGGCTCGTCCTACCGGTACGTCGTGGACTGCGACGGGCAGAGCGTGACTGTCTCGGCACGGGAGCGGTGGGAACCGGGTCCTGTCCGGCTGCGGGTGGATCGCGAACACTGCCGGCTCTTCCCCAGGGACACCGCCGCCGGTGTCGCGGGTTCCGACCGCCTCGAGGAGAGCAGCTATGCTTGACCGGACCCAGGAGGCGCTCGGGGCCCTGATCGGGCGCCCGGTCCAGGTCTTCGACCTGTCGCGACCGCTCGAGAACGGCATGCCGTGCTCGCCGAGCCACCCCGGGTTCCAGATGGCGCTGCTGCGCCGCCACGGTGACCTCATGCGGGGTGCTGGGTCCGGGTCGAACGAGCTGATCACCTTCGGCGGGCATGTGGGCACGCATGTCGACGCCCTGGCCCACGTCGCCGCCTACGGCAAGCTGCACGGCGGTATCGACGCGGTCGCCAACAGCGTCGGTGGCCGGCACCAGGCCCTGGGCGCCGAGACGATCCCGCCGATGCTGTGCCGGGGCAGGCTGCTCGACATCCCGCGCGCACTCGGCCTGGACCGGCTCGAGGCGGGCTACGGCGTCACGGTGGACGACCTGGACGCGGCGGGTGCGGCGGCCGTCGAGCCCGGCGACGTCGTCCTCGTCCGGACCGGGTGGTCCCAGACCTACGCGGACGCGCAGACGTATGTCGGACACCGCGACGGCGCACCGGGTGTCACGGGGCCGGCCGCGCAGTGGCTGGCGGACCGGGGGGTGCGTGCTGTCGGCGCCGACACCATCGCCTTCGACCAGATCCTGCCCGGCATCGGCCACTCGAACATGCCCGCCCACCACGTCTTGCTGGTCGACCACGGCATCCACATCATCGAGGTGCTCGACCTCGAGGAGCTCGCCGCGCACGGCGTCACGAGCTTCTGGTTCCTGATGATCCCGCTGCGCCTCGTCGGAGCCACCGGGTCGCCCGTCCGCCCGCTCGCCGTCGTCGACCCGACCTTTCTGGAGACCCCCTCATGACGTCCACCGTTCCCCGGCCCTTCGAGCCCGACGCCGTCGGCCCGCTGCTGGGCTGCCGGGTGCTCGACCTCAGCCGCCTCGTCTCCGGCGGGCACTGCGGCGTCGTGCTGGCCGACCTGGGCGCCGATGTGATCAAGATCGAGCGTCCCGATGGTGGCGACGAGCTGCGCGGGGGCCGCATCGCCGGCGTCGCCGCGTTTTGGACGGTCTACAACCGCAACAAGCGATCCGTCAGCATCGATCTGAAGTCGGCGGAGGGCCGCGACATCCTCCTCGAACTCGTCCGGACCGCCGACGCGCTCGTCGAGAACTTCCGGCCGGGAACTCTGGAGAAGCTGGGCCTGGGCCCGGAGGTCCTCCTGCAGGCCAACCCGAAGCTGGTGGTCACCCGCATCTCCGGGTGGGGACAGACCGGGCCGTACTCCCGCATGCCCGGGTTCGGCACCCTGGCCGAGGCCGTCTCGGGGTTCATGTACCGCAACGGCTACGCCGACCGGCCACCGGCCGCCCCGCCCACCGCGCTCGCCGACATGATCGCCGGACTGTACGCGGCGACTGCGACGGTCGCCGCCATTCTCCACGCGCGCGGGGGTGGCGGAGGCCAGACGATCGACGTGTCGCTGTTCGAGCCGCTGGCCTCGATGATGGGCCCGGACGCCCTGCTCGACCAGCTGGGTCACCTGCCCGCTCGGGGCGAGGGGACCCGCGCCTCGTCGGTCAAGGGGGTGTTCAAGACCTCGGATGGCAAGTGGTTGGCTCTGTCCGCGGGAGCCGAACGCATCGTCGAGCGCCTGTTCGCCACGATCGGCGAACCCGAGGTCCTGCGCGACCCCCGCTTCCGGAGCTACCAGGCCAGGCTGGACCATCGCGCCGAGATCAACGCGATCATCGGCCGCTGGGTGGAGGCCAGGCCGTCGGCCGAGGTCCTGGAGATCCTGCGCGGGCAGGGGATCACGATCGCGCCGGTGCTGTCGATGTCCGATGCGCGCCGGGATCCCCATTTCCTCGCCCGCGAGGTCTACGTCGACGTCCCCGGACGCGACGACGAGCCGGAGACGGTCGCCATGCACAACGTCGTGCCGCGGATGTCGGGGACGCCGTCCGGTCTGCGCAGGCCGGCGCCCCGGCTCGGCGAGCACAACGACGAGGTGCTCGCCGAGATCGGACTCTCCGATGAGGCTTTGCGCGACCTCGTCGCGCGCGGCGTCCTCGGCACGGCATCGATCGAGGTCGGCAATGTCTGATTCTGTCGAGCCTGGTTCTTTGAGGGATGTGGGCTGGCGGTCGATGCTCTACGTCCCCGCCAACCGCGAGCGGTTCGTCCGCAGCGCCGCGTCCTCGGCGGCGGACGCGGTGATCCTCGACCTCGAGGACGCCGTCCCCGCCGAGCACAAAGCCGCGGCCCGAGACGGCCTCGCCGACGCCGTGTCGACCCTGCGGTCCGGTACGGCCAGCGTGGCGGTCCGCGTCAACCGGCCGTGGACGGTCATGATCTCCGACCTCAAGGCCACGGTGCGGGCGAAGGTCGACATGGTGATCGTGCCCAAGAGCGACGACCCGAGCGTGATCCGCACCGTCGACGAGGCCCTGTGCGAGCTCGAGGGAGACGGCACCAGCCCGGCGGTGAAGGTCATCCCGCTCATCGAGTCCGCTCGAGGGGTCCGGAAGATCGACGACATCGTCGCGGCCAGCGACCGCGTCGTCGCGGCGTCGGTCGGCATCGGCGACCTGTCGTTGGAGATGCGGGCCACGCCGGACGGCCCCGCCATCCGGCACGCCTTCGCCGAGGTCGTCCAGGCGACCAGGGCGGCGGGCCGGGTCCCGCTCGGTCTCTCGGGACTCATCGTCTCCTACGCCGACATGGACGCGTTCCGCGCGTTGGCCGAGCTGTCGCGGTCGATGGGGAGCACCGGCGCCTCGTGCATCCATCCGAGCCAGGTCGGCACGCTCAACGAGGTGTTCGGTCCGTCCGCCGAAGAGGTGGCGGAGGCGCGCAGGCTGGTGTCGGCCTACGAGGAGGCCGCCCGGTGCGGTCGCGGCTCGACCATGATGGGCGACATCTTCGTCGACAACGCGAACTACCAGTACGCCAAACGCCTCCTCGCTCGGGCGTGAGCGTACGGCGGTGGGCAAGGAGTTGGGCTCTTCCCTACTCGCCGTTGTCGTCGGCTCCGGTCATCACGATGAGCACACTGTGCGGCGTTGGTCGATCATGATTGTTCTCGCCCGAGGAGGCGGCGGACGTGCGCAGACCGGTGACGGTCTACGCGGAGGCCGCCCGGGAGCTGCCGCGGCTCGGTCCTGATGGGCGACACCTTCGTCGACACCGCGAACTGCTAGTACGCCGAACGCCTCCTCAACCGGGCGGGACTGTCCGGCGCTGCCGCCGGCGTCGAGTGGGGCGGGGCCAGGCGGGCGATCCGTAGGGTGGAGACGCAGTACGAAGGTAACTTTGTAGGTTGGCTTCGTACCGGGTAGACTGAGGTGCGTGACCGACACGACGGATCTGGCGCAGTCTCTGCGGGAGATCTTCGGCCGAGCCCAGCGGGTGCTGCGTGAGCAGGGCGGCCGGGGAGGCTTGACCGCCAGCCAGGCCGAAGCCCTGGGGTGTGTCTTCCGGGACGGCCCGATGACGATCACCGAGCTGGCGCGCCGCCAACGCGTCCGGTCTCAGTCGGTGGGCGCGACCGTCGCGGCGCTGCGCGAGCGCGGTCTGGTGTCGGTGACGCCGGACCCGAGCGACGGCCGTCAGAAGGTCGTCACCGCCGCGGACGAGGCCCGGGCCCTCATCGCCGAGGGTCGCAGTGCTCGGACCGACTGGCTCGCGAAACAGCTCGAGACGCTCTCCCCCGCCGAACAGCAGACCCTCGCCGAGGCGCACACGCTGCTCGATCGGCTCTTCTCCTAGAAGGAGTCGCAGCTCATCATGCCCATCACCACCCTCGACCCCAAGACCGCGCTGGTCGTCATCGACTTGCAGGCCGGCAGCATCGGCATCGACATGGCACCACACACCGCCGCCGATGTCGTCGCCCGCGCCGCCCGGCTGGCCGACACCTTCCGCAAGTACGGCCTTCCGGTCGTCCTGGTCAACGTCGCTGGCGCCCCCGGCGTGCGCAGCGACCACAATCCCGACGGCGCGCCCTTCGAGATGCCCGAGCAGGCGTTACCGGTCGTCCCCGAGCTGGGGGAGCCCGACAAGCTGGTCACCAAGCGCACCCCGGGCGCATTCACCGGCACCGACCTCGAGGACTACCTCCGCGGCCAAGGTGTCACGCAGGTGGTCATCACCGGCGTCGCAACCAGCGATGGGATCGCTGCCACCGTGCAGCAGGCCTTCGAACTCGGCTTCCACGTCACCACCCCGATCGACGCGATGGCCGATCCCAACCCGGTCCGTCACGAGTTCTCGGTGACTCACCTTTTCCCGCAGCGCGCGGAGACCGGCAGCACCGAAGACGTCGTGGCGCTGCTCGCCGCAGACCCTCGATGACCTCGAGGACATCGACCGGGACGATCGGGGAACGCCCGTTCTCGTGGCGTTTCACCACGCCGCTCTACCTCGCCTCGGTCCTCAACCCGGTCAACAGCTCGCTCATCGCCACCGCGCTGGTCCCGATCGCACACAGCATCGGCGTGTCGATCGGGCAGACTGCGACGCTGGTCACCGCGCTCTATCTGGCCAGCGCGGTAGCGCAGCCCACCGCGGGTAAGGCCGCGGAGGTGTTCGGGTCGCGTCGCGTCCTGCTCGCCGGCATCATCGCGGTGGCTGTGGGTGGGCTGGTCGGTGGGATTGCGCACGATATGCTCGCCCTGCTGGTCAGTCGGGTCCTGATCGGCCTGGGCACCTCGTGCGCCTACCCGACTGCGATGCTGTTGATCCGTCAGCGCGCCCGCGAGGTGGGCATGGATCAGCCGCCGGGCCTGGTGCTCGGCGGACTCCAGATCGTCGGGGTCGCGACCGCCTCGCTGGGCCTGCCGATAGGCGGTCTCCTCGTCAGCAGCTTCGGGTGGCCAGCCGTCTTCTTCGTCAACATTCCCGTCGCGCTCATCACGCTCGCTGCGACCCTGGCATGGGTCAAGGCCGACCGACCACTACAACGACACGGCGTGCGCGAGGTCGCCGCGCGTCTCGACGTGGCGGGGATCGTCGGCTTCGCCGCCGCGATGCTGGCGCTGCTGGTCTTCCTGTTCAACCTCCCCGCAGCCCACTGGTGGATCCTGGCGGTCTCGATCGTGCTGTGGGTCGCACTGGTTCTCTGGGAGCGTCGGGTGCCCAGTCCCTTCCTCGACGTCCGGCTGCTCGCCGCGCGGCCCGCGCTGACCAACACCTACGTGCTCTTCGGGCTGCTCATGCTCTGCCAGTACGTCGTGCTCTACGGTGTCACCCAGTGGATCGAGGCGGTACGGGGCTACAGCGAGTTACAGTCCGGTCTGCTGCTACTACCCATGACCCTTGTCTCCGGCATTGTCATAGCGCTCATCTCGCGCCGCAACCTGGTCCGCGGCCCCGCCATCGCGGCCGCCGTGACCGCGCTGGTCGGCTCAGCCGGAGTGCTCCTGCTCGACTCCAGCGTGTGGATCGGCGTCGTCGCCATCCTCACGTTCCTGTTCGGGGCCTCGACCGGCTTCGGCGTCGCCGGCTACCAGACCGCGCTCTACACCAACGCCCCACCCGAACAGCTCGGCGTCGCGTCCGGCCTGCTGCGGACCTTCGGCTACGTCGGGTCGATCGCCTCCTCCGCCATCACCGGCATGGTCTTCCACCACCAGGTCAGCGACCACGGAATCCACCTCATCGCCTGGATCATGATCGGCATCAGCCTGGGCCTCACCCTGCTCACCCTGACCGACCGGACCCTGCGAACCCACCCGACACGGAAATGACCCTCCTCGGGAATTCCCGGCTTGGGAGTCGTGGATCATGCGCAGCGCGCGATGTGACTCACCTCCTAGCCGACCGCCGCTCACGATCCACACCACGCAGCGAGGCGTCATCTCGGGCGGGTGTCCCGCTCACGAGCTGAGCTGCTCGGAAGATGGTTGCTGCCAGGGATGCTATCCCTGCCTCTTTTGGAGCATGAGTGCCCGCCAATACGCTCCGGCGGTGCCGGCAAGTCTGGCTGCCCATTCTTGTCCTCTACACGATCGCCGGGCCTTCGTCGCCATCAGTTGCCGACCCGTCTTTAGTCCCGCCGACTCATAGCTGAGAATGTATACTCTTCTCCCCCTCCGCAAATAGCGGTAGATCATGCCGGGCGATAGATCGAGCCTCGCTCAATTACACGTAAGAGCATCTCCTCATCGATGTCGTCTGCGATCTGAACCGTCCGCGGCTGCTGACCTGAATAACCCAGTAGATCGCGAACTTCAGGATTCGAATAATAGCTGCCGGCAACAATCAGAAGCACCGCCTGATATCCAGACCCATCCAGCTCCTTCAGTTTCTCTAGAGCCTCGCTCGGAGGTAAAGTACTCGTGCTCAACCACGCGCGAAGCAGGCCTCGTACGAGATCCGGGCGTGCTCGCAGAGCAACGTCGAGTTGTCCGGCGCGTACGCCCGCCTCGCTCGCCGCGGGCATCGTCGCAGAAGCTGGGATTAGCTTGTCAGCAACCCTGCCCAGCCAGTCGCGACAACTACCCGGAATGTCCAGCGTCTCCGATTGAGTTAACGAGAAGCTCATGGCCGCTCCGCTCTTACGCTCAGGCAACGGTCTGCTGATTACGACGATTCGCGATGAGCTGTTCGGTGGAGCGCAAAGCCAAGGCGGTAATTGTGCTGGTCGGATTCACCCCACCCGATGTGACAAACACGCTCCCGTCTACGATGTAGAGATTCGGGATGTCGTGGCATCTTCCGTACTGGTTGACAACGGACGTCTGCGGATCATCTCCCATTCGCGCCGTTCCTAACAGATGCCATCCAGAGTAGGGCATCAACGATTCAGTGGCGACGTCGTAGGCTCCGGCAGCCTGCAGCGACTCGACCGCTCGCGCAATGTGAAAGTCGAGTAGGCGACGCGAATTTTCGCTCACCGAGTAGGTGATCTTCGGCGCGGGGATACCTGATGAATCTGTGAGAGCGGCGTCGAGCATGACGCGGTTCGTTTCATCCGGCAGGTCTTCTCCGAAAATTCCCCAGCTGATGGTCCTTCCGAGGTGTCTTCGCACGTGATCATGGTGCGCGTCGCCCCAAACCTCGTCGCCGGCACGGGTAGGCAGGGCCGCGTTCAGCGGTCCCCCGGTCGGCGCGAGGCTCCACTTTGCGCCCCGTACAAAGCCTCGAGAAGTATCGGTCTCATAGAACTCGTATGAGGTGATCTTAGCGCCTACGTGGCCACGCCAACTCTCGAGATCGTCGTCGAAGTATCCGGTGACGTTCGCGAAGGGATGCACCATAAGCCGTCGCCCCACTAAACCGCTGGAGTTAGCGAGTCCATCCGGGTAGCGCGATGACGCTGAGTTGAGCAGGATCCGGGGGGTGCCGACTGCGTTCGCCGCCAGCATCACTACACCGGCGCGAACAATGTGCCAAGACCCGTCTGAGCGCACAAACTCGGCTCCCGACACAAGTCCGTTGTCCGACATCAGGAGGCGCGACACTCGCGCCCCGGTCAGAAGGCGGACCCCGCCGGCGATCGCTGCAGGCCAATGAGTCAGGTCAGTCGAGGCTTTGGCGCCCTCCGGGCAACCCTGCATGCACGCGCCAAACTGCACGCATGGGCGGCGTCCCCGGTGCGGCGCCGACAGGACAGCTTGTGCGGCTGGCCACCAGTGCCAGCCCAGTTTGTCGTGGGCCTCCGCCATCCGAGCGCCGATCTTGCCTATCGGAAGTGGTGGAAGGGGGGGCTCGGCGCCATCTGGGTAGGCAGGATCGCCTCCAACGCCTGACACTCCGAACGCGACATCCGTGCGCTCGTAGAAAGGCTGCAGGTCCCTATAGCGTAGTGGCCAGTCATCCGCAACCCCGTCGAGCGAGCGAACCCGGAAGTCTGATGGCAGCAGCCGTGGCCAGTCACCTGCGTACATGATCATGCTGCCGCCGACACCTGCATACATCAGCGGCACTACGGCCGAGTCGGTGTCGTTAATCGGGTAGTCAGACGGATCTCTGCGGACATTCGGGCTGCCCGACCACTGCTTGCGCGCCTCAAGCTCGTAAGTCCCGCGCTGCGCCGGGTAGTCAGCTCGGTCCGGCCAATCACCTTGCTCGAGACAGAGTACGTCGAACCCGGCCTCCGCCAGCGCACCCGCAGCAACTCCGCCGGACGCCCCGGCACCGATGATCAGTACGTCAGCCTGCTCCATTGCAATCCCTTCGCGCCACGTCGGCAGTGGGAAGCGCTTTCCAAGCTAGCTTAAGGCCTTCCGCTGCCCCCGGCAAGGGTGGGGTCCCGGTTCCTGCTCGGGCGGCCCTGCAGGCGACCGACTGACCTCTGGACAGCAACATCCCGCTGAAGGTCCTGACCGGAAGCTGGTCTGACTGAAGTCCTCGGGGCTTCGACTCCAGCAAGCTACCAGTTCCGTTGATGTTCCCTGGTGAATCGACAACGCAGCGTCGACCGTCGACCACGGAAAGCGTTTACCTTAGCGAGTCCTGTTCGCTGAGGGCGCGGCTGCTTCTTCAACGGCCCCCACCAGGACCCACGTCCCAATGGCTCTGCTCAGCTGTCGGTGACCGGCGTAGACCTCAGTGGCGTCCACCAAGGTGGTGTGCGACCGGCCCGGTGCTGGGCAGCCCCGAGCTCCACCGACACGATCCCGGCGCTCAGTGCCTGACAGAACAAGAAGATCACGTGTCAGCCGTCACACACCACGCCAGCGGACTTGACCTAGACCTCCGCTCGATGTGGGGCTGCCAAGGCTCCGGCCGACAGTGGTCTCGAAGCGGGAGAGGTGGCGAAGTTCCGGTTAGATTCACGCGGGAAGCGGCACAGTGTCGTGCGTTCCGAAGCGCGGGACGTCCTTGGGGCTCATTCGGTCCAACGCCAGCGGTCTTGCTCATGATCTTCGCCGCGTTGATCTGTGGATAGTTTAGGGATTGGGGCCCGAGCCAGCGCCCTCGTAGCCGGGGTCTTCATCGCCCTGAGATGAAGAGAATCCGCTGTCGTCTACCTGAAGTCACTCACCGTGCTTTGGCTTCGGTGGGTACTGTCGCGGACGAGTACCTCACCGGGAATGCGTAGGCGTCGAATTGTTCCCGGGTTCTCGTCCAGGGCAAGTTCGACTGCGTTCGTACCCATGCCAGTCATGGGAAGGCGAACCGTGGTCATGGCTGGCACGACGTCACGTAGTGAGCTGATGTCATCGAACCCGGCTAGGCCTACGTCGTCCGGCACAGTCAGTCCGGCTTCCCGCAGGGCGGCGAGCGCCCCTAGAGCCATGACGTCGTTGACGGCGAACAGGCAGTCGACCGGCATCCGACCGGAGTTGCGTTCGAGCAGCGCTCGGGTGCCGGCGTAGCCGCCGTCGCGAGTGAAGTCACACGCGATCACGTCTTCGGGGGCGGGATCGACGTCGTGTTCGGCCAATGTGAAGCAAAAGCCCTCGACCCGGTCGCGCGCGGTGAGGACGCCTGATGGTCCTGCCAGGAGAGCGAACCGGCGGTGCCCGTCGCGGTAGAGCGCGTCGGCGAGTGCGGCCGAACTGAGCCGGTTCTCTACTACGACGCTGCTGACCCCGAGCGCGTCCTGGCCGATGCATGCCGCTCGACCACCCCCGCGGATGTACTTCTGCAGGATGGCCCGCATAGGATCGAGCAGGGCGGGGTCGTCCAGGCGTGACCCGGCCAGCACCACACACTGCGCCCGTTGCTGGCGGAGCAACTCGACGTAGCGCAGTTCCGCCTGGGGATCACGCTGGGTGCTGGCCACCGTGACCAGCATTCCCCTCGCCTCGGCGGCGTCGATGACCCCGGCCGCGATACTTGAGAAGTACGGGTCGGCGATGTCGTGCACCACCAGCCCCAACGTCGCGGTATTGCCCCGGGCCATGGCCTGTGCCTGTGCGTTGGGCGAATAGTCGAGTTGTGTTGCCGCAGCAAGCACCCGTGCCCGCAGGGCCTCACCCACCTGACGGGTGCTGCCGTTCAGCACTCGCGACGCTGTGGCCAGGGAGACGCCGGCCCGTTCGGCGACGTCCGCGAGGGTCGCAGCACCACCGATGCCCAAGCCCGGCTCAGTCGAGTGCGGTCGCCGTCGAGAGCTCACCGGGGAATGCTAACGCTTTCCCCGGGAACGCGGCACGAGCGGCCATCACGGGCAGCTTGACGGAGCGGGCGGCCACGGCTAGCGTGGAAAGCGCTTACCGACGCTGGGCAGGCTTGCCGGGAGCGGCGTCCACGGCCTGCGGATCTGCGACTCCGCAGCTGATCCGAGCGTTCGATCCATCGAGGTATCCAGGGGGCTTTGTGACTCAGCGAAGCATCGGCATCATCATGAATGGCGCGACCGGGCGGATGGGGTATCGCCAGCATCTCGTGCGCTCGGTTCTTGCGCTGCGCGATGAGGGCGGGGTGGCCCTGCGCAGTGGCGAGCGGGTGCAGGTGCGGCCGCTCCTGGTTGGACGAGACGGATCGAAGCTCGCCGAGCTGGCTCGCCGGCACGATGTGGCGGACTGGACCACTGACCTCGATGCTGCACTCGGTGATCCTCAGTGGGAAATTTATGCGGATTTCCTGGTCACCAAGGCGCGAGTGGCCGCGCTGCGGCGGGCCATCGCGGCGGGAAAGGCCGTGTACACGGAGAAGCCGACTGCTGAAACCGTGGACGAGGCCGTCGAGCTGGCGGCACTGGCGCGGGACGCAGGGGTCCGCAACGGCGTGGTGCACGACAAGTTGTATTTGCCGGGCTTCCGTAAGCTCGCCCGACTGATCGACTCCGGATTCTTCGGTCGAATCCTGTCGGTGCGGGGAGAGTTCGGCTACTGGGTCTTCGAGGGTGACCGACAGCCGGCGCAGCGGCCGAGTTGGAACTATCGCGCCGAGGACGGTGGCGGGATCGTCGTCGACATGTTCCCGCACTGGAACTACCTGCTGGAGAACCTCTTCGGCACAGTCCGGTCGGTGTACGCGCGGGCTGTGACACATATCGCAACGCGGGTGGACGAGACCGGTACGCCCTACCAGGCCACTGCCGACGACGCCGCGTACGCGGTGTTCGAGCTGGACGGCGGGGTGGTCGCCCAGCTGAACTCCAGCTGGGCCGTGCGGGTGGACCGTCAGGAACTCGTCGAGTTCCAGGTTGACGGCACCCACGGCAGCGCGGTCGCCGGCTTGTTCGGTTGTCGTATCCAGCCTCGTGACGTCACGCCCCGGCCGGTGTGGAACCCCGATCTCGCCGAGACTCACGACTTCGCGGCCGACTGGAGCGAGGTCCCGGACAACGAGGTGTTCCAGAACGGGTTCAAGGCCCAGTGGGAGGAGTTCATCCGGCACGTCGTCGACGGTGATCCGCACCCCTACGACCTGCTCGCGGGCGCTCGCGGCGTACGGCTGGCCGAGGCCGGGCTGCACAGCTCGGCGAGCGGGGCGAGGATCGAGCTGCCGGCGCTCGACCTCCCTCCGGTGATGTCCGTGGCCAGCGGGGGAGCGACGGCGTGAGGACCGTCGCCTTGGTCGACCCCGACGGACACACCACCGACCATGAGCTTGCCGACCCGCCCGCTCTGTACCCTCCCGGCCGCTCTCCGCGTTCACGGATCGCCTACGCCGCAGCACACGTCATCCCCCGCGCGACCGGGGACAACGTTCCGGGCGCACCTGCGGACGTCGACTGGGACTCGACCCTCGCCTTCCGACACCACCTCTGGTCCTGGGGGCTCGGGGTCGCGGACGCTATGGACACGGCCCAGCGCAACATGGGTCTGGATGCGGGCGCCACCCGGGAGCTGATCACCCGCACTGCGGCTGAGGCCTCCTCGGTCGGAGGTGCACTCGTCGTCGGGGTCAACACCGATCATCTTGCGACCGAGACGGCGACACTGTCCGAGATCGCTGATGCCTATGTGGAGCAGCTGCAGTTTGCGGAGGATCACGGCGCCGGAGTGGTTCTCATGGCGAGCCGTCATCTCGCCCGCGCCGCGAGTTCTGCGGCCGAATACGAGTGGGTGTATCGCCAGGTCCTGGACCGAGCGGGTGCGCCGGTCGTGCTGCACTGGCTCGGCGAGGCGTTCGATCCACAACTCGCCGGGTACTTCGGTGCCGATCCCGCGGCCACCGTACTACGGATCATGAACGACAACCTGGGCCGCGTACGCGGCATCAAGGTTAGCCTGCTCGATGCGGGTCGTGAGGTCGACCTGCGGGCAAGACTTCCTCACGAAATCACGATGTTCACCGGAGACGACTACCACTACGTCAGCCTGATTGAGGGGGACGGGCAGCAACATTCGGATGCGCTGCTCGGTGCCTTTGCGGCCATCGCCCCGTTGGCCTCCGCTGCCCTGCAGGCGTTGGACGAGGGTGACGTACCGGGTTATCGCCGCATTCTCGGCCCCACCGAGGCGCTCTCGCAGCAGATCTTCGCCGCGCCGACATCCTTCTACAAGACCGGCGTCGCGTTCATGTCCTGGCTCAACGGACACCAACCGGCCTTCGCGATGGTCGGGGGTCTGCACGCCGCGCGGAGTCTGCCGCACCTGTCCCGCATCGTGCGACTCGCCGACGCGGCCGGAGCACTGACCGATCCGGCGTTGGCCGCTCAGCGCTGGAACGCGCTGCTCGCTGTGCACGGACTTGGCGATCGGGTCCTGGCATGACCGCGGCACATCCGCGTCTGTCACTGAATCAGGCGACGATCCGCCACGCCGACCTCGCCACTGCGCTCCAGGTCACAGAAGGCGCCGGCATCGGGGCGATCGGGTTGTGGCGCGAGCCGGTCGCCGCTGTGGGGCTGTCGAAGGCCGCCGCCCTCATGGCTGGTTCCGGTCTGCGTTTGTCCAGCCTGTGCCGCGGTGGGTTCGTCACCGGCCGCGAGAACAGGGCAGCCCTCGACGAGAACAAGCGGGCCATCGACGAGACCGCCGTCCTGGCTGCCGCAGGCGCCCCCGGCTCGGCACCTGTGCTGGTCCTCGTCGCCGGAGGCCTCCCTGACGGCGACCGCGATCTGATCGGCGCGCGTTCCAGGGTGCGGGAGGCCGTCGGGGCCCTGGTCGACCACGCCGCAGGGGCCGGCGTGGTCCTGGCGATCGAACCGATGCACCCGATGTACGTCGCGGATCGCGGGGTCATATCCACACTCGGACAAGCGCTCGACATGGCCGAGCAGTTCCCGGCCGAGTCCGTCGGCGTGGTCATCGACACCTTCCACGTCTGGTGGGACCCGGCCCTGAACGAACAGATCGCGCGGGCCGGGTGTGGCGGACGGATCGCCTCCTACCAGGTCGGCGACTGGATCACGCCCCTGCCTCCCGATGCGCTGCTGGCCCGCGGCATGCCCGGCGAGGGACATGTCGACCTGCAGTCGATCACAGAATCCGTCCAGAAGGCCGGGTACCGGGGCGACGTCGAGGTGGAGATCTTCAACGAAGCTGTATGGCAAGCCGACCCCACCTGGGTTGCCGAGCAGACGGCGGAGCTCTTCGACCGGAGCACGGGGCTGACGACATGATCGGGGCGGATGGCTCCGGCTCCCTACGCGTACTGATCGCTCCCGACTCGTTCAAGGGTTCGATGTCGGCGATCGACGTGGCACGCCTGGTCGCGGAAGGATGGGCGACGGTCCGCCCCGATGATGCGCTCCTTCCACTTCCTTTGGCTGATGGTGGCGAGGGCACGCTCGACACGGTCGCAGCAGCCGTCCCGGGCGCGCGGCGGGTCGCCGTGACCGTCCCCGGCCCTGACGGCCGGCCCGTAAACACCCACTGGCTGCGGCTCCCCGACGGGACCGGTGTCGTGGAGCTGGCGGGATGTAGCGGACTCACCCTGCTCGACAGACCACGCCCGGCCGATGCGCACACCCGTGGCTTCGGTCGAGCTATCGCCGCGGCGCTGGATGCCGGCGCGACGCGGCTCCTACTCGCCCTCGGTGGGTCTGCGTCCACCGATGGAGGTGCCGGTGTCCTCGTCGAGCTCGGCGCGCGTCTGCTCGATGCCGCGGGCACGCCGATCCCACCGGGGAACCGCGGCCTGGGCCGCCTCCAGACGGTGGATCTGACCGGTATGCGTCCGCTCCCGCCAGGGGGTGCCGTAATCCTCACCGACGTGGCCAACCCCCTGCTCGGACCGGACGGGGCTGCACCGGTGTTCGGCGCGCAGAAGGGCTTGTCGCCTTCCGGGACCGTCATCGCCGAGCACAATCTCCGCCGGCTCGCCCGGTACCTGAACGTCGACGCGATGGCTGCAGGGGCAGGCGCAGCGGGCGGAACGGGGTTCGGCCTCCTGGCCTGGGGAGCCGAGGTCGCTCCCGGAGGTGAGTTCCTGGGGGAGTTGGCAGGGCTCCCGGCGGCAGTCGCGACCGCCGATGTCGTCGTCACCGGGGAGGGAAGGTTCGACGTCCAGTCCTGGTCCGGGAAACTGCCCAGCCACGTCGCTGGGCTTGCCGCCTCGGCAGGTATCCCCACACTGCTCGTCGCCGGCCAAGTATCGGCCTCGACGTCGGGACGGTTCTGCGCTTCCGAGGACTTGTCAGTGCTGGCCGGGGCCCCATGGCGCGCCATCGCGCACCCGTCTCGGTACCTACGGCTGGCCGGAGCGGCGCTGGCACGTCGGATGGCCGTCGCCGGCGCCGAGCCGGTAGGGCTGGGCAGCCCTGCCGGAGATCGTTGACCGATCCTGCGCAGGGACGAGACCCCCGGACCGGCTGCAGTGTCGACTGTGTCGGCTGTGCGCATGGAGGCGTCGTGCCTGATCGTCGACCTCGGTCTCCTGGCTCTCGCCGTTCGGACGCAAATTGAGAAGGGATTGCCATGACCATCGCTACCGTGGATCCGACGACCGGGACGCTCCTTAGGGAGTTCCCCGCGCACAGTGCAGCTGAGGTCGAGGAGCGCGTCGCGGCCGCGGATGCGGCGTTCCACGCGCTGCGGGAGACGACGTTCGCCCAGCGCGCGGAATGGATGCACCGCGCCGCCGATCTGCTCGAGGCCGAAGCCGACCGGGTCGCCGACCTGATCACCACCGAGATGGGAAAGACGTTGGCCTCGGCCCGTGCCGAGACCCTGAAGTCCGCGGCCGGAATGCGGTACTTCGCCGACAACGCCGAGCGCTACCTGCGCCCCGAGCACCCGGTGGAGCCCGCTGCGGTCGGGGCGTCGGCTCTGACCGTCCGGTTCGACCCGCTCGGGGTGATCCTCGCGGTGATGCCGTGGAACTACCCGATCTGGCAGACCGTGCGCTTTGCCGCGCCGGCCCTGATGGCCGGCAACACCGGCCTGCTCAAGCACGCGTCGAACGTCCCGCAGTCCGCGCTCTACCTCGGCGAGCTGTTCGAGCGCGGGGGTTTCCCGACGGGCTGCTTCCCGACCCTGCTGATCGAGGCCCGGGACGTGGCCCCGCTGCTCGCCGACCGGCGGATCCGGGCGGCGACGCTCACCGGGTCGGTCGGCGCGGGTGCGGCGATCGCTGAGGCGGCTGGCCGCAACGTCAAGAAGACCGTCCTCGAACTCGGCGGCACCGACGTGTTCATCGTGCTACCCAGCGCCGACGTGGCTGCCGCGGCCAAGGCAGCCGTCGACTCCCGGGTCGGGAACGCCGGGCAGTCCTGCATTGCCTCCAAGCGCTTCTACATCCACGCCGACATCTACGACGAGTTCACCGCACGGTTCGTCGAAGGCATGGCCGCCACCGTCGCCGGTGACCCTCGCGACGAGAAGACCACCTTCGGGCCCCTGGCCACCGAACGCGGGCGGCGCGACGTCGAGGCCCTGGTCGCCGATGCAGTCGCCAAGGGCGCGACCGTGCTCACCGGCGGCCGAACACCGGCCGGGGAGGGCTACTTCTACCCGGCGACCGTGCTCGCCGACATCACCGCCTCGATGCGGCTGTTCCGCGAGGAGTGCTTCGGCCCGGTCGCCTGCCTGCACCGCATCACCGACCTCGACGACGCCCTCCGGAAGGCCAACGACTCCGACTTCGGACTCGGCTCGAGTGTCTGGACCACCGACCCCGACGAGATCGACCGGCTGACCCGAGAGATCGAGGCCGGCGGCGTGTTCGTCAACGGACTCACCGCCTCGTTCCCGGGGGTCCCCTTCGGCGGGGTGAAGGACTCGGGATACGGCCGCGAGCTCTCCGCACACGGCATCCGCGAATTCGTCAACACCAAGACCATCTGGCAAGCCTGAACCCTGCCCAGCCCAGCCCTCCTTCTGAGAGGGAGCCCGTACGGTGTGAAGGAGTCAACGATGAAACCCGCACCCAAGATCCAGGCGGTCCTGTCGCTCTACCATCTCGGCGAGCGAGGAACCTGGGAGCATCATCTGTTCGGAGCGCTGAGGGCGCATTACGCGCCGGCTGAGCTGTCCGGACTACGCGAAGACCTGGTCGGGCTACGCACGGTCGGTTGGCTCGAGGTGGTCGACCAGCGGATGCATCGCGGACACATACTCCGCCGGTACGCGCTGAAGGCCTCCGCCAGGAAGATGGTCGAGCATCAGCTCGATCTCGGGCGGTACCTCCCCCTCCAGCTCGACGCTCTCGTGGAAGCGGGTGAATGAAGGTGGGTGTTCCCTGCCACGATCAGGCTGCGCTCGCCGAGCGGTCGCGACTCGCGGACGGCAAGAAGACGCGAATGGGAATGATCTACGCGATCCTTGCCGCACCCGCTCTCGGCCTGGCCTTCGGTCTGCTCGGTTCGATCGTCACCAGTCCGCCCTTCGACAGCGCGCCGCCCACCGGTGCGCTCGTCGTCGTCGCCACAATGCAGGTGCCCTTCGGAGTCCTGGCCATCGCACTCTTCCTGCTCATCACGGGCACCTGGCGCGACACCGTGCGTGTTCTCGGGCATCGAGTCAGTTGGTGGAACCTGTTTGTCGCAGTGGGCGGCTTCGTGGGTGACCTGTGCTTCGCCGCCGCCTCCGGACTGATCGGAGGCGCACTCGCGGGCTCCATTGGCGGGCTCGCCGGCGTGGTCGGCGCGATCATCGCCGCGCTGCTCTACCGCGAAAGGATCCTTCGGGCCTCCACACTGATAGGACTGGCCGGGTTGGGCGTCGGCATCTGGCTGGCCGTCTCCGGTGGCGAACTCAGCGCCCCGACCCATGGCGTCTACTTCGCAGTCGGCCTGCTCATCATCGTCGGTGCCGTGCTCACCTGGGGCTTCGAGAGTTTCGCCATCTCGGCGGGTACCGATCTCATGCCGCCGGAGAGCTTCTTGTGGTGGCGCGCCTTCCTCGAGCTGGTCATCGCCGTCGTCCTCCTGCTCGCCCTGTTCCCGGAAGGGCGGCGCATCACGGCCGAGGCCTGGTCGGAGCCGCGGCTCGTCGCGATCGGCTCGGTGATCGGGTTGGGCTGGGCCATTTGGATGATCATGGGCTACTACATCGGGATCGCCTACGCCGGAGCGGTTCGGGGCGGCGTGCTGACGAACACGCTCGCCTTCTTCTTCATCTCGTTCTTCTCCCTGACGGTCTACGGTGCCCCCTTCAACGCCTTCGTCGTCATCGGCTCGGGGATCACGATCGTCGGGACCCTCTTCATCGTCACCGAGCCCAAGGGTCACCTGGCCAACCTGCGGCACTGAACCGTCACATCCTTTCATGCCATCGGAGGACGCATGCGAACAAGCCGAGACTCTGTGCCGGCCCTGGGCCCCAGGGTCGACGACGACGGCCTAATCGAGGACTACCTGCGCTGGACCGCGCGCGCCAAGCTGCGCCGCCTGACCGGACTGATCGCGCTCTGCGCCGTGCTCCTAGCAGTCCTTCTGCTGATCTACGGGCAGGGCTGGTACTCCGGGTCCGGGGGCGGTGGCGCCGGCTGGGTCTTCGTCGGCATCGGCGTATCCGCGGCCGCCATCGCGGCGGTGGTCATCGATATCCTTTACCGCAAGGAGCTGTGACCCATGACGTCTTCGAAGCGTCCTGTGCCCGATGCCGACCCGGCCCTGCCGTTGCTGAACGCTCGGCGGTGGGCATTGGGCTTCCTCGCCTTCGCCGTGGTTCTGGCGGTGATCTTCTCTCAGCTCCTCATCGAGTTCATCGCCCAGGCTCAGTGACCTCGAACCCGAATGCCGGAAGTCGGAAACTGCAGGCGGGGGATTTCCCCGGTGAGAGTCAAGGCTGGGTGCCCCTCAGGCACTCCAGCCTCGACTCCTAGGCTCGCGCGGCCCCTTTCACGGCCGGGTCCGATAGCGTTGGAGACCTTCCGTCTCCCGATACCGCTCCCGCCGAGCAGAGTCCGTGATCGCTCCAGACGCCTGTGCTGCTGCGCTCTTGCTCAACCGGCTGCTACGGACCACGATGGTCTTCACCTGATCCGGCCTCGGGGTGAGCGAATCCGCGACGTGGCCGAGGTTCACGTGCCCGGTGACCAGCAACTCCAGCTCGAGCACCGAGGCCGGCCTTCCGCACAGCCTGCGGCTCATATCCCCTCGTCGCGCAAGGTCCCAGTCAGCGTAATCTGCCCAGCCTGCAGGTCCGAGACCGGCAGGGGCATCTCTTCCACGCCGATCCCGGCCGGACCGCTGCGAGCCCAGCGAGCTCCGCGGGCAGACCCCAAAGCAGTCGGTGAACACCTCGACGCCTAGACGAGTAAGTCCGAACCCGGTCAGTGGTCGTAGGCGATCAAGGACCGGGTGACGGGTTGACCGGTAGCGCGGTTGTGCCAGATCGCGGCGGTCAGCGCGAGCAGGCGTTGCCCGATCCGGGCGCCGACGCCGTCGATGCTGCGCCCGCCGTGCAACTCGAGATCGAGTTGGCCCTTGAGGGTGTCGTTGACCGACTCGATCAGCTGCCGGACCGGTTTGAGCAGGTGCTCGCCCGGGCGCGGGGTGCGGTTGCGGTAGGACGGGCGCAGCAGCGCCACGCCACGCTCGGCCAGGTAGGCGTCGAGCTCGCGGGAGACGTAGCCCTTGTCGGCGATGATCGTCAGCCCCGGTCGACCGGTGGTCAGGACGGGATCGTGGTCGAGCACGGCCATCAGGACCTGGCGTTCGTCGAGCTTCGGGTCGGCCAGCGCCCAACTGACCGGCAGCCCGGCCGGGGTGCAGATCAGGTGCAGGCGCAGCCCCCAGAAGAACCGCGAGTGCGACGGGCAGTAGCTGTAGCCGGCCCACCCGGCGAGGTTCGAGCGCTTGGCCGTCGGGCGGGAGCGGGCGCATTCGACCGGGGTGGAGTCGACGACCCACACCGGGTCGGCCCACAGGTCGGTGTCGGCGGCCAGGGTCCGGATCAGGCGTTTGATCAGCGGCAACGCCGAGCGGAGGCGCTTGTTGTAGCCGGACTGGCCGGGCAGATACGGAAACGCCGCGGGCAGCACCCGGGGCACGAACCGTAGCCAGCGGGCCTCCGAGCGGACCCCGAGCAGGACCTGGGCCACGGCCAGGGTGAGCAGCTCGGCGTCGGAGAGCTTGGGTGGGCGCCCGGTCCGGGTGGACCTGCCCAACAGATCGTCGATCTTGACGTAGAGTGCGGTCAGGAGGGTGTTCAGGTCGGTCGACACAACCGGATCTTGAACACCCTCCTGCCATGTCCACGGCCGCCACGCCGTTAGGACTTACTCGTCTAGCCCCGCGGGATCGTCGGGGCCGGGTCGAGCGCGGCCGTTGCGCCGTTCTCGGCGGCGGCGCTTCGACGCCACACCCCCGCGGGGCGGGAGCTGCACCATCGGGACCAGCCCGGCCGCGGCCGCCTCACCCAGCGGTCGCGCCCCCGCCGCCCCGGCCAGCGCTCGGCCAGCACGCGCCCGAGCTCCGGCATGGTGCGCGGCGTGCCGTGGGCCATCACCTCCGCGGCGGTCGTCGCAACCTCGTCAAGGTCCACCCCGTTGAGGTCGCCCCGGTACACCCCGAGCATCCGCTGCCGGAGCATCGCGTCGTGCCGCGCCCGCCGGGCCAGCGCGTCCTCGGCGGTGACGAGATGGATGGTGCGCCGCATCAACGTGGTCCGGACGACCCGCCGGTCGGTGAGCAGGCCCGACAGCCCCTCCGGGTCGAACGCCCGCAGCCGCGAGCAGAGCCCCGCGAACGGCTCCTGGGGTTCCTGGGCCTGCAGGCCGCACAGGTGCTGGACCGCGTCGAGGACGGGGAGGTCCGCCCGGTGGAGCAGGAGCTGGCGGGCGAGCGTCGCGCGGTTGAGCGCCCGGGCGCCGAGGCGGGTCACGGGCACAGTCTCGTCAGCTCGCGGTGTGGCCGTCGATCGACTCGCGGAGGATGTCCGCGTGCCCGGCGTGCTGGGCGGTCTCGGCGATCAGGTGCATCAGCACCTGGCGCGCGCTGCGCACCCCGCCGGGCTCGTTCCAGGGCGCCTCGGGCAGCGCGTGCGTCGCGGACAGGTCGGGGAGCGCCGCGACGACCTGCTCGCTGCGGGCCGCGACCTGCTCGTAGCGCGCGACGACGCCGGCGAGGGTGTCGCCGGGCAGCATCCGGAACTCGTCCTGATGGTCGATCGCCCACTGCGGGTACTCGCGGGCGGTACCGGCCGCGAAGTCCGCCCAGGTCACACCTTCGGGCAGGTCGTAGGTCATCGCCGACGGACCCTCGACGACGAACCGCATCCACCCCTCCTCGACGGACGCGACGTGCTTGAGCAACCCGCCCAGGCACAGGGCACTGGCGGTGGGGCGCGCGCCGGCCTGCTCGTCGGTCAGGCCGCGGGTGGTCGTGACCAGGGCGGCGCGGGCGGTGGCGAGCTCCGCGAGGAGGGCGGTGCGCTCGGGGTCGAGGGTGAGGGTCTGCTCGGTCACGGTGTGTCCTCTCGGTCGGGTTCACCAAGCCTCTCGACAGAAGAGGTCAGGTACCGGCCTCTTCTCCGGGCATCATCGGGGCCGTGCGTCACACCTCGGCGAGACTGCTGTCGCTGCTCTCCCTCCTGCAGGCCCGCCGGGACTGGCCGGGATCGCTGCTGGCCGAGCGGCTTCAGGTCAGCCCGCGCACCGTGCGTCGAGACGTCGACCGGCTCCGCGAGCTCGGCTACCCGGTCCGGGCGGTCAAGGGGCCCGACGGCGGGTACCGGCTGGCCCCGGGCACCGACCTGCCACCCCTGCTGTTCGACGACGACCAGGCCGTCGCGCTCGCCGTGGCGCTGCAGACCGCGGCCACCTCGGGCGCCGGGATCGGCGAGGCCGCCGCATGCGCGCTGACCACCGTCCGCCAGGTGATGCCCGCGCGGCTGCGGCACCGCATCGACGCCCTGGAGGTCACCGCCGTCGGATCGGCGCCCGCGGTGGACGGTGCCGTGCTGGTGGCGCTCGGCGCGGCCGTGCGCGCCCGTGAGGTGCTTCGGTTCGACTACGGGACGGGCGACGAGCCGCCGCGGCGGGTGGAGCCCCACCACCTCGTCACGCGGGGCGGGCGGTGGTACCTCGTGGCCTGGGACCTCGACCGCGGCGACTGGCGGACCTTCCGCGCCGACCGGATCACCCCGCGCACGCCGACAGGCCCCCGGTTCGTGCCCCGGGAGGTGCCCGGCCGCGACGTCGCGGCCTTCGTGGCCGACCGGTTCCGGGGCTCGACCGGCACCGGCACCTGGCCCTGCCGCGGCGAGGTCGTCCTCGCGCGGCCCGCGGCCGAGGTGGCGCCGTTCGCCGGCGACGGGATCGTCGAGGAGCTCGGCCGGGACCGCTGCCGCCTCGTCCTCGGGGCATGGTCGTGGGTGGGGCTGGCCGCCAGCGTCGGCCGGTTCGACGCCGAGATCGAGGTCGTCGGGCCGGCGGAGCTGCGGGACGCCTTCGCACAGCTCTCCCGCCGCTTCGCCGACGCCGCCCGGTCCTTCCCCCCGCCTCCCGGCCCCTGCTAGCGTCCCCGCCACGGGCGCCGTCCTGCGCCCAACCTCCGGATCCGGTGTCCACGCCACCGGCGCAGCGGGGGCAAAGGGGGCACGGGCCCTCGGGGGGCCGGTCGCACCACGCCTTCTCCGGCGGGGATCGCACGAGCGTGGATCGTGGGTCGCCGCCGCGGAGAGGACGCGAGATGACCGAGCACCGTTCCTTCAAGAGGCTCGTCCGGGCCCGCATGGCGAAGACCGGGGAGAGCTACACCGCCGCCCGCGCGAGACTGCTGGCCGCCCCGGACCCCGGGCCCGCCCCGGTCCTGGTCACCTCCGACGCCGCGATCCGCGAGCGCACCGGTCGCGGCTGGGAGGAGTGGTTCGACCTGCTCGACGCGGAGGGCATGGCCGGGCGCCCGCACCGCGAGATCTCCCGGTTCGTGGCGGACCTGCTCGGCATCGTTCCGATGGTGTGGGCGGCGCAGGCCGTCACCACCAGCTACGAGCGGGCCCGCGGCGGCAAGGTCGTGGGGCAGAAGGACGACGGCTTCACGGTCACGGCCTCCCGCACGCTCGCCGCGCCGGTCGAGGCGGTGTTCGACGCCGTCGTCGCGGAGGAGCGGCGCCGCGCGTGGCTGGGCGCGGAGCTGCGCGAGCGCACCGCCACCCGGCCGCGGCGGGCGCGTTTCGACCACGTCGACGAGCCCGGTGGACGGGTCGCGATCACGATCGACGCCAAGGACCCGGGCCGCTGCGTGGGTCGCCGTCGCGCACTCCCGGCTGCCCGACGCCGCCGCGGCGGAGAAGGCCAAGGCCTGGTGGCGGGACCGGTTGGACGCTCTGAAGGAGGATCTGGAGCGCCAGCGCGGGTAGCACTCCGCAGTGCGCACCGCCGTCCCGAGCTCCGTCCTGCTGTGGAACGCCGACGAGCTGCACCACCCGCCCGCCGCGCCGTGCTGCCTGCGGTCCACCCGCGCCGGGGAGCGGGCGGCGGTCTACCGGACCGGGCCCGGCGGGGGTGTCGTCGCGCTCGTCGACTTCACCGCCGACGCCGAGCCCCGCGCGGACGGCGGCTGGCACGCCGGCGTCGTTGTGCGCCCGGTCGCGCAGCCGCTGCCGCGGGCGGCGCTGCTCGCCGACGACCTCCTCGCCCCAGTCTTCCGCCACCTCCGCAGCCGGCGCCGGCTGCCGGAGGCGGCGGGGGAGCGACTCATGGCCCTGCTGGACCCGGGCCCGCACTGACCCGGTCGAGCACCTCGAGCACGTGCTCGTAGGGCCGCCGGTCGCCTGGGTCATCCCGACCTCGCAGGTCCGGTTGCAGGAGGCGTGGGCGTCGAACGTCCGGCCGGCGAGCTCGGCGGCCTGCGGCGCGGTCGCGGCGGCGGTCAGCTCCGGGTGGAGCAGCCCGCGGTCGCCGGCGAACCCGCAGCAGCCCCAGGTCGCGGGGACCGTGACCGAGCGGGCGACGGCCGCGGCCACCGTGCGCAGCGGGCCGTCGAGCCCCATCCGCACCGCCGAGCGTGCTGCCCACGCCGGCGGGCGGCCCGGCCGCCTTGCTGGTCCTCGACCGGCGCGGCGTCGTCGCCGCCGACCTGGCCCCCGGATGGGTCCTCGGCCCCTCCCGTCCGGTGCGCACGCACCGGACGAGCATCATCTCGCCCTCTCGGCGACCTTCCTCGAGGCGGTGGGCCGCGTCGGCAGGCCGCCTAGCGCATCGAGCACGACTACCGCGAAACGCGCGCTGGTGCTGTGCGTACCGCGGCGATGACCGGTGACCGCATGCACCGACACCCGCGCGCGGCCGTCCGGGCCTCGGCTCGTCGACCAGCCCGTCCAAGCGTCGCTCGACGAACCGGTTCAGCCAGGGCGTCAACCCTGGTCGCGCTTTGCCTGCGGGAACGGCGCTGGCCACACCTGAACGGGATCCGGCCCACAAGGCGGCCGCGATCCTGGGCAACCCGACGACGTCTCGACCGCGCAGACCGGACGCTCCGCCGAAGACCCGCCCTGTCAGCCCGGAGCTGGGGCCGGATCGCGATCTCCTCGCCGCATTTTTGCGCGCTGTGCGGGGTCGGGCTCGGTCAGCGACCAGCAGCTCTTCCGCAGCGGGTCAGGCTGCATCGCGAAGCAGTACACCCGACCGAGGCGCAGGGCCTTGACCCCGCGCGAAGTGCCCGCCTACGCCCCTACTGGGAGGTCGGGCCACCCGTCTCCTCGAGGGATCGCGCCTTCGTCTCGACGCCCCAGCGCGCCATCGCGACCAGGCCGACGATCAGGACAACGGCGAACATCACGAAGACGGCGCCCAGGCCGAGGCCGCCGGCGAGTAGGGCACCGACCACGGTAGGCGCGATCACACTAGCCAAGCGGTTCATTGAACTGCCGACCGACGTGCCCCATCCCCTGATACGCGTCGGGTAAAGCTCCGGGATGTAGAGGAACAGCCCAGCGGCGGGAACGTAGCAACCCATCGCGATCAACAGGCCGGCCGCGAAAAGCGTAGGCCAGCCCGTCAGGCCCCCCTGAACCAGGCCCACACCGAGTAGGGCGCCTCCTGCGGCGACCACATATCCTGCCAGCAGCAGCGGACGACGCCCGATCCGATCGACGGAGATGGCGAAAAGGTAGACGACAACTAGCTGGGCGGCGGCGATGGCAAGCGTCAGGTACAGAGCCTCGCTGATCTTCAACCCTCCGATGGAAACGTAGAGGGAGGGTAGCCACACCGAGTAGCCGTAAGTGACGAAGTAAGTGGTGAACCACAGGACGCCGTTGAGGATCGTTCGCGTTCGATACGTAGGACTGAAGATTTCGGTCAGCCTAGTCGGCTTGCCCGGCTCGGGCTCGATCCGCTCCTCGGGGGCCGGTAGCTCCTTGTTCTCCTTCATGGCGGCTTCTTCAAACTCGACGACGATCTCCTCGGCCCGCCCCACATGTCCCTTCGACATCAGCCAGCGCGCAGACTCGGGTAGGACGTGCCGGCCAAGGAGGACGATCAGAAGCGGCAGAACGCCGAGCGCGAAAAGCACACGCCAGGCGAGAGCCGGCTCGACGACGGCGAACACAGCCAGGCCGGCCAACGGCGCGGCGAACACCCCCCATGCAAAGATCGCCTGGTACAGCATCACCGCGCGGCCGCGACGAAGGGCGGGCGCATACTCGCTGATCAGGATCGCGGCGACTGGCGTCTCTGCGCCGAGTCCCAGGCCCTGCAGCAATCGGGCGACGGTCAACGCCTCGATGCTCCAGGCAAGGGCACAGCCCACGCTCAGGATGCTGAACGCGGTGATCGCGAAGAGGAACGCTCGGCGACGGCCGTAACGATCTGCGAACGGCCCAATCAGGACGGCACCGAGGAACTGGCCAAGATAGCCGGCGCTGATGAGGAGACCCGTACCGACGAGACCTTGGCCCAGACTGGCGGAGATGGCCGTCAAGGCGACTCCGAGAACCAGGGAGTCGAACGCGTCGAAGAACGTCCCGGCGGCGACTACGGCCGCAACCCGCCGATGGCGGGACGTCATCGGGATTCGGTCCATCCGAGCCGCCAGTGTGACGGCCGAGACGTGTGATGCCGCTCCCTCGGAAGCGCTCTGATCAGCTGGAGACATTCGCTGTTCTCCTCATTGAGAGTGCCAGTGTGGTAGAGAATGCCAGTGTCGAGGACTTGCCCTGAGATCGAAGCCGCTCCGCCGCTACAAGGGCGCGGGTTGATTGAGCGAAAGACGGAGACGCAAACCCTCCGCTAGATTGCGAAGAGCCTCTCTGCATTGCCGTGAGCGATTCGATGCCGATCTGCCGAACTCACGGGAAGCTCGTCCAGGAAGTGTCGTGCCTCCGCCATCGTCGTGTAGGGGTAGTCAGCCGAGAAGAGAATGCGATCGACCCCCACTTGGAGCAGGAGATTCAGGAAGCTTGACGTGAAGTTGAAGCCGGCGAACGTATAGTGAACGTTCTCCTGGAAATAGGCAGAGATTCGACGCTCAAGGTTCGTGTCGGCGAAGCTGTCGTAAACCTGCTCAATTCGTGGCAGCATGAACGGCAACGCCTCACCGAGGTGCCCGATCATCACCTGCAGATCGGGAAAGCGATCGAAGACCCCGGCCAACACCATCCTCAGTAGATGGTTGCCGGTTTCCATGTGCCAGCCCCATGCGCCCGCCGCCAGTACGAGCCCTACCTGCTCGGAGAAATTCCCGGAATAGCTTGCGTCGATCACCTCCTGGGGTGGCATGGTCGGGTGCAGGTAGATCGGGACCCGCAGCTCCTCGGCCTTCGCCAGGATCGGCCAGAAGAATTCGTCGTCCAGGTAACGGCCACGTACGTGCCCGTTGATCATCGCGCCGAGGAACCCGAGGTCGTTGACGGCTCGTGAGAGTTCGCTTACGGCCGCCTCGGGATCTGCAGTCGGAAGACACGCGAAACCTCTCAGGCGCGTCGGGTGTGCTGCCACTGCGGTCGCAAGACCGTCGTTGACCAGATGTGCCCAGTCAGGCGCCTCGGAAGCTGACAGCTGCTCGAGTCCGGGCGAGGTGAGCGAGAGGACCTGGACGTCGATGCCGGCAGCGTCCATCGCAGCGACCCTGCCGTCGCCCAAGTCGCACAGCGCATCCACGGTGGGGCGGCCCCACGCCGTGCTGAGATGACTCCCGGGTCCGCGGACGTAGTCCGGGGTGGCGAAGTGCTCCTCCAGTGTGATTGTTCGCATCGGTGTTGTCCCATCGACGTTGTAGGGGCGGAGGGGAGTGCACCGTGGTCCGTCGAGGCGGCGGCGCGGCGCTCGCCATGTGCCGGACGTGCATTGCACAGGAAACCCTGGATCGAGGGTCGGACGCGACAGTTCTGGCCTTCGACGAGCTCTCCGGCTCCGCTTCAGCGGTGGCGAAATACTGCGACATTCTTGCTGCTCTGGCCACCATCGCCCTCCTGGGAACCAGCGTCGGATCGGGCACCACGGGCCTGTCGGTCGATCAGCAACTCGCGACTGCCAGAGACGGGCTGCGTCCAACCCAGAGTCTCTGCAAGCGCTTTCCCAGTAGTATGTCCAGAGTAGGTGTGGTCGTCAACCAGTACTCTTCAGCACCACTTAGGACCGTCGGCAAGCGCTTGCACAGCCGCCCGCGTAGTAGAGAGTCGCACCTGCCGCGCCACGAGAGCGACACTTCCGCCATAGCGGGGCCGGCGGGCCACAAGCCCTTCCTGTGCCCGGCCACGATGGCGATGGACCTGTGGGCGAGTGGAAGTGGGAGCCTGCCGACGCTTGACCGGGTCGTGACGAGCGAGGTGTCGTAACGAGCTCAGGAAGGCGTCCGGGTGGCCCGGGAGTCGCGAGCGAGCCCGTCACGAGCAATGTGCTGTTGTTCAGAAGTTCATGAGAGCGGAAGTCATGGGTGGAGGGGATGTGGGCAGCTCTCGGAGGGTCCCGATGTTCGACGCTGTGCGGGGCAGCGCGCAGCAGCCACCGGTAGCCATCCACGCCCTGGACCATGCACATCCGCGCGTGGAGGTGGGCGTCCATGTCCACCGGTACCTGGAGATCGTCTACTTCCGTCGCGGTGCCGGGCGGCATCGCGTCGGCGGCCAGGACTGGGTGATCGAGCCCGGGGACCTGTTCGTGATCCCACCGGCGCAACCGCACGATCTCCGGCAGATGAAGGAGAGCGAGGGCTGGGCCGTCGAGTTCTCGCTGGGTGCACTCACCGCTACTTCGGAGCTGAGGGTGCCACTGGAGCTATGGTGGTCCAACCCGTTGCTGAGTGCATTCCTGGGCGCCGACCAGCAGTCGACGAGCCAACGAATCCACACCCCGCGCAACCGTCGTCCTGTCCTCGAACAGCTCCTCACGGAGCTGCAGCGCGAGCTCGCGCGCCGGGAGGTGGGGTATCGCAGTGCGAGTACCGCGCACCTGGTCGTCCTCCTCGTGACGATCGCACGGCTCGCCGCCGACCTGCCTCACCGGTATCGCCGCGAGGACGATCCACTCCTGGCCGCCTGCTTCGAGTCGATCGAGAGGCAGTTCCGGGGGCCGCTCTCGGTCAGCGGTCTCGCAGAGGCCCTGGCAGTCTCGCCGGGTCACCTCACGACCATCGTGCGCAGGCGTACGGGGCGCACGCTCCTGGACTGGATCACCGACCGTCGCATGGCCGAGGCCCGTCGGTTGCTCGTCACGTCGGACCTCCCGATCGAGGCCGTCGCGCGCAAGGTCGGGTATGACGACGCGGCGTACTTCAACCGACGCTTCCGCCAGTTGCACGGTCGTCCCCCCGGAGCCTGGCGGCGCGAGGCACAGTCGCCCTGAACGCGGATCGGCCTCGGCAGGCGATCGGCTCTCGGCCTGCTGCTCCCCGGTCGAGAGGCGGTTCTGCTGACCCCGGGCGGCTCTCTCCTCACGGGGTACAGCCGCCGCGACGTACCCCGCGTGGTCGAGCTCGCGCGGGATCGCTCAAATGAGAATCATCCAACTTCTGCGTCGCATCGTCCAGTCGCCGCGAACAACGCACTCATAGCGTGAGGTCATGGCCGAAGCGCGAACATCGACGACGATCCGGGTGCTCCGGTGCTGCAGGTCGTGGCTCCCGGCAGCGCAGCTGTGATCAACGGGTGTGCCCGGTTGCTTCGCGTTTCCCTGACCCCATGCAGCACCTCTGCGGCGGCGGCTCGCCAGGCGATAAGTCCAACCCAAGGAGCGGACAGCGACCTCCACCGCCGCCAGCTTCCCCTGCTCGACCCCGCATCGAAGGAATCGACCAGTCACATGTCTTTGATCAACTCCAGGGTTAAGCCGTTCACGGTGAACGCCTTCCAGCAGGGCAGGTTCATTGAGATCACGGACGAGGACCTGGTGGGCCACTGGAGCGTCATCGTCTTCTACCCCGGCGACTTCACGTTTGTTTGTCCGACCGAGCTCGAGGACCTCGCAGACCACTACGAGACGTTCCAGGCGCTCGGTGTGGAGGTCTACGGCGCCTCGACCGACAGCCATTTCGCGCACAAGGCTTGGCACGAGACCTCCGCAGCGGCCGGCAAGGTGCAGTTCCCGCTGCTGGCCGACATGACCCACCAGCTCTCCCGCGACTTCGACGTCCTCGTCGAGGCGGACGGGCAGGCCTTGCGCGGCACATTCGTCATCGACCCCGAGGGCAGGATCCGCACCGTCGAGCTGCACGACGCCGGCATCGGCCGCGACGCCGTGGAGCTCCTACGCAAGGTCAAGGCCGCCCAGTACATCACCGCACACCCGGGCGAGGTGTGCCCCGCCAAGTGGGACGAGGGCGCCGACACGCTGGCCCCATCGCTGGACCTCGTCGGAAAGATCTGATGCTCGACGCGAATCTGACAGCAAAGCTGACCACCTACCTGCAGCGACTGCGCGAACCGGTCGAACTGGTCGCCACCCTCGACGAAGGCCCTACCTCGGAGCGGACGCGGGGCCTCCTGGAGGACATCGCAGCGGTGAGTGACAAGCTCACCGTGCGCGAAGTGCACGGGCCGAACCTGCGCACTCCGTCATTCCTCGTCACCACTCCCGGCGAGGACAGCGGCGTGCGCTTCGCCGGAGTCCCGCTCGGACACGAGTTCACCTCGCTGGTCCTGGCCCTGCTGCACGTGGGCGGACACCCCGCCAAGGAGGACAGCGCGCTTCTCGAGCGGGTGCGGACCCTGCCCGGGCCACTGCATTTCGAGACGTACTTCTCGCTGACCTGCCGAAACTGTCCCGCGGTGGTCCAAGCGCTGAACCTGATGAGCGTGCTCAACCCGGCTGTCACCCACACGGCGATCGAAGGCGGCGCGTTCGCCTCCGAGGTTGCTGATCGCGAGGTCTTGAGCGTGCCCACCGTCTACCTCAACGGCGAGCTCTTCGGGCGGGGACGCATGGACCTCGCCGAGATCGTCCAGCGCCTCGACGGGGGCGCCTCCGACCAGAACGTCGAGGCCATGAACGACAAGGCCACGTTCGACGTCCTGGTCGTGGGTGGCGGGCCCGCCGGGGCCACCGCGGCGATCTACGCCGCGCGCAAGGGCATCCGCACCGGTCTGGTGGCCGAGCGCGTCGGCGGGCAGGTGCTCGACACCGCCGGAATCGAGAACTTTCCGACGGTGCCGCACACCGAAGGAACGCAGTTCGCCGGGGCGTTGGAACAGCACATCCGGTCGTACGAGATCGACGTCATCCCACGTCGGCGAGCCACAAAGCTCCATCGGAGCATCAGCGAGTCGCCCATCGAGGTGTCCCTCGACAACGGCGCCGTCCTGCGGTCACGGACCGTGATCGTGGCTGCCGGTGCGCGTTGGCGTGACCTCGGAGTTCCCGGCGAGCAGGAGTATCGCAACAAGGGCGTCACCCACTGCCCACACTGCGACGGTCCGCTGTTTACGGACAAGCCGGTCGCGGTCGTCGGCGGCGGCAACTCCGGCGTCGAGGCGGCAATCGATCTGGCCGGCATCACGTCGCGCGTCACGCTGCTGGAGTTCGGGCCTGTCCTGCAGGCCGACGAGGTGCTGCAGCGCAAGCTGCACAGCCTGGACAACGTCACCGTCCTCCACGAGGCGGAGACCACCGAGGTCCTCGGTGACGGGGTCAAAGTCTCCGCGGTGCGCTACACCGACCGGTGCGCCGAAACTTCGCACGAACTGCCGGTGAGCGGTGTGTTCATACAGGTCGGGCTGCTCCCGAACACCGAGTGGGTCAGCCAGGTCGTTGATCTGACCAGCCACGGCGAAATCCTCATCGACGCCTGTGGACGCACCAGTCTCGGTGGCGTATTCGCCGCGGGTGATTGCACATGCACGCCATATAAGCAGATCGTCGCTGCTGCCGGTGACGGGGCGAAGGCAGCGCTGAGCGCCTTTGATCACCTGATCCGTTCGTAGGTGTCAACGGCGGCTGAATCTGGGCTCTGGCACAGATTGCGTGATCTTCGGGCCGGCGCGCCTGCGTCGCGGCACTCCTCGATCGGGTGATCATGCCAGCTGTGCGATCTTGATCAGGCCGTGCTGTTCCCGCAGCTCGTCGGGCTGCAGGTCGACCGGGTGTTCGTGAGCGGGGTGACGCTGCGGATCGAGGTTCAGGCGACGGGTGACGGCGCGCGGTGCCCGGTCTGTGGCGGGGTCTCCAGCCGGGTGCACAGCCGCTACCAGCGGCGACTGTCCGACCTCGCCGTGTCCGGTAGACCGGTGCTGCTGCACGTGAAAGTCCGCAGGTTCGTCTGCATGGCGAGCGCCTGCCCGCGCAAGACCTTCGCCGAGTCGTTCCCGCACCTGACCGGCCGATACAAGCGCAGCACTCACGCGTTACAGACGATGCTGCGGAGCTTGGGGCTCGCCCTCGGCGGACGTCCCGGCGCGCGCCTGTCGGGCGGGTTGGGCGTGCCCACCTCACGGATGACGTTGCTGCGCGCGATCGACGCGCTGGCGGTCC
>NZ_JAJSOK010000018.1 GCF_021283305.1 Pseudonocardia kujensis
GGGTGGGGTGGGTGGGCAGGTCGCGGCCCATCTCGAGGATGTGCGTCCGGTAGTTCAGCCCGACGCACAGGATCTTGCCGGGACGCGGGACGACCGGGGCGACGTCCGCTCCGGCGATCTCGTGCCGGGTTCCGCCGGCCCTCTCCGCACGGGTGCGCCACCCCGGGTCGGCGAGCAGGGTCCCGACGTCCGGGGCGTCGATCTCGACCGCGTGCTCGCCGTCCGCCCGAGCGGCTCGGGTGCCTCCGCCGGTGCGCAGGGTCATCAGTCTCACGTGTGGTCCTCCAGGGCGTTCGGGGTCGGCGGGGTCGGCGCCGCTGCTCAGCCGACCTGGACGCGGTCGAGGTGCAGGCGCTCGAAGATCGGGGAGTCGGAGAAGCGGAAGAGGTCCAGGCCGGAGTCGGTGCCGATCGCCAGCGGCGCCCAGGACGGGACGACCACGAGGTCGCCCCGGGTGACCGTCCAGTCGCGCTCGCCGACGTGCACCTGGCCGGTGCCGTCGAACACCTGCCAGACGGCCGACCCGACCTCGCGGCGTGCTGCGGTCCGCGCACCGGGCGCGAGCCGGTGCATCTCCGCGCGCAGGGTCGGCATGACGTCGCCACCCGTCGTCGGGTTGGAGAAGCGGACCGCGGCGTGCCCGGGCTCGACGACCCCGGGATGCCCTTCCCGCTCCAGGGCGAGCTGGTCGTCCAGGGCGGCGTCGGTGTGCTCCCAGCGGTACGCCGCGATCGGCGAGTTCGGCAGCGGGTCGGGACGCGCGACCGGGCGCAGGCCGGGATGGGCCCACAGCCGTTCGGCCCGGGAGCGGTCGGGTGCGGAGCGGTCGCCGACCTGGTCCGGACCGGTCTCGAAGAACGCCGATCCCATGTGGTGGACGAAGGGGATGTCCAGGCCGTCCAGCCAGGCCATGGGCCGGTCGCTCTGGTTGTGGTGGCCGTGGAAGTGCCAGCCCGGCGTGAGGAGGAGGTCCCCGCGGCGCATTGCGACCGGATCGCCGTCGACGACGGTCCACACGCCCTCGCCCTCGACGACGAAGCGGAACGCGTTCTGGGTGTGCCGGTGGACCGGAGCGTCCTCGCGCGGCTTGAGGTACTGGATCGCGGCCCAGAGCGTCGACGTGGCGAAGGGGGCACCGCCCAGGCCGGGGTTCGCCAGGGCGATCGCCCGCCGCTCGCCGCCCCGTCCGACCGGGACGAGGTCGCCGGAGCGCTCGGCCAGGCGGAACAGCCGGTCCCAGCGCCAGACGTGGGGCCGCGCCGCCGGGCTCGGCGTCCGCGGCATCAGCTCGCCGATCTCGGTCCACAGCGGAACGAGCAGCTCGTCGGAGAACCCGCGGTAGAGGGCGTCGAGCTCCGCCGACGGCTCCGGCTGGCCCGGGCCCGCGCTCGCGCTCGGCGAGACCGGGGAGGAGAGGGAGGTCATGGTGAACGGTCCTTCCGGGCGACGGGTGTGGTCGCAGCGCCGACGCTACGGATGTTTTTCCCGTGGGTCGGTGATGTTCTGGAGTGAAGAACGGGGCAGCGCCGCCGAGCCCGACGCTGGACGGGTTCTGCCTGGCGCGAGTAGTAGTTCCGGCGTGCAGAACAAGCCGCGGTACAGCATCGAGTCGGTCAACCACGCGTTGATCCTGGCGACCGCACTCGCACAGGAAGGGCCGATGGGGGTCGCCGACGCGGCCACCCGCCTCGGCGTCGCCCGCTCCACCGCCCACCGCCTGCTGGCGATGCTCGTCTACCGGGGTTTCGCCGAGCAGGACGACGACCGTCGCTACGGGCCGGGGCCGATGCTGCGCGGGGAGCTCGGCGAGCCCGTGACCGAGCTGAGGCGCGTGGCGCTCCCGCTGCTCCAGGTACTGATGGCCCGGACCGGTGAGACCGTGCAGCTGCAGGTGGTCCGCGGCAGGCGCGCGCGGTTCGTCGCCTCCGTCGAGTGCGACCGGATCCTTCGTGTCGGCGACCGGGTCGGGCGCGAGCTGCCCGCCCATCTCACGTCCGCCGGGCGCGCCGTCCTGGCGTCCTGGCCGGAGGACCACGTCCGGGACCTGTACGACACGGGTGGCCCGCCGGAGGGCGGGCACCTCGACGTGCATGCCCTGATGCGCGACCTGCGCCGGGTCCGCAGGCAGGGGTTCGCGGTCAACGACGGCCTCACCGAGGAGGGGCTGACCGCCATCGGGCGCGCGGTGCAGGGGCTCGAGCAACCCCCCGTCGTCGGGATCGCCATCGCGATGCCGACCGCCCGCTACCGGGCCGCCCAGCTCACCGCCTACGTCGACGCCCTGACGGACACCGCCGAGCTCATCGAGGCCGCCCTCACCGGCTGACGAGGACCACATTCTTCAACGCAGAACTACGACGGGTGCCGCCCAGAACGTGGGTACCGTTCGATCCGGCCGAGCCGCACCACACCGCTGCGCACCCGCCGCCGGCGACGGCACCTCGGGCCGGCCCTCGCGGCCGCCCGGCCTCCCGATCGATGGTCCCTGCCACCACGCCCGATTGAGTCCAACGGAGTTCTCAATGACCAGAGTTCCGACCAACGCCGACGTCGCCGACGGCACGGCCCCGCCCAGCGCCCGTCGGCGCACGCTCATGCTCACCGCCGTCGGCAACGTCTTCGAGTGGTACGACTTCACGGTCTACGGCTTCTTCGCCCCCGCGATCGCCGCGACGTTCTTCCCCAAGCAGGACTCCCTCGCCGCCCTCCTCTCGACCTTCGTCGTCTTCGTCGTCGGGTTCCTGGCTCGGCCGCTCGGCGGCCTGATCTTCGGCCGGCTTGTCGACCGCAAGGGTCGCAAGGCGATCATGCTCTTCTCGATGTTGCTGATGGCGACCGGTTCGTTGCTGATCGCGCTCGCGCCGGGCTATGTCACCGCTGGTGTCCTCGGCACCCTCATCGTGGTCGTCGGCCGGCTGTGCCAGGGGCTCTCGGCCGGTGGCGAGCAGGGCTCCGCGGGGATGTTCCTCGTCGAGTGGGCCGGGACGGGGCGCAGGGCGTTCTTCGGCAGCTTCCTCAACTCCGCGGCGACGACCGGTGTCCTGCTGGGCGCGCTCCTCGGCGCCCTGCTGACCACCACACTCGGGACGGCGACCGTCAACGCCTGGGCGTGGCGCATCCCGTTCTTCCTCGGCGCCGCGCTGGCGCTGGTCGTCTTCTTCCTGCGCCGGGACGTCGAGGAGTCCCCGGTGTTCGAGGAGATCCGCGCCGCGCACCGCTCGGCGGAGGAGGCGCAGGCCGCTTCCTCGCCCGCGAATCGGCTGCCCAACGGCGCCGCCTTCTTCGTCGTCCTCGGGTTCATCGCGCTGTGGACCACGACGACCTTCATCACGCTGACGTACATGCCCACCTTCGCCTTTGCGATCGTGGGGGTCAACGCCTCTGGCTCGCTCTGGGCCACCGCACTCGGTGCCGGGCTGACGGCGGCGCTGATCCCGGTCGGCGGCTGGATCTCCGACCGGGTGGGCAGGCGGCCGGTGATCTTCTTCTCCGGCATCGGCTACCTCGTCCTGGCCGTCCCGCTCTTCACACTCGTCGCGACGACCAAGGAGTTCTGGGCGGTCCTGCTGCTCGAGTTCGTGCTCGCCTTCTTCTCGGCCCCCATCCTGGGCATGGGTGTCGCGCTGATCGTCGAGATGTTCCACGGGCGCAACCACGGCTTCCTCGTCACCGTCACCATGGCGGTCGGCGTCACCCTCTTCGGCGGCTTCGGTCCGTACATCTGCACCTGGCTGATCAGCATGACGGGCCAGCCGATCTCCGCGTCGTACTGGGTGGTCGCGGTGTCCGTCCTCACGCTCGTCTCGGCCCTCTTCATCCCGCGAGACCTGCACACGCGCCCGCTCTCACGGTGAGGCGCACCCCCCGCGCGGTCCGTACGCGCGCCGATCGACAAGGAGAGACGGCTACATGCTGAGCAAGAACGCCTTCCAGCTGGGACTGTTCGCCCTCAACTGCTCCAACGGCATGACCATGACCAAGGCCCCGGAGCGGTGGCAGAACACCTGGGACAACAATGTCCGGGCCGCGCAGCTGGCGGACGACGCGGGGCTGGAGTTCCTCCTCCCGGTCGGCCGGTGGCGGGGGTACGGCGGCGAGACGAACAGCCAGAACAGCAACTTCGAGCCGATCAGCTGGGCGACCGGCATCCTGGCCCACACCTCGCGGATCCGTGTGTTCAGTACCACCCACTGCGCGCTGATCCACCCCGTCTTCGCCGCCAAGCAGATGGCGACGGCGGACCACGTCGGCCGCGGGCGCTTCGGGCTCAACATCGTGGCGGGCTGGAACGCCGCGGAGTTCTCGATGTTCGGGCAGGCGCTCAAGGAGCACGACGACCGGTACGCCTACGCGCAGGAGTGGCTGGACGTCGTCAAGAAGGTCTGGACCGAGCCGGACCTGTTCGACCACCAGGGCCGGTTCTTCGATCTGAAGGGCGTGGAGGGCCAGCCCCACCCCGTCGGCGATCCGGTCATCATGAGCGCGGGCATCTCCTCCGCCGGGAGCGCCTTCGCCGCCCGCAACGCCGACGCGCTCTTCATGGTGATCAACGACCTCGACAGCATGGGGGAGAAGGTGGCCGAGGTGAAGCGCATCGACCCCGCCCGCCCGTTCGGTGTCTTCGCCAGCAGCCACCTGGTCTGCCGGCCCACCCGCAAGGAGGCGGAGGACTACTACCACTACATCGTCGACGAGATGGGCGACTGGGAGGCGGCGGACAACATGGCGGCCGGCCGCCTCACGGCCCAGTCGTCCACGGCGGAGCAGCTGCAGGCGCACGCCATGAAGCGGCGCAACATCGGCGGGTCCGGCACGTGGCCCGTCGTCGGCAGCTACGACGACGTCGTCGACATGTACGCACGGCTGAGCGCCGCCGGGCTGCAGGGCGTCGCCGTCGGGCTCGTCCACTACGTCGACGAGTTCCCCCACCTGCGCGACGAGGTGCTCCCGCGGATGGAGCGGATCGGCCTCCGGCAGCCGGTCGCTCCCCAGGGTCAGGACGACCCGGCGCGGACGAAGGCCTACGCGTAGGCGCCGGGACGAGGAGACAGGGAGGCCTCGCGAATGAAGGTAGTGGTTGTCGGCGGCGGCATCGGCGGGCTGACACTGGCGCTGTCGCTCCGGGCGCGCTTCGACGACGTGGACGTCCACGTCTACGAGGCGGCCCCCGAGTTCAAGCCGTTGGGGCTGGGCATCAACCTGATGCCGCACTGCGTCCGTGTCCTGACCCAGCTCGGCCTGGAGGACGCGCTCGCGGAGGTGGCCGTCGAGGCGCAGGAGTTCGTCTTCGCCACCCACAACGGTCAGATCATCTACCGCGAGCCGACCGGGCTGTACGCCGGGCACCCGTACCGGCACTTCTCGGTCCACCGCGGCGACCTGCACACGGTGCTGCTGAACGCCGTGCTCTCCCGGCTCGGGGGGGACCACGTGCACACCGACCACCGGCTGGTGGGCCTCACGCAGGACCAGGCCGGCGTCACGGCGACCTTCCAGGCCTCCGCGGGCAGCGCGATCGCGCCGGTCGAGGGCGACGTCCTGATCGGCTGCGACGGGGTGCACTCGGTGGTGCGCAAGACGTTCTACCCGGACGAGGGTGCCCCGGTCTTCCACGGCATCAACATGTGGCGGGGGGTGACCCGGATGCCGCCGTTCCTCAGTGGAGGGAGCGCGACCCGCATCGGGGCCCTCTTCCTGACGGGCAAGCTCGCCGTGTACCCGATCCGCAACGCCATCGACACCGAGGGCAACCAGCTCGTCAACTGGATCGCCGAGGTGAACACCGAGGTGCGGTCGCCCGTCGACTGGAGCGCGGCGGGCGACATCGACGACTTCCTGCACTACTTCGAGGACTGGAAGTTCGACTGGCTCGACTGCGGCGAGCTGCTCCGCAAGGGCGAGAACGTGCTCTCCTACCCGATGGTCGACCGTGACCCGGTCGACCGGTGGACCTTCGACCGCGTGACGCTCCTCGGCGACGCCGCCCACCCCATGTACCCGCGCGGCGGGAACGGTGGCGCACAGGCCATCCTCGACGCCGAGGCGCTCGCGAAGGCGCTCGAGGCGACGGCGGACCCGCGGGAGGGGCTGGTCGCGTACCAGGTGGAGCGGCTGCCGGTCGTCAACAACCTGGTGCTCACGAACCGCACCACACCGCCCGACACCATCATCGAGGTCGTGGAGCAGCGGACGAACGGCGAGCCGTTCGAGAACCTCCACGACATCATCTCGCAGGAGGAGATCGAAGAGATCAGCCACCGGTACCAGCGCGCGGCCGGCTACGACAAGGAGACCGTCGCGCGGAAGTGAGTCCGCCCCCGGCGAGAACGGAAGAGGGACGCAGCCTTCGGGCCGCGTCCCTCTTCCGTCCTCCGGGCTCAGCTGACCCCGAGCACCTTCGGGGGGTTCACGAGGACCTCGGCGCCGCCGGGACGGACGACCATGCTGCCGCCGTACATCAGGCCGACGTCGGAGCGCCAGGACCGGTCGTGGAGGTCGATGTTGTTGCCGAAGTGCATCCCCTCCTCGAGCACGAGGTGGCCGATCCGCGCGCCGTTGAGCGAGTCGGACCCGTATCCGGGCTGGTAGACGACGGTGGGGAACTCCGGCGAGGCCAGGCCCATCGCGTGGAAGCCGAGCTCGATCCAGTTGACCCCGGCCCGGTCGGCGGGCTCGCGGATCTCGCGCAGCGCCTCGTCGATCGTCCTGCCCGGCACGAGCGCGGCCCGGCTGGCCTCGAAGCACTCCAGCGCGATGTCGAAGAGCTTGTACAGCGGGTCGGGCACGCGGGACCCGATGTGGCAGCTGTACTCGGTGTGGACGAGGTAGCCGCCGTACTTGGTGTGCCACTCCGCGACGACGAGGTCACCCTCGTTCAGCGGCCGGGTCGTCGGGACCATCGGCTGGTCCGACCCGTGCAGCAGGTGCCAGAGCTCGCTGTCCGGGTGCTCGGCAGGGCCGGAGGCGAAGAGGTTGAAGATGTTCGGCTCGCCGCCGTTCGCGATCTGCGTCCGGATCATCTCGGCGTAGACCTCCGCCTCGGTGGCGCCGGCGCCCGCGGCGGTCACCAGGGCGTCGATGGTCTTCTCCGCGACCACCGCCGCGGAGCGGAGCATGCCGATCTCCTCCTCACTCTTGACCACGCGGAGCCGCTGGAACGCGTAGCCGAAGTCGACGAGCCGGGCGTCGGGGAGCAGCGCCTCCAGTGCCGCCTGCTCGCCGGACAGGATCGTGGAGGTGGTCTGGATGGTCGAGGAGAAGCCGACCAGGCCGATCCGCGCGCGACCGAGGCCCCGGTCCCTGAGCTCGGCGGCGAGCTCGGGGATCCCGTGACCGATCCGGATGTCGTCCACCCAGCCGTGCAGTGCCTCCTGGAAGTGGAAGGGCTGGCTCATGTGCGCCACCGCGTTGTACAGCACCGGGTCCCGGTCCAGGAAGAACAGCGCGCTCGAGCCCATCTTCGCGCCGGTGCCGGTGAGGTAGCGGATGTTCGCGATCCCCATGTCCCAGTAGATGTCGTTGCCGAGCAGGACGAGCGCGTCGACACCCGCCATCAACATGTCCTTGCGCAGCGCGTCCCAGCGCCGGTCCCGTTCCGCGAGGCTCAGGTGGGGGTGGTGGTCGCCGGGGACCTTCGACGGCCGTGCGCCCCGGGGGATCGGGTGGGGCGGGAACGGGGGGAGGAGGCCGAGCGCCGTGACCTCGGGTCCGAGGTTCGCCGGGATGCCGGTGACGAACTCGATGTTCTCGTTGCCTTCCGTGGCCATGGGTCCTCGTTTCCTGATCGATGTCGAGCCCTCTCATCGTGTCGGCGCGAGGGGTCGCGGGCGCCGAACTTCTGCTCGGTGGAATCGGGCCGGGGCCTGCCCTCGCGACGGCCCCGTCCTTGTCGCCGGGCCACCTGTGGGGGAGGATCGTGTTCACTTCCGGAAGGGAGGTCCGGGCCATCACGCAGGGCAACCTCGAGTACCACAGGCCGGCGTACGCCGTGAACTCGATCGACAACGCTCTCCGGGCCATCCACATCCTCCGCGACTTCGGCTCCGCACGGATCTCGGACGTCGCGAAGGTCCTGGGTGTCGCCGACTCGACGGCGCACCGGATCATGGCGATGCTCGTCTTCCACGGTTTCGCGGTGCAGGACGACGACCGGCGCTACCGCGCCGGCCCGGCCCTGAGCGCGCCGGTCATCTCCTCGGAGCTGGCCCGCGACATCCAGGAGCTCGCCCTCCCGACGCTCGGCGCGCTGGCGAACAGGTACGGCGAGACGGTGTGCCTCGCCACCCGCGTCGGCGTGCACACCCGCGTCCTCGTCTCCGCCGAGCCGGAGGATCCCGACCACGTGCCCGAGCGGACCGGGAACGTGCTCCCCGCTCACCTCAGCGCCGCCGGACGGGCGCTCCTGGCGCTGCTACCGGTCGAGAAGGTCGAGCACCTCTACCGCAGCACCGCCGCCGAGGCCCGCGGATCCCGCCTCTCGGACCGCGAGTACCGAATCCTGCTCGCCGAGTGCGACAGCACCCGCAGGCGCGGGTTCTCCCTCTGCCTGGAGAACATCAACAAGGGTATTTCGGCCGTCGCGGTCGCCGTCACCTCACCGCGTACGCCGCCCGTCGCGATCGTCGTCAGCACCCCGGCGGGCCGCCTGGTCGAGCTGTACCGGACGCCCGAGCGGCGCGCTCCGCTGTTCGACGCCCGGGACGAGCTGGCCGCGACGCTCGCGTTGAAGCTCGAGCTGAGGGAGCCGCCCTCGCCCCTGATCGCGTGAGGACCTTTCCCGGGACCGGCCCGTGAGACCCGCTCCGGCCCGCCTTCTACCGGCGACGGCGAGGATCGGCTCGGTGCGGATTCGGAGGAGCGCCCGGGTTCTGACGTGTCACCCCCCGCCGCGGCCCCGACTCAGTCGTCCGGGCGCAAGCCGCGCCACAGCAGGTCGACGAGCGCCTCGGTCTGACCGCGCCAGTCGCCCCGGGGGTCGAGGAACAGCAGGCCGCCCAGACCGCGCAGGACGGTCTCCGGGTCGAGGCCCGGGCGTACGGTGCCGGCCTCGACGTTGGCCTCGAGCAGGGTGCGCACCGCCTCGACCATGGCTTCGTACGCCTTGCCCGGGACGTCCTCGTCGTCGGCGCTCGTGGCGGAGCGCAGGGCGTCCGCGAGGCCGCGCTTGGTCATCATGTACCGCGCGAGGTGGTCTGTGGTCCACGCCCGGAGCGCCTCCGGCGGGGACTTCTCCCGCAGCAGGGAAGGGACCACGTCCAGCATCTGCTGCACCTCGTGCCGGTACACCGCGAGGACGAGGGCCCCCTGGGTCGGGAAGTGCCGGTAGACGGTTCCGACCCCCACCCCCGCCGCCTTGGCGATGGCGTTGAACGACAGCTCGCCCGTGTCGGCGAGCGATTCCGCCGCCGCCGCGACGATGCGCTCGTTGTTGCGGCGGGCGTCCGCGCGCCTCAGGTTCGCGGGTCCCGTCGTCATCGTCACCTCCCGGGCCTCCCGCAGGAATGTAATCCACGTCCGGCCGGGCGTCGGCCGGGGACGCTCGCCGAACGGATAGATATCCGCTAGGGTTCACCGGAGGACCGGATGATTATCCGGTTCCCAGTGTACGGACTGACGAGCCAGCACCCTCCGATGCCGCATCATCGTCTCGGCGGACATGCGGCGAGGAAGAGAATCCCCGTGGACATCTCACTCGAAGTGAACGGCAGGACCGAGAACCTCGACGTGGAGCCCGGCGTCACCCTGCTCGACGCGTTGCGCGAGCGGCTCGACGTGACCGGCCCCAAGAAGGGATGCGACCGCGGTCAGTGCGGCGCCTGCACCGTGCACGTCGGCGGCCGCCCCGTGCTGTCGTGTCTGACCCTGGTCGCGACCGTGCGCGAGCCGGTGACCACCGTGGACGGACTCGCCACCGGCGACGCGCTGCACCCGGTCCAGCAGGCGTTCGTCGACCAGGACGCGCTGCAGTGCGGCTTCTGCACCTCCGGACAGATCATGTCGGCGGTCGCCGCGGTGGAGCAGGACGTGGACGACGTCCGCGAGTTCATGTCCGGCAACCTCTGCCGCTGCTCGGCGTACCCGAACATCGTGGCGGCGATCGAGCAGGTGAGGAGGGCCGATGCAGTCGTTTGAGCTGACCGCGCCGACCACGGTCGACGACGCCCTTGCGGGCGCCGGCACCTTTCTGGCCGGGGGGACGACGCTGGTCGACCTGATGAAGCTCGACGTGCTGACCCCCCGGCACGTCCAGGACATCAACGCCGTCCCGCTGCGTGGCATCGACACCACCGACGGGCTGCGGCTGGGCGCGCTGGAGCGGATGAGCGACGTCGCCCGGCACCCGGGGGTGTACCCGATGATCTCCCGTGCTCTGCTGCAGAGCGCCTCCCAGCAGCTGCGCAACATGGCCAGCATGGGCGGGAACCTGTTGCAGCGCACCCGGTGCACCTACTTCCGCGACGTGTCGATGCCGTGCAACCGGCGCGTCCCCGGCAGCGGTTGCCCGGCTCGCTCGGGAGCCGGCCGGATGCACGCCGTGCTGGGAACGAGCGAGGCGTGCGTCGCGACGCATCCGAGCGACGTCGCCGTTGCGCTGGTGGCACTGGACGCACAGGTGTCCCTCGCGGACGCAGCCGGCACCCGCACGGTGCCGCTGCTCGACTTCTACCGCCTGCCCGGCGACACCCCGCACGTCGAGAACGACCTGCGTCCCGGCGAGCTGATCACCGAGATCGTGGTGCCGCGGTTGGACTGGGCGGCGAACTCGACCTACGTCAAGGTGCGGGACCGGCAGTCCTACGAGTTCGCGCTCTGCTCGGCGGCCGTCGCGCTGGACGTACGGGACGCCCGCGTCGTCGACGCACGCGTGGCCGTCGGCGGCGTCGCGACCGTGCCGTGGCGCCTGACCGCCGTCGAGGAGGCCCTGCGCGGCGCGCCGGTGACCGAGGAGGCCTTCCAGGAGGCCGCGGGAGTCGCGGCGGAGGGCGCGACGCCCCTGTCCGCGAACGGCTTCAAGGTCCCACTGCTGCGCCGGACCGTCGTTCGTGCCCTTTGCGAGCTGACCCAGGACGAACCGAGCGGGAGCCGAGGATGACCACCACACGGATCGACGCCCCGCTCAAGGTCACCGGCCGGGCCCGGTACGGGTCGGACCACAACCTTCCGGGCATGCTGTACGGCCACGTGATGACCAGCACGATCGCGAACGGCGAGATCGTGGCGATGGACGTGGCCGCGGCGCAGGCCGCGCCCGGGGTGGTCGCCGTCTACACGCCGTTCGATCCGCTCACGCTGCGCACCCCGACGACCCCCATGCTGGGCGACACCTGGGTGCCGCTGCAGGATCGGACCGTCACCCACTACGGCCAGCCGGTGGCTTTCGTCGTGGCGGAGACCTACGAGCAGGCCCGGGACGCGAGCGCGCTCGTCGAGGTGTCCTACGACGAGCGCCCCGCCCGCACGTCGCTGGCCGGCAACCTCGAGCTGGCCGAGGACGCGCCGCCCGGCCTGGACGGGGAGCCCTCGAGCTCCGTCGTCCTCGCAGAGGGGGTGGAGTCGATCGAGGACGCGCTGGCGAGCAGCCCGGTCGTGGTCGGTGGCCGGTACTCGACGCCCACCCAGAACCACGCGGCGATGGAGCCGCACTCCGCCGTGGCGCACTGGGACGCCGACGGCCTCACCGTCTACAGCGGCAACCAGGGCGCCTTCGTCCAGCAGGCGGACCTGGCAGCCGCACTGGAGGTCGACCCGTCCGCGGTGCACACGGTGAACCCGTTCGTGGGCGGTGCGTTCGGCGGGAAGGGGCGCACCTCCGTCCCGGCGTTCCTGGCCGCGGCAGCGTCGCGGGCCCTCGGGAGGCCGGTCAAGGCGGCGCTGAGCCGAGAACAGGTCTTCACCGCGACCGCCAACCGCCCGGAGACGCTGCAGGAGATCACGTTGGGGGCCGACCGCGACGGCACCCTGATCGCCGTGCGCCACGACTCCTGGTGCAGCGCGGACACCGACCGGTCGTTCGTGGAACCTACCTCGGCCACGTCCCGGGTGGCCTACCGCACCCCGAACCTGGCCGTCAGCCAGAAGGTGGTGCCGCTGCACATCCCCCGGACCACGTTCATGCGCGCACCGGGCGAGGCGCCCGGGTCGTTCGCGCTGGAGAGCGCGATGGACGAGCTGGCCGTCGCGCTGGACATGGACCCGATCGAGCTGCGGCTGCGCAACGGATCCCTCGGTCCCGCCGGCAGCGACCTGCAGTGGTCGAGCAAGTACCTCGACGACTGCTACCGGATCGGCGCCGAGCACTTCGGCTGGTCGAGCCGGACGCCCACCGGCAGGAGGGAGGGCGACTGGCTGGTCGGGATGGGGACCGCGACGGCGATGTTCCCGGCGCTGCGGTTCCCGACCACGACCGAGATCACGCTGCAGGCGGACGACACGGCCCTGGTCTCGGTCGGTGGCTCCGATCCCGGTACCGGCCTGCTGACGGTGATGGCGCTGCTCGGGGCGGAGGCGCTGGACCTCGGACCGGAGCGGATCACACCACGGCTGGGCCTGTCCGCCTACCCGCCCGGGGGCATGTCCGGCGGGTCGACCGCCACGGCGAGCGTGGGATCGGCGATCGTGGCCGCGGCCTCTGCGGTGCTCGAGGAGCTGCAGTCGCTCGCGAGCGCGCCGGACGCACCCTTCGCGGGCCAGGACGTGACCTACGCCGACGGCCGGGTGCTGGGTGGGGGACGGTCGATGACGTTCGGGGAGCTGCTGTCCGCGCTCGGCCGGGACACGATCTCCGCCATCGGCTCCGCGGCCCCCGGGGAGGAGATGACCAAGCACTCCTTCAGCTCCTTCGGCGCCCAGTTCTGCGAAGTCCGGGTGCACCGGTGGACGGGCGACGTGCGGGTGTCGCGGATGCTCGGCGTGTTCGACGCCGGCCGCATCGTGAACGACCAGGCCGCACGCAGCCAGCTGAAGGGCGGCATGATCTGGGGCGTCTCGGCGGCCCTGCACGAGGGGCTGGAGATCGAGGACGACGGCCGGCTCGCGAACGGCGACCTGGCCGGCTACCTGCTCCCGGTCAACGCCGACATCCCCGAGATCGACGTGCAGTTCGTGCAGCACCCGGACACGTTGCACAACCCCGTCGGCGCCCGGGGCATCGGCGAGATCGGCGTGGTCGGCATGGCGGCGGCCGTGGCCAACGCCGTGTACAACGCCACGGGCGTCCGGGTCCGACACACTCCCATCACCATCGAGGACCTCCTCGAAGGCCTGCCGTCCTAGGGCTCGCTCTCGCTCGTCGGGTCGGCGCGCACGGTCGAACCGAACCGGAACGCGCCGACTCGACGACCAGCGAGAGGCGCCGTACGTGCCGGTAGCCTCCGAGGACGGTTCACCGGCCGGTGGGATCGTCGGGCACCCGCCTCGTCGAGCTCCCACAGGTCGATGTCGTGGTCGGGAGCACCGCGTGGCCAGGGCGCCCGGGGGTGGGGGACGAGGGCGGGGTGGGGAGCGTGCCGCTCGCCCACCCCGGACCCGTGCTAGCCGGCGGTGACCGTCAGCCGCCCGAGGGTTGTGGCGGCGTCCGGGTGGTCGGCGGGAACGACCGCCGACGACAACGCGGTCCAACAGGACGGGCAGCAGTACTGCCGGAACACCACCGGCGCGTCGACGTAGTCGGCGGCGGTCGCGATGATCTGCGGGCCGGCATCCGTGGGGGCGCCGTCGTAGACCGCGAGGGCCAGTGGGCCGTCACCGGTGTCGCCCAGGACCTCACCGCAGTGCCTGCACGCGACGTCCGACCCCACCTCGACGAGGTTGTCGTCGATGCGCTTCGTCGACGCGAGGTCCACCGTGCCGCGGGTCTCGCCGACGATCCGGGAACGGTCGCGACGCGCATTCCGCAGCCGCGACCGCTCGGCCCGAGTGGCGGCGGTGTCCACCGAGCCGTCTCCCAGGACCACGCCGTAGACGGACTTCGCCGCCGCCTCGGTGATCTTCTCCTCCTGCACGTCCCGGGCGACTGCCTCGGGATCGCGGGTGAGCGGGTCGCCGTATCCACCGCCGCCCTGCCAGGTCATCGCGAAGACCTCGCCGGGGGCGAGGTAGCTCGACGCGTAGTTCTGGCCGGGCTCGAGGGAGTCCGACACCTCCTCCAGGGACGAGGGCATCGTGCCCGCCGCGAGGAGCGAGGCGATCCGGCTCTGCCGGGCCACGACGTCGAGCCCGGAGTTGCCCGGGTGTCCGCCCGACAGGCCGGTGTTCTGCGCGACGGCCTTGCCGTTCGAGGCGAGGACCAGGCCCATGGGAATGCTGGTGCCGTGCGGGGTGAAGGCCAGGGAGGCGCCGAGTCCACCACGGTGCCGCCCGGGGCCGCCGGAGTCCGGCACCTCGCGTCGCCACAGTGTCAGGAGCGGGTAGAGGAACTCGGTCATCTCGACGTCCGGCACCCGGCCCATCGGGATGCAGAACAGCCCGCCGGTGTCGATGCCGTCGGCGTGGGGGCGGGCGCCGTAGCCGCCGGCCATGGGCTCCATCATGATCGAGAGGAACGGGGCGGGTTGCTCCCCGCGCTCGTCGAGCCCGGCGATCACGGCGGTGTCCCAGGTGCCGCAGCAGGTGGCCTGGACGTTGCGGCCCAGCTCGAGGTCGCGGTCGAGCATCTGGGACAGGGTCTCGGCGATCAGGCTGCCGGTGAGCCAGGCCGGGCCGATCGGCCCGCGCCCGACGGCGGCGGGGAAGGTCGCGTTGTTGAGTGTGCCCTCCTCGGTGACCAGGTCGAAGCAGCGCATCAGGCCGCCGGCGGACCACGGGATGTCGTTGGCCAGGATCGGCAGCAGCGCGAGCATGACGCCGCCGCGCATGCCCGCGTAGGTGCAGTTGATGACGCCGGCCTGCGGGTCGGTGCCGGTGAAGTCGAAGGTCAGGTGGTCGCCGGTCTTGGTGGTGGTGACCGTGATCTTGTGCAGGCCGCGGTCGCCCTCGTGGGACTGGTCCTGATAGCCGGTGGCGCTCCACGAGCCGTCCGGGAGGGCGGCGAGCTTGTCGCGCAGGCGGTGCTCGGCGTCGGACATCATGCGCTTCATGACGGCCTTGACGGTGTCCGCGCCGTACTGGGCGATGAGTGCGGCCAGGCGCTCGCCACCGACGTTGTTCGCGCCGATCTTGGCCCGCAGGTCCAGCCCGACGAGCATCGGGACCCGCGAGCGGCGCACCCACAGGTCCGCGACGTCGCGCTGCAACTGCCCGCCCCGGACGACCTTCACCGGCGGGGTGGGCAGGGACTCGGAGAACACGTCCTGTGCCGCAGGGGAGAACGACCCGAGCCCTACCCCGCCGAGGTCCGGCTGGTGCGCGATCGCGCTGGTCCAGGCGAAGAGCTCGCCGTCGTGGAAGACCGGCTGGTAGACCATGACGTCGTTCTGGTGCAGTCCGCCGCCGACCCAGGGGTCGTTGCACAGGAACATGTCGCCGGACTCGATGCCGGGGTTGTCGGCCCGGTTGCGCAGCGTCCAGTAGATGGCCAGGTCGACGGCGCCGACGAGCATGGTGTTGTAGAGGCCGACCTGCACCTCCTGGCCGAGCTCGTCGGAGATGGCGAAGTCGAAGTCGTTGGCGTCGGTCACGATCGGCGAGCCGGACATGCGCTTGAGCGCCTCGCCCATCTCGTCGGTGACGGACCACAGGCGGTGCCGGACGACTTCGTAGGTCAGGGGGTCGAGCGCGTCGACCTGTTCCTGGGTGACGGTGTGGACCTTGAGCGACGTGGGCAGCGAGCGGGCGAGCTCGTCCGGGTCGACGGGGCGGCTGGAGAAGGCCTCCGAGCCGGGGATCGGCATGGTCATCAGGCGCTCCTGCGGATCGTGAGGTTGCCGAGCTGGTCGACGGTGCCGGTGGTCCCGTCGGGGACGACGACGGTGGTGGTCGGCACCTCGACGATCGCCGGGCCGGCCAGCACGTGACCGGCGCGGAGCTCGCGGTAGTCGTAGACCGGGGTGTCGACGTAGCCGAGGCGGGCGTCGAGCTGGACCGGGCGGGTCGCGAACGGGGTCGCGTCGCCCTGCGCCGCAGGCACTTCCGGGAGCTCGGGGCTGAACGGCAGCACGCCGACCGCGCGGACCCGGAAGGTGATGGCCTGGATGCCGGCCTCGCGGAACCCGGCGTCCTTGCCGAACAGTTCGGCGTAGCGCTTCTCGAACGCGGCCGCCGCGGCCTCGATCTCCGCCGTGCCCAGCGGGCCGTTCGCGACGGGGGCGGTGACCTCGGCGAGCTGCATCGAGTACCGCATGTCGATCTCGCGGAACAGCTCGACCTTCTCGAAGGTCACGCCCTGGCGCTGCAGGCCCTCGCGGACCTGCTGCTCCAGCTCGGCGAAGTTGCGCTCGGCCCGCTGCGGGTCGAACGGGACGACGGTCGGGTCGGACAGCTCCGCGGCCAGCACGATATCGCTCGAGGCCAACCCGAACGCGGAGAACGCGCTGGCCACCGGGCCGAGCGGGACCACCACGGTGTCGCAGCCGACCTCGGCGGCGTAGCCGGCGCAGTGCGCGGGGCCCGCTCCGCCGAAGGCGTAGAGCACGAACTCGCGCGGGTCGTGCCCGGCCTCGACGACGGTCTTGCGCAGCAGGTCACCGGTCTGCGCGTTCTGCACGGTGTAGATCGCGGCCGCGGCCTCCTCGACACTCAGGCCCAGCGGTTTGGCGATCTGGGTGTCGATGGCCTGCCGGGCGAGATCGAGCGAGAGCGGTTTGCGCCCGCCCAGCAGCCCCTTCTCCGGCAGGATGCCCAGCACGAGGTTGGCGTCGGTGTTGGTGGGCTCGGTCCCGCCATTGCCGTAGCAGGCGGGGCCGGGCACGGCCTGCGCGGAGCGCGGGCCGATCCGCAGGTTCCCGCCGGCGTCGAGCCAGGCGATGGCACCACCGCCGGAGCCGATCGCGTCGACCCGCAGCGTCGGGACGTTGATCGGGTGGTGGTTGATCACCGTGGTGGTGTCGCGGACCGGCTCGCCGTCCACGACCAGCCCGGCCAGGAACGTCGTGCCGCCGACGTCGGTGGAGATGATGTTGCGGTGGCCGAGCTGGCGGCCCAGCGCCACCGACCCGACCACGCCGCCGGTCAGCACCGACCCGACGGTGGAGATCGCCGCGGCGGGGGCCTCCTTGGCCGCCACCGCGCCGCCGTTGGACTGCATGACCAGCAGCGGGCCGGTGAGCCCGTTCTCGCGCAGCGAGGACTCCAGGGCGCCGAGGTAGTCCCGCAGGCCCGGCCCGATCTGGGTGGACATGATCGTGGTGGCGTTGCGGGCGAACTCCCGGATCCGCGGGCTGACCTCCGACGACAGCGCCACGAACAGGCCCGGCGCCTCCTGCGCGATCAGCTCGCGCAGCCGCCGCTCGTGCACCGGGTTGCGGAAGGACCACAAAAGCGACACGGCGATCGCCTGCACCCCGTCGGCGACCAGGGAGCGGATCGCCGCGCGCGCCTGCTCCTCGTCCAGCCCGACGACGACGGTGCCGTCGCGGTCGATCCGCTCGGTGACCTCGAGCGCGTGCCGCTTGGGCAGCAGCGCGTGGTCCTTGGACTGCCCGAGCACGTGCTGCAGCTCGTGCGGGGACCGGCCGAGGTAGCGGCCCTCCACGTTCATGATGAAGATCGAGTCCCGGTGCCCCTTGGTGGTGAGGAACCCGACCGGGGGCACGTTACCCATCACCAGCGCGTTGAGCGACGAGGTGGTGCCGTGCGCGATGTGGTGGGTCTCCGCCAGCATCTCGGGCAGGCTCTTCCCGAGCTGCTCGGCCAGCAGCGCCAGGACGTCGAGGACGCCCCGGGAGTAGTCCGGCGGGGTGGACGGGGACTTCGCGGCGAGCACGGTCCCGGCGTCGTCGTCGAGCACGGCGTCGGTGAACGTGCCGCCCACGTCCACGCCGATGACATAGGCCATGGCTGGCGCTCCTTCGCGCAATGAGGTGGCTGACGGTGGCGTAGACTATTAAACGCCAGAGATAAGAGTCAACCTTGACTTCAGGGCGTTCCTTGCCGTCGAATAGTCGACGCAACAGTCAATCGGACGCCATCGGAGGTTCGGTGATGCAGCCACGACGGGTCGCGGTGCTGGGCGGGGGCCCGGGCGGGCTCTACGCCGCGCGCCTGCTCAAGCTCGCGAACCCCGCCTGCGAGGTCCGCGTGTACGAGCAGGGCGATCCCGACACGACGTTCGGGTTCGGCGTCGGGCTCGCCGCGGGTACGCAGCGCAAGCTCGAGGCCGCGGACCCGGACACCTTGCGGGACATCGTCGCCGCGGGCCTGCGCCACGACATGACGATGCAGGTCGGGCGGCACGTGACCCGGGTGCGCAACGACCGGTTGATCGGCATCGCCCGCACCGAGCTCCTGGCCGTTCTCCAACGCCACGCCGAGAAAGCCGGCGTGGAGCTCGAGTTCGGCGTTCGCCGCGCCGCCGAGGAGCTGGACGCCGACGTGGTGGTCGCCGCGGACGGCGTCAGCAGCGCAACCCGCGAGAACGGCACGTTCGGCGGGCGGACCGAGGTCGGCAAGGGCCTCTACCTGTGGTGCGGGACCGAGTTCGCGCTCGACGCCGCCGTGTTCGCGCCGGTCGAGACCGAGCACGGCACGTTCGTCACCCACGCCTACCCGTACACGGGCGGCCGCTCCACCTTCCTGATCGAGACCGACGAGCAGACCTGGCGGCGCGCGGGATTCGACACCACGACCGCGTCGTTGGAGGCCCCCGGCACGCCGTTCGAGGCCTCGGACGAGACCTCCCTGCGCTACCTGGAGCAGGTCTTCGCCGAGCAGCTGCGGGGTCGGCCACTGATCGGCAACCGGACACGCTGGCTGCGCTTCCGCACCGTCCGCTGTGACCGCTGGGCGGAGGGGAACACGGTGCTGTTGGGCGATGCCGCGCACACCGCGCACTTCTCCATCGGCTCCGGCACCAAGCTGGCGATGGAGGACGCGATCGCCCTGGTGGACGCGCTGCGGGAGGCGAACGAGGCAACCGCCGCGTTCGCCCGGTACGAGGAGGTCCGCCGGCCCGCCGTCGAGCGGCTGCAGGAGCTGGCCCGGCGCAGCCAGCTGTGGTGGGAGTCGTTCCCCGCGCGGACCGGGCTGCCGGTGGAGCGGCTGATGGTGGCGTACATGTCCCGGGCCGGGAACGTCCCGCTGGACCGGTTCGGGCAGACCAGCCCGGACGTCGTCGGGGCGGCCGTGCGTCAGTACGGCGGCGGGCACCCGCCCGCGGACGATCTCGCCGGTTGGGTGCTGGACCGACCGCTCGCCCACGGGGACCGCGCGTTCCCGAACCGCACCACGGTCCCCGAGCTGGAGCGGCTGTGGGTCGACCTGGACGACCCCTGGTCGCCGGAGGGGGACGCGCTGGTGGCGCGGGCCCGGGGGACGGACGGCGTGCTGGTCACCGGCCCCGCAGCCCGCCCGTCCCTGCTCACCCGCCTCGACCTGGCCGAACGGGTCCGGCTGGAGACCGGCACGCTCACCGCGGTGGAGGGGCCGGCCGCGCTGCGCGACGATCTCGCCGCCGGGCTGGTCAGCGGCCGCACCGACCTCGTGGCGCTCACCGAGCTCACCGAGGAGACAGCATGACACTCGTCCCTTACCCCGAGCCCGCGGTCCGCCGCTACCGCGGGGCCGGCCTGTGGGGTACCGCCACGATCGCGACCGCGTTCCACCGGATCGCGCGCGCCAATCCGGGCCGCGACGCCGTCGTCGCGCTGGAGGGGCGGCTCACCTTCGCCGAGCTCGACCAGCGGACCGACCTCCTCGCGGCGGGGCTGGCCGGGTTGGGGCTGCGGCCCGGTGACCCCGTGCTGTTCCAGGTCACGAACCGGCTCGAGGCCGTGGTCGCCTGGTACGGCGTGCTCAAGGCCGGGCTCGTCCCCGTCGCCACCCTCGCCGCACACCGCGGCCACGAGATCGGCGAGATCAGCCGCCGCGTCGGCGCGGTCGCCCACCTGGTCGAGGCGGGAGTGCGCGGGTTCGACCTCGTCGGGTTCGCCCAGGAGCAGCGGCGGGACCACCCGACTCTGCGGCACGTGCTCGTCCTGGGCGACGACCCCCGCGGCGAGTCGCTCACCGCGCTCGGCCGCGACCAGGACGCCGCAGCGGCCCGCGCCCTGGTCGAGCGGATCCAGGCGGACATCGACCCCGACGCCGTCGCGGTCCACCAGCTCTCCGGGGGCACCACCGGGGTGCCGAAGGTGATCCCTCGTCGGCACGCGGAGTACTGGTACAACGCCGCGGAGTACGCCCGGTCCTGGGGCTGGACGGCGCAGACGCGGGTCGCGCACCTGATCCCCGTCATCCACAACGCCGGCATCGTCTGCGCGCTCCACGCCCCGCACAGTGTCGGCGCCTGCCTCGTCCTCGGCACCCCCGACCTCGACGAGGCGCTCCCGCTGATGGCCCGCGAGGGCGCCACCCACGTCCTGCTCGGGCACGGCCACTACCGCGCCGTCGACCATCCCGACTTCGACGCCGCCACCAAGGCGGTGACCCAGCTCGTCCTGTCCGGCAGCAAGGTCCCGCCCGCGCTGTTCGAGGCACTGGAGGCCCGCGGGCTCTGGTCGGGACAGCTGTTCGGGATGGGCGAGGGGCTGTTCCTGACGACCCGGCCCGGCGCACCGCGGGAGGCGCGCCTGACGACGGTGGGGACCCCGCTGTCCGTGCTCGACGAGGTGCGGATCCTGGATCCCGGTTCGGAGGCCGACGTCGCCGAGGGAGAGGTCGGCGAGCTGTGCGCGCGTGGCCCGTACACGCTGCCCGGCTACTTCGACGCACCCGAGCACAACGCCCGTGCCTTCACCTCCGACGGCTTCTACCGCACCGGCGACCTGGCCGCGTTCGTCAGGATCGAGGGCGAACGGTATGTCTCCATCGAGGGCCGCCTGAAGGACCTGATCAACCGCGGTGGCGAGAAGATCAACGCCGAGGAGGTGGAGCTGCTCCTGCTCCGGCACCCGCGAGTCACTGCGGCCGCGGTCGTGCCGATGCCGGACCCGCGGCTCGGCGAACGAACCTGCGCCTACGTGGTGGTGGAGGGCGCGCAGCTGACCCTGTCCGAGGTGCAGGAGCACTTCGCCGCGCTCGAGGTCGCCAAGTTCAAGTGGCCCGAGCGCCTCGAGCACCTTCCCGAGATCCCTCGCACCCTCGTCGGCAAGACGGACAAGAAGCGCCTGGCCGCCGACATCGCCCGGAAAGTGAGTGCCGCCCAGTGACACACCGGATCGGACTGGTCGTCCCCAGCTCCAACGTGACCGTCGAGACCGAGATCCCCGCCCTGCTCGGCCGCCACGCCGAGAGCTTCTCCTTCCACTCCAGCCGGATGCGGATGCACCAGGTGTCGCCGGAGGAGCTCAAGGCGATGAACGCCCAGCGGGAGCGCTGCGTCGACGAGCTGGCCGACGCCCACGTCGACGCCCTGCTGTACGCCTGCCTGGTCGCGTTGATGGCGCAGGGCCCCGGCGAGCACCGACGCGTGGAGAAGGCCGTCCGCGACCAGCTCCCGGACACCCCGATCCTCTCCAGCGCCGGTGCTCTGGTCGACGGGCTGGCCGCGCTCGGGGCGCGTCGGGTCGGACTGGTCACGCCCTACATGCGGCCTCTCGCCGAGCAGGTCGTCGCCTACATGGAGGCCGAGGGTCTCACCGTCGTCGACTGGGCGGCGCTCGAGGTCGGGGACAACACCGAGGTCGGGTGCATCCCCGGGGACCGGGTGATGGGGGCGGCCCGAGGCCTCGACCTCACCGGGGCGGACGCCCTGGTCATCTCCGCCTGCGTGCAGATGCCCTCGCTCGCCCTCGTCGTCCCGGCCGAGGAGGAGTTCGGGCTTCCGGTGCTCTCCGCCGCCACCGCCGGTGCGTACGCGCTGCTCACGGGCCTCGGCCTCGACCCCGTCCTGCCCGGTGCGGGACGGCTGCTCGCGAGGACGGGATGAGGTCGGCCCCTACCATCGGCACATGAGCGGCAACGGGACCGGGCGCAGACGCGGCGCGGCGAGCACCGCCCGCCGGGAGCTGGTGGAGAACGAGCTCTACGAGCACGCGACGCGGCTGTTCGCCGAGCGTGGCTTCGCGGGCACGAGCCTGCAGGACATCGCCGACGCCCTGGGCATCACCCGGCCCGCGCTCTACTACTACGTCAAGAGCAAGGACGAGCTGCTGGCCAAGCTGGTCACCGAGGTGACCAGCGGGCCGCTCGACGAGCTGACCGCGCTGGTCGCCCTGGACCTGGAGCCGATCGCGACCCTGCGGGGGATCGTCGAGGTCCTCGTGCGCCGCCGGGTGACCCAACCCGAGCGGTTCCGGCTGCTGATCCGCTCGGAGGCCGAGCTTCCGGAGGAGCTGACCGCGGCGTACGACGAGGGCCGCCGGGCGGTGCTGAAGACCATCGCCGGCGTGGTCGACGACGGGGTGCGCTCCGGCGTGTTCCGGCCGGTCGACGCCCGGGTCGCGGCGCTCGGGGTGCTCGGCATGTGCAACTGGGTGGCCTGGTGGTTCCACCCCGGTGGCCGCGACACCGCCGAGAGCGTGATCGAGCAGCTCTCCGACATGGCCGTCGCCGCCCTGCAGCGCCCCGACCACCAGGTTCCCGGCGGCGAGGGTCCCGCTGCGGCGATCAAGCTCCTGCGGCAGGACCTCGACCACCTCGAGCGCGTCCTCGACCTCTGAAGGCTCGCGCCGACGGGCCCAGGGACCCGTGCGCGCGGCCGATCGTCTTTCTTGTCAAACTATGGACTCAATCGTCAACACCGGCGTAGGGTCGTGGGTGAGCACCGCACGACCGTCATGGAGGTACTGATGACCGAGCTGGACCACCGGGTGCGGGGGGTCGACCACGTCGCGTTCCCGACGTTCGACCCCGCGGCCACCGTGCGCTTCTACCGGGACGTCCTCGGCTTCCCGGTGGTGCACTCGATCTGCGCCGCGGGCTGGGGCCCGGAGGACCACCCGGACTTCATCCACTTCTTCTTCGACATCGGCAACGACGACCGGATCGCCTTCTTCTACTACTTCGGGACCGATCCCTCGTTGGGTGGACCCGAAGGAGCGAAGGGCGACGTCCACGGCCGCTTCGGCGCCGACGTGCCGGAGTACTTCGTCCGCTCCCGGCACCTCGCGATCCACGTGGAGAACGAGGAGGACCTCCTGGAGTACCGTCGCCGGCTCGATGCCAGCGACTGGCCGGTGGAGATGCAGATCCAGCACGAGACGATCGAGTCGATCTACACCCACGACCCGAACGGGTACTTCTTCGAGATCACGAGGGCGATGCGGCCCGTCACACCGCAGGAGGACCTCGACGCCGCCCTCACGATCGACGCGCTGCTCGACGTCGTCGCACAGCCGGAGCCGACCTTCGGCAAGCTGCTGGCGCGCAAGGCCGAGCTGATCGTCGAGCGCGCCCCGGGCTGGGAGCCGGTCGGATCGGAGCCGGCGCGGTGACCGAGCTCTACATCCTCGACGTCCCGGAGAACACCGCCGTCGCGAAGGCCGCCGCCGAGGACCCGGCGGCCACCGTGGGGCAGGTCGGTCCGTACTTCGTGATCAGTGCGGAGGGCCCGATCGTGATCGACCGGCGCGCCACGGGTTGCCGGCACGCCGTCTGGTACTCGTGCGTCGCCGGGGTGGCCCGCACCGGCCGGATCACCCAGCACGACAAGGACGCACTGCGCGTGGAGCCGGCATGACCGGGCGGCTGGGTGCGGGCCGCTACCTCGCGGCGGGGGAGCGGCCCGCCTCGACGGTGACGTCCGTCCACGAGCTGACCACGGCCGACGGCGCCACCGTGCGCGGTGTGCTGGCCACCGTGCCCGGCGCGCGGACCGTGGTCTGCCTGATGCACCCGCGCCAGGACGTCACGCACCATCCGCTGGTCCCGCTGCTGCTGCAGGCCGGGGTCGCGGTGTGGACCCAGCACACCCGTTCGGTCAACAACGACCTGAACCTCGTCCACGAGCAGGCGCTGCTGGACGTCGCCGCGGGCCAGGTGTTCCTGCGCGAGCGCTACGACGACGTCGTGGTGCTCGGTCACTCCGGCGGCGGCACACTGTTCGCGTACTACCTGGAGCAGGCGGCGCTGTCGCCGTCGGAGCGGATCTCCCGGACCCCGGGCGGCCGGCCGGTCGACCTCGCGGGCGCGGACATGCCGGTCGCGGACGGCGCGATCTTCCTCGCCCCGCACCCCGGCCAAGGCCAGCTGCTGCTGGCCTGCATCGACCCGTCGGTCGCGGACGAGGCGGACCCGCTGTCCGTCGTCCCCGAGCTGGACCCGTGGAACCCGGCCAACGGGTTCGCGGAGCCGCCCGCGAGCTCGTCGTACTCCCCGGAGTTCCTGAAGCGCTATCGCGCGGCACAGCGGGCGCGGGTCGCCCGCATCGACGCGGTCGCCCGCGAGGCGTTGGCCCGCACCGCCGCGGCGCGCAGGGCGCACAAGGAGTCCGGCGCGGCCGCCGACCGTCGCCGTGCGCTGGCCCCCACCATCATGACGATCTTCCGCACGGACGCCGATCCGCGGAACGTCGACCTCTCGCTGGACCCGAGCGAGCGGCCGTACGGCTCGCTGTTCGGCAAACGCCCGGACCTGATCGACTACGGGCAGGTCGGCTTCGGCCGGCTCACCACGCCCGAGGCCTGGCTCTCCACCTGGTCCGGGCTCAGCTCGAAGGCGGACTTCGTCCGCTGCGCCGCCGGCGTCACGACGCCGACGCTGTTCATCGAGCTGACGGGCGACCAGGCGGCGTTCCCCGCCGACAGCCGCCGCATGATCGCCGCCCTCGGCTCGGCGGAGCTCACCGTCGCGCGCGTCCGAGGCCTGCACTTCGGCGGAGCCGTCGCCGACGGCGAGCCCACGGGCAACGAGCTGGCCGCCGAGGAGATCCGCGGCTGGCTGGACAAGCGCTTCCCCCTCGCACCGCCGGTCTGACCGGCCCTCCACGGAAAGGCACCGTCGCCATGTCCTCCTCTGTGCCCCCGTCGGCGGCCTCGCGGACACCGCCCGGCGTCCTGCTGCTCTGCCTCGCGTGCATGACGCTCGAGGGGTACGACGTCATCGCCTACGGCGCCGCCCTGCCGGCCATGCTCGCCGACCAGGACTGGGGCCTGACGGTGGCCCGGGCCGGGCTGCTCGGCAGCCTGACCCCGATCGGGATGCTGGTCGGCGCCGTCCTGGTCGGTCTGCTCACCGACCTGCTCGGGCGCCGACGGCTCGTCCTCGCCAGCGTCGCGGTCTTCTCCCTGGCGATGGTGCTGTGCGGCCTCGCCCCCGGGGTGACGCTGTTCGCGGTCGGGCGCGTCCTCGTGGGGATCGGCGTCGGGGGCGTGCTGCCCTCGATCGCGGCGCTCGTCTTCGAGTACTCGCCGCCGCAGCGGCGCAACCTCAACACGGCGCTCGCCTTCGTCGGGGTCGGGCTCGGTGGGGCGCTCGCCGCCGTCGTCGCGGCCACCCTCGTCCCGGAGCTCGGCTTCCGCGCCGAGTACCTCATCGGGGGCCTGGCCGCCCTCGTCGTGCTGCCCCTGGCGGTCCGCTTCCTTCCGGAGTCGCTGGTCTACCTGCGCGCGAGCGGCCGGGACCAGGCCGCCGAGCGGTGGATCCAGCGGCTCGGGCTCGACCCCGCCGTCATCGAACCCGCCGCCTCCACGATCGAGGAGCAGGCCGGGGGCCGTGGGCGGTTCGCCGCATTGTTCTCCCGTCGCCGCGCCGCGACGACGGTCCTGTTCTGCCTGACCACCTTCACGTCGCTGCTGGTGCTGTTCGGCCTCTACACCTGGCTCCCGCAGCTGATGCGCTCCGTCGGGTACGAGCTCGGCTCCGCGCTGACCTTCCTGATCGTGCTCAACGTGGGGACTGCGATCGGACCGGTCGCGGTCGGGCGCCTCGCCGACCGCATCGGCTCCAGGCCCGCGACGGCGGCGTCGTTCCTGCTCGCGGTGATCGGCATCGCGGTACTGAGTTACCCGCTGCCCCTCGGCGTGCTCTACCTCGCCGTCGTGCTCGCCGGTGTCGGCACGGTCGGGACGCAGATCCTGATCAACGTCTTCATCGCGAGCCGGTACCCGACCCGCGTCCGCGCCACCGCCATCGGCACCGCGCTCGCGGTCGGGAGGCTCGGCGGCATCCTCGGGCCGGTCTACGGCGGGATCCTGCTCTCCGCGCAGCTCCCCACTGCGGTGCTGTTCTACGCCTTCGCCGCGCCCGCGCTCCTCGGCGCGCTCCTCGTCGCCCTGATCCCTCGGGGGCACGCCGCCGCAGCCTCGGGCGAGGCCATCGAAGGCCCGACCACTGCTGCGCGCCTGTCGTGACATCGCGGCGCCCGAACCCCGTTCCATGACATGTAGGAGGGACGAGAGATGACCACCGCCCGTGACCTGCTGGACCTGATCGCCGAGTTCGCCGAGGCGCGGCGCTCGGAAGCGGACGAGTCGACGCTGCAGGCGATCGCCCAACGCTTCGACGTCATCTTGTCCGAGGCGATCGGGGACCGCGCCAGTATGCAGAGCGAGGCGTAACCGGACGAGCGGGACCGACGGTTCCGTTCAGCGCGGCGCACCGACCGATCCCCGGCCGAAAGGTCCGCCTTCCGCGAAGGCCGCGGCGGCGAAGCGCTCCCCGATGAGACGGTGGGTGGCGGGGTCGGGGTGGAGCGCGTCGGGCAGGGGGAGATCTCCCGCGTCGCTCTCGCCGTAGAGCCTCCGACCATCGAGGAGATGCAGGTGCGGGTCGTGCGGAGCGCGCTGCGCGACGATGCGGGCCAACTGCTCTCGCACCACCGCGAGGGTCAGTTTGCCCGCGGCTCGCTCGGCGGGATCCCCCGAGGCCCGAAACCTCAGGGTCCCGGTGGTGAGGTCGGCGACACCGGGCCCCGGAGTGTCCTCATGGATCGGGCAGAGCAGCGGGGACACCACGAGCAACGGGGTGTCGGGATGACCGTCACGGATGGTGTCGAGGAAGCCGTGCACCGCCGACCCGAAGGCCCGCAGCCGCATCACGTCGCCGTTGACCACGTTGATGCCGAGCTTGACACTGATCAGGTCCGCCGGGGTGTCACGGAGGACGCGAGCGGTGAACTGGTCCACCATGGCACTGCCGCCGAACCCGAGGTTGACGAGCTCGACCCCTCCCGCAGCGGCGGCCAGCGCGGGCCAGGTCGTCGACGCGCTCGCGGCGTTCGACCCGTGGCTGATCGAACTGCCGTGGTGCAGCCAGACCCGGTGCTCCAGCTCCAGCGCCCCGCGCACGAGCTCGGCGGTGATCGGTGTCGTCTGCATGGTCGTGTCGGTCACCTGGATCCGGGTCGGCGCGAGCGCTGGTCGCTGCCGGATGCCGAGTCGGTTCGGAGCGTCATCACAGACGGACCGTACGGCCCGCTCCCGTTGCCGCAGCGTGGAGGCCGTCCAGTTTCCGGCTCTGCTCCTGCACGAACGAGGCCGGCCGGGACGAGCAGGCTCGCCCGTGTGCGAGCCGGTTCGACAATCCTCGGCGCGGCGACCGGCTCGTTGCCGGGGATCAGCGGCGAGCGCCGAGAAGTGGGCCGCCGAGGGTCCGGGTCAGGGCACGTGCGGTGGTGGAGACGGCCGCTGTGACCCGCGCCGGCCTGAGCCGGTTCACCCAGCCGGCGATCGAGACGGCGGCGACCGCGGTCCCGGTCGGGCCGAGTACCGGCGCTGCGACACAGGCCACTCCGGGCGCGGATTCCTCGTGCTCCTCGGCGATCCCGCTGCGGCGGACCTCCTCGAGCTCACGGCCGAGAAGACCCGGGAGGATCACGGTGCGAGGGGTCCTCCTGGTCAGCCCGGCTTCGAGCACTGCCGTGAGGCGTTCCGGAGGCCCGAAGGCCAGCAGTGCCTTGCCGACGGCCGTGCAGTGGGCCGGCATGCGCCCACCGAGTCGCGACGGAATCTCCGGTGCGCCGGCAGCCGACAGCTTGTGGACGTAGACCACCTCGGCACCGTCCGGCACCGCGAGGTGAACGGTCTCGTGGGTGGCCTCGAACAGGTCCGCGAGGAAGGGACTGGCCGTCTCCTGCAGGTCGCGCTGCTGCGGGACGAGCTGGCCGAGCTCGAACAGCCGCAGGCCCAACCGATAGGCACGACCCACGCGCTCCACCATGGCCCAGCGCTCGAGCTCTCCGAGCAGGCGGTGCGCCGTCGGCTTGGCGATCCCGGTCCGCCTCGCGAGCTCCGCGAGCCCGAGCTCGGGCTCGCCCGGCCGGAATGCCGAGAGCAGGGTCAGCGCCCGACCGAGCATCGTCGGCGTACCGTTCCGTACCGTGGAATGCATTGCTTCAGGATGACCCGCGCCGCGGGGGAAGGTCCAGCCATGACCGGCACACTCCTCAGCAACGGAATCCGTGCCGCGGCCGATCAGCTCCTGCAGGCCGCGGCGACCGGGGTCCCGTGCGCTCCCGTCCGACAGCTCCTGCCCGAGCAGTCCGTCGAGATCGGCTACGCGGTACAGAGCACGCTCACACGGGCCCGCCTCGCTCAGGCGCGGCGCGTCACCGGGCGGAAGATCGGCCTCACCGCTGCTGCGGTCCAGGCGCAGCTCGGGGTCGACCGGCCCGACTTCGGCGTGCTCTTCGACGACATGGCCTGTGGGGAGGACGAGCCGATCGCCATCGAACGGCTGCTCCAACCACGGATCGAGGCGGAGATCGCCTTCGTCCTCGGCGCCGACCTGGCCGGTGAGGACATCGACACGGCGTCGGCCCGCGCGGCGGTCGCGGTGGTCGTGCCCGCGTTGGAGATCGTGGACAGCCGGATCGCGGGCTGGGACATCACGATCGTCGACACGATCGCCGACAACGCGTCGAGCGGCCTCTACGTGCTCGGTCCGGCGTACGGGCCGTTGGGCGACATCGACCTGACGACGGTGGAGATGACCCTGGTCGACGGCGAGGGCGACACCGTCAGCACCGGGACCGGCGCCGACTGCCTCGGCGACCCGGTCGCGGCACTGGTGTGGCTGGCCCGGACGGCGTACGAGCTCGGCGAGCCGCTCCGTGCCGGCGAGGTGGTCCTCTCCGGTGCCCTCGGCCCGATGGTCCCCGTCCGACCCGGTGCGTCCTACACCGCGACGCTCAGCGGCCTGGGCACCGTCCACGCCGCCTTCACCGCACCGACGACCGGAGGGCGAGCATGACCGACCAGGGAAGTGGCAGGACCCGCGTGGCGATCATCGGGTCCGGCAACATCGGCTCCGACCTGATGATGAAGGTCATCCGGCTGTCGGAGTCGCTCGAGATGGGCGCGATGGTCGGCATCGACCCGGCTTCCGACGGCCTCGCTCGGGCCACCCGCCTGGGCATCCCGGCCACGTCCGACGGTGTCGACGGGCTGATCGACCTGCCCGGCTTCGACCGGATCGACATCGTCTTCGACGCCACCTCGGCCCGCGCGCACGTCGCGAACGCGGCGAAGCTCGCGCCGTACGGCAAGGTCCTCGTCGACCTCACGCCCGCGGCGATCGGCCCGTTCGTGGTCCCGGCGGTGAACCTCGAGCAGCACGCCGGGGCGCGCAACGTCAACATGGTCACGTGCGGTGGGCAGGCCACCATCCCGATGGTCGCCGCCGTGTCGCGGGTCGCACCGGTCCGGTACGCCGAGATCGTGGCGTCCATCGCGTCGAGGTCCGCCGGACCCGGCACCCGCGCGAACATCGACGAGTTCACCGAGACCACGTCCAAGGCGATCGAGGTCGTCGGTGGGGCCGAGCGCGGCAAGGCCATCATCGTCCTCAACCCGGCCGAGCCGCCGATGATCATGCGGGACACCGTGCTCTGCCTGGTGGGCGACGCCGACCCCGAGGCGATCCGCTCGGCGGTGACGGCGATGGTCGAGGAGGTCGCGCGCTACGTGCCCGGCTACCGGCTCAAGCAGGAGGTCCAGATCACCGCGATCCCGGACGACGAGCCGCTGCACACCCTCGTCGGCTCCGAAGGACCGCGTCCGCAGTGGAAGGTGTCGGTCTTCCTCGAGGTCGAGGGGGCCGCGCACTACCTGCCCGCCTACGCCGGGAACCTCGACATCATGACGTCGGCCGCGCTGCGGACCGCCGAACTCCTCGCCACCGCCCGACAGACGGAGGTCGTCCGATGACCGCGAACGCGGCGCCGCTCCTCTACATCCAGGACGTCACGCTCCGGGACGGCATGCACGCCATCCGGCACCGTCTCGACCCCGCGGACCTGCGCAGGATCGCGGCCGCGCTCGATGCCGCCGGCGTCGACGCGATCGAGGTCGCGCACGGCGACGGCCTCGCCGGCGCGAGCCTCACCTACGGCCCGGGGAGCAACACGGACTGGGAGTGGATCTCCGCCGCGGCGGAGGTCGTCGAGCACGCCGTGCTCACCTCGCTCGTGCTGCCCGGCATCGCCACCGTCCACGAGCTGCAGAAGGCCTTCGACCTCGGCGTCCGCTCGGTCCGCGTGGCCACCCACGCCACGGAGGCCGACATCGCGATCCAGCACATCGGGAAGGCCCGCGAGCTGGGCATGGACGTCTCCGGGTTCCTGATGATGTCCCACATGGCGCCTGCCGCCGACCTGGCCAAGCAGGCGGTCATCATGGAGGACGCCGGCGCCCACTGCGTCTACGTGACCGACTCCGGCGGGCGGCTGACCATGGGTGATGTCCGCGACCGCATCCGGGCCTACCGTGACGTCCTCGACCCGACCACGCAGATCGGCATCCACGCCCACGAGAACCTGTCCCTGTCCGTGGCGAACTCCGTCGTCGCGGTCGAGGAGGGCGTGACCCGGGTCGACGCCTCCCTCGCCGGCCAGGGCGCCGGGGCGGGGAACTGTCCGATCGAGGCGTTCATCGCCGTGGCGAACCTGCACGGCTGGCAGCACGGGTGCGACCTCTTCGCGCTCCAGGACGCGGCGGAGGACATCGTCCGACCGCTGCAGGACCGCCCCGTCCGGGTCGACCGGGAGACCCTGACCCTCGGCTACGCCGGCGTGTACTCCAGCTTCCTGCGCCACGCCGAGCGCGCCGCTGCCGAGCACGATCTCGACACCCGGGACATCCTCGTCGAGGTCGGCAGGCGCGGTCTCGTGGGCGGGCAGGAGGACATGATCGTCGACGTGGCGCTGGACCTGGCCCGCCTCAAGGCATAGGTGTGGTGACACCGGGCGGCGTTCGAGGCCAGGTCGTGGTGGGTGAGCTCGGCGCCCTCGGGGTGCCCGTTGGTCCGGCGGAAGAGATGGGCGCTGATCCCGTCGTCGACGCCGGGCGCGCGCAGCATGCCCGGCGGAGCCGGCGGGGTTCGGCGGGGGCGGTGGTCGGCAACGTGGTCACCTTTCCGGCCGTCAGAGGGCCTTGACGATCGGGACGTGGCTGACCTCGAAGGCGCAGATCGCCGGTGAGCCCGCAGAGCAGGATGAAGGACATCGGGGAGAACGTCCCCTGAGTGCCGACGCGGCAGAGCGGTCGGCCGCACTGCGCGGCCGACCGCTCCGTCGTGGGTGGTCAGGGCCCCGTCGGACACTCGGCCTCGAACTCGGCCAGCGCCTCGGCGAGCAGGGGGTAGGCGACGAGGGGCACGTGGTAGCCGCCGGTCAGCCCGGTGAGCCGCAACGTCTCCACGATCTGCTCGGGCTCCACCCCGGCCCGCAGCGCCTCCAGCATGTGGAAGCGGCAGCCCCCGTGGAAGTGGGCGGCCGCGTCCAGGGCGAGCAGGACGAGCTGCCGCACCGGCTCCGACAGCGAGGTGCCGGGCCCCATCGCGTGCTGGTGGCTCGCGTGGAAGTCCAGCAGGGCCTGCGGATCGAAGCGGGCGGCGACCTCGAACACCTCGGGATGGTGTCCCCGGTCCTCGCGGATGCGGGCGAGGACGTCCTCGGCCGTGATCCCGTTGCTGATCGGGGTCACTCGGGCTTGGCGCCGAAGAAGGTCTCGTCGTCCAGTGCGAGCACCAGGGACAGCAGCGCGCCCGGGTAGCTGTACTCGCGCATGCCCATGAACTGGCCGGACACGTACGGGGTGAAGGTGGACTCGCCCGGGCCGTAGACCGGGCCGCGAGCGGTCGCCGCCGATGCCCTGATGTTGGCGAAGTGCACCTCGACCACGGGCTTGCCGGTGTCGTAGAGGGCGAACGGCACGGACTGGCTGGTAGTGGTCAGGCCGGCCGGGTTGACCAGGTAGCCGTCGACCCGATCACCCGACTCGTGGATGTATTCGAGGATGTCGCCCTCGTGGTTCGACAGGAACCGCTCGATCTCGACGCCGAGCCGCGCGCCCCACTCCTCGGTGAACTTCCCGAGGCCCTCCGCGGAGACGTCGGGGCCGTACATCCGCTTGCTCCGGCGCGCGAGGTTGGAGACGTTCGGTCCGTCGATCACCGAGATGAGGTAGCGCCGGTCTCCGGTCCGCAGGCCGTCGACGGTCGGGAGTGTCGTCACTGTGCTGGCTCGCTTTCGTGTGTCGGGTTGTTCCAGGCGAAGGTCAGTGCCGCCGGTGCCTGCGCCGATCGGGGCACCGGTCCGACGTGGCGGACGAAGCCCAGGCCGGGCACCCCGGCGTCCGCCAGCCAGTTGGCGGTGGCGACGAGGGCGGCGAGGTCGAGGCCGGTCTCGTGCCCGGTGAGCGCGAGGGCCTGTGCGGCGTCCTCGGTGCAGACCCCGCCGCCCCGTTGGCCCGGCATCGCGGGGTGGCCACCGCTCCCGGCGAGCGAGACGTCGATGGTGCCGACGCCGAGATCGGCGAGGGCGAGGACGTTCGCGACCCCGAGCCCCCGGTTGTCGTGGACCTGGACGGTGAGCGACTCCAGGGGCACGTGGCGGGAGGCCACGCCGACCAGCTCGCGGATCTGCGGCGGGGCGGCGTAGCCGAACGAGTCGGCGAGGACCCAGTCGGTGACCCCGACGTCGACGAGCCGGCGCGCGATCGGCTCGAGCTCCGCGGGGCCACGGGCGGGACCGGTGGGCCCACCCCACGCGAAGATGACGTAGGTGCCGAGGGCGATCCCCAGGTTCGCGGCGATGCCGGCGAGGCGTTCGAGCTCGACCAGGGACTCGGCGGTGCTGCGCCCGATGTTGGCCCGGGCGAAGCCCTCGTCCGCCGAGAGCAGGAAGGCGGCGGAGTCCGCGCCCGCGTCGGCGGCGGCGCGCAGACCGCGCTCGTTGCCGATGCAGCAGCCCAGGGTCAGCCCGGGCACCCCGCGCACCGCGCCGAACACCTCGGCGGCGTCGGCGAGGCCCGGGACGAGATCCGGGCGCACGAAGGAGGACAGCTCGAAGTCCCGGATCCCCGCGTGGACGAGCCGCCGCACGAGCTCGACCTTCAGCTCCGTGGGTACCGGATGGGCCTGGAAGGTCAGTCGGGGCGCGATCTCCCGCAGGCGCACGGGGTTCACCGGAGCCGGGTGGGGGTCAGGCCCGCGGCCTCGGCGTCCCACGAGTCGTCGGTGAGCCCGGTCTCCCGCAGCACCGCCTTGCGGACCTTGCCGGTGGGGGTGGCCGGGAACCGTTCGACGACCCGGTAGTAGCGGGGCACCATGAAGTGCGGCAGGGCCCGGTCGCAGTGCGCGAAGAGGTCCTTCAGGTCGAGCTCGGCGCCCTCGGCAACCTGGACCACGGCCATGACCTCCTGCTCCCCGAGGTCGGAGGCGACGCCGATGGCGGCGGCCTCGGCGACGGCGGGGTGGTCCAGCAGAACGGTCTCGACCTCCTGGGAGGACACGTTCTCGCCGCGGCGGCGCAGGGCGTCCTTCTTCCGGTCGACGAAGTAGAAGTAGCCGTCGGCGTCGGTGAAGCCGAGGTCCCCGGTGTGCCACCAGAGGTCGCGCGAGGTCTCCACGGTGGCCTCGGGCTGGCGGTGGTAGCCGGAGAACATGACGTGCGGGACGCGGGGTCGGTAGACGATCTCGCCGACCTGACCGGGCGGGACCGGGAAGCCGAGGTCGTCGTGCACCTCGAGCAGGGTCGTGGCGGACGGGAGGCCCATCGAGCCGATCTTGCGCTCCCGGATCGGGTTCCAGACGATCGTCTTGATCTCGGTGAGGCCGTAGCCCTCCACGACGTGCACCCCGAAGCGCTCCTCGGTGGCCGTGAGGACCGGGGGAGGGGCGGGAGCGGCGAAGACCTTCCGGGCAGGGTGGTCGCGGTCGCGGTCCGACCGGGGCCGGGCGAGCAGCATGGGCAGGATCGAGCCGAGGGCGTTGAACTGGGTGACCTCGTGCCGGCGGATCTCGTCCCAGAACCGGCTCGCGCTGAAGCGGCGGCCGAGCACGACGGTGGCGCCCGCGACGATGCCGTGCAGGGAGATGTTGACCTTCGCCGCGCCGTGGAACAGGGGCAGGCAGGTGTAGAGCCGCTCGTCGGCGGTGGTCTCCATCGCCACGGCGAACTCGTGGGCGGCGACGACGGGCATGAGCGACGGATAGATCGCGCCCTTGCTGCGGCCGGTGGTCCCGGAGGTCAGCATGATCCCCACGGGATCGTCGATGCCGACCTCGGGGAACACGCCTCCCGCGTCGCCGCGGGCGAGCATGGCGTGCCAGGTGAGGATCTCGACGCCGGGCAGCGACACCCCGGCCGGGACGGAGTCGGCGACGAGGACGACCGTGTGCAGGGCGGGAGGGCGCTGCGGCAGCTCGGCGACCAGGTCGAGCAGGCCGGGTTCGGTGAGCAGGACCTGCACGTCGGTGTGGCCCAGCGCGTGGTGGAGGAAGGTGCCCTTGTAGGCGGTGTTCACCGGGACCTCGACAAGACCCGCCCGGGCGATCCCGAAGTACGCGACGAGCGTCTCGACGCGGTTCGACAGGAACACCCCGACGGACGTGCCGGGCGCGACGCCCAGGCCGAGCAGGCCGCGGGCCACCGCGGACGCCGCGGCGTCGAGCTCGGCATAGCTGAGGTGCTCGTCCTCGAAGACCAGGGCCGGCTTGCCGGGAGTGCGGGACGCACGGTCGGCGAGCACCCCGCCGACGGTCCCGCCGCCCAGGGATTGCAGGTCGAGCACGGTCAGAGCTCCTTCTTGGCGCGCAGCAGGAAGTCCTCCAGTGCAGGATCCCAGCCGGCCTCCGCGCCGGTGGTCACCAGGAAGGTCCCGACCCCCAGGTCGTGGTAGGTGCCGAGGGTGTCCAGGACCTGCTCCTCCGTACCGACCAGCGCCTGGGAGTTGGCGAACCCGCCCAGCAGCTTGGTCAGCCCGGTCCAGAAGCAGGTGTCGTGCAGCTCCTCGTCGGTCAGCGCCAGCGCCCGCTGGCGTCCGACGGAGTTGTCGGTGGCCGAGGAGCGGAGGAAGGTGTGGCCGCCCTGGGCGTCGGCGATCTGCCGCTCGACGGCCCGGGCCTTCGCCCACGCGTCGTCCTCGGTCTCGCCGAGGAACAGCCGCAGGCTCAGCGAGAACTCCATCGGCCGCGCGTACCCGTCCGCGGCGGCGCGGACCCGGGCGATGCGCTCCCGCGTCCCGGCGAACGGTTCGCCCCAGAGCATGTACAGGTCGGCGTGCCGGGCGCCGAAGTCGATCGCGGCGTCGCTCTCCCCGCCCATGAAGATCGGGACCTGGCCCTGGACCGGCCGGGTGAGGATCTTGACGGCCTCCGCGCGGTAGAACCGGCCCTCGTGGTCGAACGACGACGGTTCGGTCCAGGTCCGGCGGACGAGATCGAGGTACTCGACCGCCCGCTCGTAGCGCTCGGACTTCGGGGTGTCGTCGCTCTCGCGGTGGAGGTCCCTGTCCGAGCCCCCGACCACGACGTTGATCGCCAGTCGGCCGCGGGCCAGCACGTCCAGCGTGGCGAAGTACCGGGCCGCCGCCGTCGGGGCCATCACCCCCGGGCGGTGGGCGACGATCGGCGAGAACTTCTCGGTCATCGCCAGCATGTACGGCGCCGTCGCATGGTTGTGCGGCCAGATCGACGAGTACCCGACCAGTACCCGGTCGATCGCCTCCGACGCATCGAGCTCACGGACCCGCTCGGCCAACCGGGCGGGGTCGCTCTCGCCCGGTTCGAGCGGCTGGAGCCCCGTGAAGAAGTCGACCATGACTCACCCTCCTTGTAGCAGAATGCTGTCACTATATAAGCATGCTGGCTATTTTTCGAGGGCCATCCGCCGCAGGGTGTCCACCACCGGCGCCGTCACCTCGATCGTCCCGCGGCGGCGGGTCGCCGTCCGGAGCGCGGCCGAGCGGTCGAAGGGAACCCGAACCGCCGCTCCGCCCTCGAGCGGACGGGTGGCGCGCACGGAGTCGGCGAAGGCCGCGGCGCGCGCACGGAAGTCCGCGGCGTCGCCGAGGGCGGCCGGGTCGACGATCACGGCCAGGAAGCCGCAGTCGGAGACGCCCTCGGGGGCCGCCGAGGCACCGGCGAGCATGCCGAGCAGGTGGACGACGAGGGCGAGACCGGATCCCTTGTGGCCGCCCCACACGGCGAAGGCGCCCTGCAGGGCCGCGGCGGGATCGGTGGTCGGGTGGCCCGCGAGGTCGTAGGCCTTCCCCTCGGGCAGCGGCTCGCCGACCCGCGCCGCGAGGGTGACCTCGGCATGGGTGATGGACGAGGTGCCGATGTCCCAGATGACTGGGCCGTCGGCGGTCGGGAAGCCGAAGGCGATCGGGTTGGTGCTGAACCGGGCCTCGCTGCCCCCGTACGGGGCGACGACCGCGGGGCCGCTGCCCGCGATCATCCCGACGAACCCGGCATCGACGACGCCCTCGAGGTAGTACGAGAACATCCCCGTGTACCAGGTCCGGCGGGCGCCGACCACGGCCATTCCCTGGGCGCGTGCCTTCTCCAGGCCGAGCTCGATCGCGTGGGCCGCGACGAGGTAGCCGACCTGGTCGCCGCCGTCCAGTGCCGCCGAGACAGGGGTCTCCCGCTCGACCCGGATCGGCTGCGGCGGCTCCGTGGTGCGGAGACGCTCGATGATCGACACCGCGCGGGCCAGTCCGGCGTAGGACAGCCCGCGCAGCTCGCAGTCCAGGAGATGGTCCGCGATGACGGCGGCCTCCTCCGCCGTGTAGCCGGCGGCGAGAAGTGCCTCGGTCAGGGTCCGGAGGGCGTCGTCGAGGGTGAGGTCAACCGTCGGTGCGGAGGTGGTGGTCGAGCCGGGCATGTCAGAACCTCCAGTTGTCAGGATGCTGTCTAAGCTTGTTGCGTGGACACAGCGGCGGGCCAGCCGGACTACCTCACCGATGCGGTCACCCGCCTCGAGAGGGCCGTGGCGAACATCGGAGCGATGCGGCTCAAGCCCTGGCGGATGACGCTGTCCGGCTATGCGGCCCTCAAGATCCTCGAGCGGCAGCCCAACCTCTCGCTGGCCCAGCTGTCCCGCCGCTGCTTCGTCAAACCCCAGACGATGACCCGGATCGTCGCCGAGCTCGAGCGCCGGGGGTGGGTGGACCGGAGCCCGCACCCCGAGAGCGAGCGGGCCATGTCGCTGGCGCTGACCGCGGAGGGCCGGACCAGTCTCACCGAGATGGCCGCCGAGGTCGACAAGATCGAGTCGACGCTCGGCGGCATGCTCGAGCCCGGCCAGTTCCCCGAGCTCGTCGCGACCCTGCGACGCTGTGCCGTGGCGGTCGAGACCGAGATCAAAGAGGCGCGCCGCGCGGGCCGCGACTGAGCGTCAGGCCCCCCCGGGCGCCACCGTCGCCGCCGTGCGCCGCACCCGGGGTGCCAGGACGGAGGGCAGAGCGAGTGCGGTCAGGCCGCTGAGCACGGCCGACCCGATCAGGACGAACGCGCCGGCCCGGTTGTCCCCGGTCGTCTGAACCAGCCACTGGGTCACGTACAGGACGGTTCCCCCGAAGACGGCGACCGAGATGTTGAAGGCCAGTGACACGCCGATGCCGCGGGCGTGCACCGGGAACAGCTCGATGTAGGTGATGGGGGCGATGCCCGTGTAGAAGGACGGGGCGGCGGCCAACAGCACCGCGAAGACCCCGAGCACCCACGGGTCGGTCGACGACGTCAGCCCGGCCATCAGCGGGTACGAGGCGACGATGATCACCGCGGTGGCGAGGAGCAGCGCGGGGCGGCGCCCGATCCGGTCCGACACCCGGCCTCCCGCGAGGACCAGCCCGATCCCGACGACCAGGGCGACGGCGATCACGACCGTCGCCGTGACGAGGGAGAACCTCAGCTGGATGATCAGGTTCTGCACGTAGGTGAACGCCAGGTAGAAGCCCACGGCGTGGGTGGCGGCCACGCCGACCAGCAGCAGGCCCCGCCACAGCTTCCGGTCGACCGCAGGTAGGTCCCGCGCGACCTCCTGGACCTCCGTGAACTCGGGGGTCTCGCCCAGCCGGCTCCGCAGGTAGAGCCCGATCGCCCCCAACGGGAGCGCCAGCAGGAACGGCACCCGCCAGCCCCAGGCCTGCATGGCCTCCGGCCCGAGGCCCAGGCTCAGCCCGACCACGATGATCGCACCGAGGAGCAGGCCGGTGAGGCTTCCCATCTGCACGCGGCTCGCCATCTCGCCCTTCCGGTTCGCGGGGGCGAACTCGGCGGCGTAGATGATCGCGGTGCCGTACTCCCCGCCGGCCGCGAGTCCCTGCATCGTCCGGAGGAGGACGAGCAGGACGGGCGCGGCGACGCCGATCGTCCCGGCGGTCGGCAGCAGGCCGATCAGCGTACTGACCACGGCCATGCCGACGAGCGTCAGCACCAGTGTGGGCTTGCGGCCGATGCGGTCGGCCAGCGGGCCCAGGAGCAGGGCACCGACCGGGCGGATCACGAACGCGGCGGCGAACACCGCGAACGTCGACAGCAGGGCGGCGCCGGGTGTCGAGTGGGGGAAGAAGTTCTTCGCCAGCACGGTGGCCACCAGGCCGTACACCGCGTAGTCGTAGTTCTCGACGGTGTTGCCGATCGCGGCGGCCAGGGTGGTGCGGCGCACCGTACTTGCACGTGGGGATTCCGCTTCGGACGGTGCCGACATGGCGACCTCTCCTTCGAGGCGATGAGGCAGGCGACGGGCGCGGCTGCACGGTCGACGGGACGCTAACCGAGCGGATACCCCAATGCAAGCATGCTTGTGATGTCTTCGGTAGCTGAATTAGTATCGCCGCGTGCCGACGGCACCCACGGAAGGAGAACGGCCGGATGACAGTCACCCCGTCGACGTCGACGAGAGCGGTGCAGGACGGCGACCTCATCGACCGGCTCGCCGTGCGCGAGGTCCTCGAGCGCTACACGCACGCGATGGACCGTCGGGACGAGGAGCTCATGCGGAGCTGCTTCACGCCGGACGCCGATCTGTCCTACTTCGGTGGTCTGCGCCGGTTCACCGGCCACGAGTTCGCGGACACCTTCGTGTCCTCCCTGGAGCCCTTCGGCTTCATCGACCACAGCATCAGCAGCCCGCGGATCACCGTCGACGGGGACACCGCGTCGCTGGACGTGCACCTCTGCGCCACGATGGCGCTCCGGGACGACCCGGTCGTGCTGGTGCGGTGGGTCCGGGTGACCGACGAGCTCGTCCGCGAGCCGTCCGGCTGGAAGGTCGCCAAGCGGCGGCACGTGCCGCAGCTGCAGTACGAGTCCCCGACCTCGCCGATCGACTTCCCCGGTGTCGGCGGCAAGGACCCGGCCGACGTCCCCGTCGTCTGACCGTAGCCGCGGCCCACCTGCCTGCGGGCCGCGGCCGCCGCTCACTCGATGTCGGAGAAGAGGCCCGTGAAGGTCACCTTGCTCTCCACGAGAGCGCCGAACAGCTGCGCCGCAGCGGGGGTGGCGGTGGCAGCGGACGCGTCGTCGTAGCTCTCGAAGTACAGGTCGAGCGTCCGGTACGCCGGCGTCGGCGTGCCGTCCTCCTTCGGCCAGACCTTGGCGGACTCGAGGCGCCGGAGCTTCGGGAACGTCGCCGCGATCGTCCGCACGTTCTCGTAGACGGGCTCGAACGCCCGGGGGGCCTCGGGATTGTCGATGACAAAGGTGATCTTGGTGGGCATGGCTCTCCCTCGATCTTCTGTGGATTGCGGTCAGTCTGAGCGGGTCTCGGCCCGCGACGGCGGTATCCGGGTCCGGAAGGGGCCGGTCGTCCGGGTACCGGCAACGGTGCCGGCCGGGGGCCGGAACCAGCCGGGGAGGTACAGGCTGCCCCGGGTGTGCCGGCGTCAGGCCGCCGCCGACTTCTTCTCGGCCCGGTCCGGCTCCTCGGCCCGGATCTGGCCCTCGTAGGTCTCGAGCAGCCGCAGCCAGATCTCGCTGACCGTCGGGTACGCGGGCACGGCGTGCCGGAGACGGGCGATCGGGACCTCGGCGGCGACGGCGATCGTCGCGGCGTGCAGGAGCTCCGCGACGTCGGGGCCGACGAAGGTCACACCGACGAGCACGCCGCGGTCCTCGTCGACGACCATCCGGGCCCGGCCGCGGTAGCCCTCGGCGTGCAGGACGGACCCGGCGACGGCGCCGAGGTCGTAGTCGACGACGCGGGTGCGCAGACCCGCGGCGGCCGCGCCGGCCGCGGTGAGGCCGACCGTGGCGACCTCCGGCTCGGTGAACACGACCTGGGGCACGGCCCGCTCGTCGGCGGTGACCGCCTGGGCGCCCCACGGCGCGTCGTCGATCCCGAGCCCTCGGGCGCGGGCGGTGATGATGTCGCCGACGACGCGGGCCTGGTACTTGCCCTGGTGGGTGACCAGGGCGCGCCGGTTGGCGTCGCCGGCGGCGTAGAGCCAGCCGTCGCCGAGCGGGGCGCCGGACTCGTCGAGGACCCGTAGGCTGCCGTCGACCGTGAGCCACTGGCCGGGCTCCAGGCCGACCGTGTCCAGGCCGATGTCCTGGGTGTTGGGCACGCGGCCGATCGCGACGAGGACCTCGTCGACGACGAACTCTCCGCCGTCGGTCACGGTGAGGTGCACCTCGCCGTTGCCGTCGCGGCGGACCTGGGTGACCTCGGCGCCCTCGTGCACCGAGACGCCTGCCTCGCGCAGCGCCGCCACGACCTGCTCGCCGGCGAAGGGCTCGTTGGTGGGCAGCACCCCGTCGCGGGCGAGCACGGTGACGGTGCTCCCGAGCGCGGCGAACGCCGTGGCCATCTCGCCGGCGACCACGCCGCCGCCGACGATGCCGAACCGGCGGGGCACCGACCGGGCGGAGACGGCCTCGCGGCTGGACCACACCTGGGCCTCGCGCAGGCCGGGGAGGTCGGGCAGCAGCGCGCTGCTGCCGGTGGCGACGACCACGGCGTGCCGGGCGGAGAGTGCCACGACACCACCGTCGGCATCGGTCACCTCGACGACTCGGGGGCCGGCCAGCCGTCCGTGGCCGCGGACGAGCGGGATACCCGCGCCGTCGAGCCAGGTGACCTGACCGTCGTCCTTCCAGTTCGAGGCGAACCCGTCGCGCCGGCGCAGCACGGCCGCGACGTCGACCTCGCCGGTGATCGCTTCGCGGGCGCCGGGGAGCCGGTTCGCCGCGCGCAGTGCCGAGGTGCTGCGCAGCAACGCCTTGGTGGGCATGCAGGCCCAGTAGGAGCACTCGCCGCCGACGAGCTCGCGCTCCACGACGGCCGCCGTCAGACCACTGCGGACGATCCGGTCGGCGACGTTCTCGCCCACGGGCCCCGCGCCGATCACGACGACGTCGAAGGTGGTGTTGGTGGTGCTCATGTCAGTGCTCCGGAGTGGTCGTGGGGCGAGCGGCGCGGCCGAGACGCAGCGCCGAGGCGAGGAAGAAGAGGCCGCCGAGCGTGGCGTAGCCGGCGATGCCCATCAGCGAGGGAGCCGACTGGCCGGCCATGAGGGCGAACGAGGCACCGGCGAGGACGGAGAGGGCACCGCTGAGGATCATCGGCCACTGCCCGCCCATCGCGCGGCGGCTGATGGCGACGATCAGCTGGATGAGGCCGGCGACGACGGCCCAGACACCCCAGACCCGCAGGACCGCGGGGATGCCGGAGGTCAGCGCGATGCCGAGGCCGATCGCAGCGAGCAGGCTCATCGCGATGTTCAGGTAGAGCCCGCGCGACGAGGGGCTGGACTTCGAGACCCGGGCGTCGACGACGGCGGCAGCGACGTCGAACAGCGGATACAGCACGACGAGGACGGCGACCACCGGCCCGAGGTGACCGCCGGTCAGGAACACGAGGACCGCCCACACGATGGCGAACCCGAACCGGACGAAATACAGCCGCCGCAGCGCGGGCGCGAACCCGGTGAGGGCGGGGGAGACGGCAGTGCTCACGACAGTTCTCCTTCGGTGAGGAGCGAGGCGGCGGGACGGCGAACAGCGCCGCATCGGCGACATGCGGGGAAAGAACGTTCTGTCTCGACCCTGGCAGAGCTGTTCGGCGCCTGTCAAGACCGAACGTTCTATCTCAACTGGACCTCAAGGGCTGGTCACGGGGACCGGAAGATTGTAGAGTGAGCGTTACATACAGAGGTTCGCCCTGCGTGTCGACCGACCTCCACCACCCGTGCTGCACCCGTGTGGCCCGGTTCCTGCGTCGCAACGAAGCGAGGTTCCTTTGAGCATTCTCGAGCAGGTCAAGAGCGCGCCCATGAGCAGAGCGCAGACCAGGGCGGTCGCCCTGTGCCTCGTGATGAACCTGGTCGACGGGTTCGACCTCCTGGTCACGTCGTTCGTCGGACCGACGGTCACCAAGGAATGGGGCCTGCAGGCCTCGCTGGTCGGGGTCCTGCTGAGCAGCGGCCTCGCGGGCATGGCGTTCGGGGCGCTGTTCCTGGCCCCGCTCGCGGACCGGGTCGGCCGGCGCAAGCTCGTGCTGGGCGGGCTGGTCCTGGCCTCGCTGGGCATGCTGGCCGCCGCGTTCGCGCAGAACTTCGGCCAGCTCGTCGCCACCCGCGTGGTGACGGGCATCGCGGTGGGGCTGATGGCGGCCTGCCTGCCGGTGCTGGCCTCGGAGTACTCGAGCCACAAGCGTCGTGGCCTCTCGGTCGCACTGATCACGTGCGGCTACGGGCTGGGCGCCATCATCGCCGGTATCGCCGCAAGCCTGCTGATCGGGCCGTTCGGGTGGCGCTCGGTGTTCGTCCTCGGTGCGGTGGCCACGGCCATCCTCTTCCTGGTCGGGCTGCGGGCCCTCCCGGAGTCGATGGACTACCTGGTCGCGGCGCGCCCGCGCGACGCCCTCGCCCGGCTGAACCGGATCCTCGTCCAGATCGGCCACGCCCCGGTCGAGGAGCTCCCGGCCGCGTCCGTGGCGCCGCGGAAAGTGGCTCTCGAGTCGCTGTTCCAGGGGCGCAACGCGGTGCGCACGGTGCTGGTGTGGATCGCGTTCATCGCGGCCCAGACCGTGTACTACTTCGCCAGCTCCTGGACGCCGACCCTGCTGCTGCAGGCGGGCCTGTCCGCGCAGCAGGGCATCAGCGGCGGCGTGCTGTTCAGCATCGGCGGAGTGTGCGGCGCGGCACTGCTCGGTGTCCTCGCCACCCGGGTCGAGCCCCGCATGCTCACCGCGGCCTACTTCGCCCTGGGGGCACTGGCGCTGGTGCTGTACTCGTTCTCGCTGGGCGCCCTGGCCACGGCGCTGATCGTCGGCGTGCTGGTCGGGCTGCTGCTCAACGGCACGGTGTCGGGTGTCAACGTCATCGTCCCGATCATCTACCCGGCCGAGTCCCGGGCCACCGCGCTCGGCATCGCGGTGGCGGTGAGCCGGCTCGGGGCGGTGTTCTCCCCGCTGCTCGCCGGGTTCCTGCTGCAGGCGGGCTGGGCGCCGGAGTCGATGTTCCGGTTCTTCGCGATCCCGGCGGTCGTCGGCGCGGTCGCGACGATCGCACTGCTCCGGGTCGCCCGGTCGAGCTCCTCCGCACCGACGACGCCCGCTGCGCCCTCGTCCGCGCCGACGACGCCCGCTGCGCCGGCGGTCGAGGGCACCCCGAGCCAGGCCTGAGCCCGAACCCACCCCTGACGAGGAGGTTGTCGTGAGCGCACCCGCGATCGACCCTGCGCGCACCGCATTGCTGGTCATCGACATGCAGAACGACTTCGTGGAGGAGGGCGCACCGCTGGAGTTCCCGGAGGGGCGGCGGATCCTGCCGACCCTCCAGAAGGTGCTCGACGCGGCCCGCACCGCAGGCATGCCCGTCATCTACCCCGCCCACGTGCACCGGCGGGGCGGGGCCGACATGGGGATCCACCGAGACCTGTACCCACCCGTCGGGGCGGGGCAGGCGCTGGTCGACGGCGAGCGCGGGGTGGAGATCTACCTCGAGGTCGCGCCGCGCGACGGCGAGCTGGTGATCAAGAAGCACCGGTACAACTCCTTCTACGCCACCGACCTGGAGATCGTGCTGCGCGGGCTCGGCGTCGACACCGTGGTCCTCACGGGAATGACGACCGAGTGCTGTGTGCTCGGCACCGCGCGCGGCGCGCTGGAGTGCGGGTTCCGCTCCGTGGTGCTCGCGGACGCCACCGCGTCCTGCGACTATCCGGACCTCGGTCTCGGCCCGATGCCCGCCGACGAGATGCACACGGCCGCGTTGCGGATCATGAGCCTGACCTCGTCCCGGGTCACCGACGCCGACACCGTCCTGGCCGAGCTGTCGTGACCGGATCGACCGAGCCCGTGCTGGTCCTGCTCCACGGCGGCGGGCCGGGGGTGGACGCCGCCAGCAACTGGGCGAGCGTCCTGCCCCGCTTCGAGAAGGAGTTCCGCTGCATCGCCCCCGATCTGCTCGGCTTCGGCACGCGGATCGGGGATGGCGGGGACCTCCACGGGCCGATCGCCTGGGCGCGGGCCCGCGCCCGCCAGGTGCACGAGCTGCTCGACGACCTCGGGCTCGCCCGGGTCCACCTGCTCGGCAACTCGGCGGCGGGCGGGGCGGCGGGCCTGGCCCTGCTCGCCACCGCTCCCGAGCGGGTCGAGCGGGCCGTCGTGATGGGCGGGGCGGGCACCGGTCCGGCCCCGCGCACCGTGCCGTTCTACGACGTCCCCACGAAGGCGTCCATGCGCGACACGCTCGCCCGCCTCGTCGCCGACGAGGGCGACCACACCGAGCTCCTCGACGACCTCGCGGACCTCCGGTGGGAACAGGCGCTACGACCTGGCGCCGAGAAGGCCTTCCGGTCCATGTTCGAGACGTCCGACGAGCCACCGGTGGATCCGGCGACCGTGCCCACCCCGGTGCTGGCCCTGCACGGGGAGCGCGACCGGGTCGGCCCGGTCGAGGTCTCCGCGCGCCTGGCCGCCGCGCTCCCGTGTGGGAGCCTCGGGGTCGTCGCGGGGGCCGGACACTGGATCCACGTCGACCGGCCGGACGAGTTCTGCACCCGCGTGGGGGAGTTCCTGACCGCATGAACCAGACAGACAACGGCACGAGCGGGACCGACACCGGCGTCCTGATCGTCGGCGCGGGACCCACGGGCCTCACCCTCGCCATCGACCTCGCCCGGCGCGGCGTGCCCAGCCTCGTCGTCGAGGCGACGACCGAGCGACCCGTGAATCCGCGGTGCAACACCACCTCGGCGCGGTCGATGGAGATCTTCCGCCGGCTCGGCGTCGCGGACGAGATCCGCCGGGCCGGCCTTCCCGAGGACTACCCCGGCACCATCCAGTACCGCACCACGCTGCTCGGCGAGGAGCTCTACCGCCTCGACCAGCTGTCGTCGGGCGAGGTGCTGGCGGGCAAGGGCCGGGAGGAGTGGCCGACGCCCGAGCCCCAGCACCGGGTGTCCCAGATCTTCATGGAGCCGATCCTCGAGCGGTACGCGCGGGGCCTCCCGGGGGTGACCGTCGAGCGCGGGAGCCGCCTGGTCGAGCTGCGCCCGCTCGAGGACCGGGTCGAGGTGGACCTCGAGTCGGAGGCCGGGACGGGGACCACGACACGGACCCTGAGCTGCGCGTACGTGATCGGGTGCGACGGCGCGCACAGCGCCGTCCGCCGGCAGCTGGGCATCCGCTACGAGGGCGTCGATGCCATCCAGAAGTTCGTCTCGACCTTCGTCCGCTCCCCGGAGCTCGGCCGGATCGCCGCCCGGGACCGGGCCTGGACCTACTGGACCTACGGCCGTCGCCAGGCCTCGCTGATCGCCATCGACGGCAGCGACCTGTGGCTCAACCACGTGGCCTTCGCAGCCGACCACGACACCGAGGCCGAGGACCCCGAGCAGCTGCTGCGCGAGGCCGTGGGCGCCCCGGTCGAGCACGAGGTGCTCGGCTCCGTCCGCTGGACGGGCCGTCAGCTGGTCGCGCAGCGCTACCGCGAGGGCCGGGTGTTCCTGGCCGGGGACGCCGCGCACATCTGGATCCCCGTCGCGGGCTTCGGCATGAACGCCGGCATCCAGGACGCGGCCACGCTCGGCTGGATGCTCGCCGCCGTGCACCACGGCTGGGCTCCATCGGAGCTGCTCGACGCCTACGAGCTCGAGCGCAGGCCGGTCGGCGAGCAGTTCGCGAGCGCGGTGGCGGCGGCGGCCAAGGTCTCCTTCGTCGAGGTCCCGCCGGAGCTCCATCTGCCCGGAGAGGAGGGGGAACGCGCCCGCGCCGCGATGACCGAGCGCCTCGCCGAGAACGAGCCCCGCCGCTACAACCCCAACGGGTTCAGCTTCGGCTATCACTACGCGGGCTCGCCGCTCGTCGTCGGTGCGACGCGGCAGGACGCGATCAGCATGGGCGGCTACGAGGACCGCGCGCAGGTCGGCTTCCGGCTGCCGCACGCCTGGCTCGAGGACGGCCGCGCCGTGTTCGACGTGCTCGGACCGGACTTCACCCTGCTACGGACGGACGAGTCCGCCGACGCGGCACCGTGGACGGACGCCGCCGCCGAGCTGGGCGTCCCGCTCACCGTCGTGGACCTGCCGGGGCTCCACCCCACACCCCTGCTGCTCGTGCGGCCGGACCAGCACGTCGCCTGGATGGGCGGTGCCGAGGGCCGGCCCGGCGAGCTCTTGCGGACAGTCACCGGGCGCGCGGCCGCCCACCAGCGGTAAGAGAGCAGGAGAGACATGCCCTACGCACTCGGCATCGACGTCGGCGGCACGTTCACCGACGCCGTCGCCTCGGACGGCGCCGGCCGGATCGTCTCGGCCAAGACGCCGACCACCCCGCCGCAGCGCGAGGTCGGCGTCATGCGCGCCATCGAGGAGCTGGCCGCGGAGCTTTCCATCGAGGTCGGCGAGATGCTCGCGCAGACCGACTTCATCGCCCACGGCACCACGGCGTCGATCAATGCCCTGGTCCAGGGGACGGTGGCCGACGTGGGGCTGATCGCCACCAAGGGCCACCGCGACTCGATCTACATCATGAACGCGGAGGGCCGCACCCTCGGCCGCTCCGCGGACGAGGTCCAGGACACCCTGCGTCAGCGCAAGCCCGCACCGCTGATCCCGAAGTACCGCGCGCTGGAGGTCACCGAGCGCGTCGACCACGCCGGCCGGGTCCTGGTTCCGCTCGACGAGGACGAGGTGCGCCGGGTCGCGCGCGCGCTCGTCGAGCAGGGGGTCGAGGCCATCGCCGTCTGCCTGCTCTGGTCGTTCAAGAACGGCGACCACGAGCGGCGGGTCCGAGAGCTGATCCACGAGATCGACCCGGACCTGTACGTCACGCTGTCGTGCGAGGTCAGCCCACGGATCCGGGAGTTCTCGCGGACGTCGACGACGATCATGAACGCCCAGATCGGGCCGCGGCTGCGGACCTACCTGACCCCGCTCCAGCGGCAGCTGGAGGAGGGCGGGCTCAAGGGCCCGCTGCTCGTCATGCAGAGCGAGGGCGGCACCATCACCGCCGACCGGGCGCCCGAGCACGCCATCACCACCGTCGGGTCCGTGCTCTCCGGCGGGGTGATCGGCGGCCAGCGGCTGGCCCGGCAGCTCGGGCACCGCAACGTCATCACCACCGACGTCGGCGGCACCACCTTCCTGGCCGGCCTGATCGTCGACGGCGAGCCGGTCATGGCGCCGGGCTCGATCGTCAACCAGTTCCCGATCAACGCGGCCACCATCCGCGTGCACACGATCGGCTCGGGCGGCGGCGCGCTGGCCTCCGTCGACGCCGGGGGGAACCTGCGGCTGGGCCCGCAGAGCGCGGAGGCCGTGCCCGGCCCGGCGTGCTACGCAGGCGGCGGCACCCGACCCACCAACACCGACGCCAACCTCGTGCTGGGCATCCTGAGCGAGCGCGGCCTGCTCGGCGGGCGCAAACCGCTCAGCACGGAGCTGGCGCGCGCGGCGATCCGTGAGCACGTGGCGGAGCCGCTCGGCCTGACCGTCGAGGAAGCGGCGATCGCGATCCACGAGGTCCAGAACGCGCAGGCGGGCGACCTGCTGCGCCGCGCCGTCGTGCAGGCCGGGTACGACCCGCGCGACTTCGTGGCCTACGCGTTCGGTGGGGCGGGCCCCGCCCACTGCGCCGGCTACTGCCAGGACCTCGGCGTGGCGGAGGTCGTCGTGCCGCTCGGCCCGGTCGCGTCCGCCTTCTCCGCCTACGGGCTCGCGGCGTCGGACGTCGCGCTCAGCGCGGAGCTGTCCGATCCCTCGTCGTTCCCGGTCGGGCACGACGTGCTCGCGGCGCACTTCGACCGGCTCGAGACGGACCTGCAGCGGGCGCTCGACCGGCAGAAGGTCAAGTTCCACGACGTGACGCTGCAGCGCGAGATCGACCTGCGCTACTCCATGCAGGTCAACGAGCTCGCGGTGACGCTGCCGGACACGGAGATCACCGAGGCCTCCGGGGACGAGATCGTGGAGCGCTTCGAGGAGCAGTACGAGCGGATCAACGGCTCCGGCGCGGGCTTCCGCGAGGCCGGGGTGCAGGCGATCACCTACCGGATGCGGGCGAAGGCCGGGCTGGGTTTCCCGGTCGTGCTCCCCGACATTCCCGAGGCGGACGGCCCCGACCCCTCGGCGGCCCTGCTCGAGGAGCGCTCGGTGTGCCTCGACTCGCAGATCGGCTACGTGCCCACCCCCGTCTACGACTACTCCCGGCTGCGGGCGGGCCACGAGCTGGTCGGCCCGGCCGTCGTCGACGTGCCGACCACCGTGGTCGTCGTGCCCGACGGCGTCACCGGCCGGGTCGACCGGCTCGGCAACCTCGTGCTGCGCTACCAGCGAGACCAGTGAGGACTGCTCCCATGACATCGAAGATCCCCGGGGCGGACGAGTTCACCAGCCGGCCCATGCCCCGCGCGGAGCTGCTCGCCCAGATCTCGCCGAGCCTGCCGCTGCACACCGGGGACGACGCCACCGAGGTCAACGCCCTGACCTACGAGGTCGTCCGGCACCGGCTGTGGGCCATCACCCAGGAGATGGGGGAGACGCTGCGCCGGATGTCCGGCTCGCACGTCGTCACCGAGTCCAACGACTTCAACTTCTCCATCTGCGACGAGCTGGGCGAGCAGGTCCAGGTGGGCACCTACAACATCGGGCTCATCGGGTCCATGGACCTCGCGATCACCTGGACCCTGCGGCACCGCAGCGACAACCCGGGCATCGAAGAGGGCGACATGTTCCTTTGCAACGACCCGTGGATCGGCGGCGGGCTGCACCAGAACGACGCCGCCGTCCTGGCGCCGATCTTCCACGAGGGCAGGCTGTTCGGCTGGACGACGGCCATCGCCCACCAGGTCGACCTCGGCGGCCCGCGGCCCGGGTCGTTCGACCCCGCCGCGCAGGACGTCTTCGGCGAGGCGCTCCCCACCCCGCCGATGAAGGTCGTGCGCGGCGGGGTCCTGCAGCGGGACGTGGCCGATGCCTGGGTGCGTCGTTCCCGGCTGCCGCACCTGGTCGGGCTCGACCTGCGCGCCAAGATCGCCGCGAACAGAGGTGCGGCCGAGCAGATCCTGCGGCTGATCGACAAGTACGGCGCCGACACCGTCAAGTCCGTGATGCGCCGGATGACGGACGACGCCGAGCGTCGCCTGCGGGCCAAGCTCGAGACCCTCCCGAACGGCACCTGGAGCGCGGTGGGCTACCAGGAGCAGTCGCGCTCGGGCGACCGCGGCCTGCACGCCATCAAGGTGGCGATGACGAAGGAGGGCGACAAGCTCGTCTTCGACTTCCGCGGGACCGCGGAGCAGACCGGCATCATCAACTGTCCCTACCCGGGGCTGCGCGCCGGGATCGTGTTCACCATGCTGCCGCTGCTGGCCGGGGACATCCCCTGGGCCGCGGGCGGGCTGATGCGGTGCTTCGAGATCGTCACCGACGAGGACACGATCACCAACGCGTCCTTCCCGGCCGCAGTGGGCAAGGGCCCCTTCGGTCCGGCCTGGGGCTCGGGCAACCTGGTCGCCGAGGTGCTGGCCAAGATGCTCGACGCCGAGCCGGACCACCGCACGGACGTCCAGTCCATCTGCAACGGCACCACGGACCTCTGCGTGGTGTCCGGGGTGGACACCCGGGGAGGTGGCAGCAAGGGCTTCGTCTCGCCGGTCTTCGACGTCATGGCCGGCGGCTACGGCGCACAGGTGCACCACGACGGTGTCGACACCGGCGGCCGGCTGATCATTCCCTCGGCCCGGGCCCCCGACGTCGAGATGACCGAGTACCTGTACCCGCTGGTCGCGCTGTGGCGCCGGGAACAGACCGACTCCGGCGGCCCCGGCCGCCAGCGGGGCGGGATGAGCGGCTCCGTCTGCTACGTGCAGCACCCCGATCAGCGCTCGTCGCTGTCGCTGGTGGTGTCGGGGACGGGCAAGGTCGCGAACCAGAACGTCGGGCTCGCCGGGGGCTACCCGGGCAACTCGCAGCTCGACCTCGTGGTCCGCGGCATCGGCGACCCGCAGCTCGCGAGCGCGTCGGCGATCCCGGCCGAGCTGGACGACCTCGGGGGCGAGATCGAGGTCCTGCCCTGCGAGGGGACCTCGAGCCTCGGCGCCGGGGACGCCCTCTACCTGCACTGGCAGGCGGGCGGCGGCTACGGCGACCCGCTGCTGCGGCCCGCCGAGGCCGTGCGCGACGACGTCGTGGCGATCCGCGTCTCGGCCGACGCCGCGCGGGAGGTCTACGGCGTGGTCGTGACCGACGGCGAGGTGGACGCCATGGCGACCGCGGAGACCCGCGAGAAGCTGCGCCGGCGCCGGGCGACCGGTGCGGGACGCGCCGACGCGGCCCCGGTCCCGGTGACCGAGCCCGCGCTCGCCGGTTCCCGGCGGCTCGACGACAACCTCGCGGTGCTGGACACGACCGTCGTGTGCACGCATTGCGGAACCGGCATCGGCCCGCTCGCGGGCGGTGAGTTCGTGGGGGCGCTGGCCCGCCGCGACACCGCGCCCACCGAGGCCGGCCCGCACATCTGGCGGGACCCGTCGGTGTACGTCGACGCCGAGATGGTGTTCCGGCAGCTGTTCTGCCCGGGCTGCCTGACGGCCGTCTACTCCCGGGTCGTGCCGGTGGACCATCCGCTGCCCGACGACGACTACGGCAGCCGGGCATGACGGCCGGCGAGACGCTCGCCCCGTTCGACCCGCTGTCCGGGGGCCCGCCCGGGCAGGTGCGCGAGGAGCTCGCGCGCCTGCGGGGCGGGTGCCCGGTCCACCGGGCCGGACCCGGGCCCGGGTTCGTCGGTCGGCACGAGCTGGTGCGGGAGGCGCTGCTCGATCCCGGGACCCTGAGCAACCACGGCAACTTCGTCCTCGACGCCGACGACGACGGTGGCGGCGGGCATCCCGAGCTGATCACGCAGAGCGACCCGCCCGCCCACACCGCCCTGCGCGCGCTGCTCCGCCCGGCCTTCACCCGGTCCGCGATCACGAGCGCCGCACCGTGGATCCGGGCGATCGTCGACGAGATCCTCGACGGCCTGCCCCCGGGCGGGCCCGCCGAGATCGTGGGGGACCTGGCGTTCCCCCTGACCTCCCGGGTGATCGCCCGGCTCGTCGGCGTCCCCGCCGCCGCCGGCGAGATCACCCGCCTCTCGCAGGAGATCTCCGACGCCCTGCCGGCGCCCTTCGTCGGGACGCCGGCCTGGACGCGGATCGAGGAGTATTTCGCCGCCGCCGCCCGGGAGCGGCGGGCGGGCCCCGGGACGGACGACGTGATCGGCCTGCTCGCCCGCGGGCGGGTCGACGGCCGGGCACTCGAGGACCGGGAGGTCGCCTTCCACGCGTGGCAGGTCTTCGTCGCCGGGCTGAAGACGACGGCCTTCACGATCGGCTCCACGGTGGCGCAGCTGCTCGCCGACCCGGGCCGGTGGGCGGCGCTGGTGGCCGACCCCACCCTGGTCGAGGGCGCGCGGGAGGAGGGCCTGCGGCATGCGACCGCGCTGCGCGGCGTGCTGCGGACCGTGGGCGCGCCGGGCGACATCGGCGGCGAGCCGGTCGCGCCGGGGGAGCGGATCCTGCTCAGCCTGGAGTCCGCGAACCTGGACGAGTCCGTGTTCGGTGCCGACGCGGCCGACTTCGTCCTGGACCGCCCGACGGCCCGGCGGCACCTCGCGTTCGGCTTCGGCATCCACCACTGCCTCGGTGCCGAGCTCTCCCGCACGGAGATCTCCTGCGTGCTGGAGGCGCTGGTCGAACGGATGCCCCGGCTCGCGCCGGCGCCGGGAACGCGGACCGGGGACACGGACGGCGCGATGTTCCACGAGCCCGGCCGGGTGGAAGTGGTGTGGTGAGCCGGCGTTCTCCCCCCGCGCGCCGGCGCGTCTATCATGGCGCCGTGGCCAAGGGTTCGGGTACGGCGTCGGCTGCTCGATCCGTGGCCACCGCGAGCAGCCGCGAGCTGATCCTCGACGCCGCGCGCGAGCTCATCGCGAGCCGCGGCTACGACGGGATGGTCATCTCGGACCTGTGCGCGCGGTCCGGGCTGCCGGCCAGCTCGATCTACTACCACTTCGGCAACAAGCTCGGTGTGCTCGCCGCGCTGCTCGACCGCACGTTCGGCGAGCTGCACGCGGCCTTCCCGGACCCGACGTCCTACGGCCCCGGCGATCCGCTGGAACACTTCGAGGCCTGGTTCACGGCGGCCTGCCGCTCGCTGGACCAGCGGCCGGAGTACCTGCGGCTGCTGCTCGCCATCAGCGTCGGCTCGCACAAGGACACCCAGCTGGTGGGGGACACCGTCCGGCGGATCCGGGACTACGCCCACGCGTCCTGGGTGGCCGCGCTGACGCCGGTCTTCGGCGAGGACGAGGCGGCGTTCGTGGACCAGCTCGCCGTGCTGGGCCGGGCGGTCACCGACGGGCTCGCGGTGACGAACAGCTTCGACGGCAAGAGCTACAGCTCGCACGTGGCGCCGTTCGTCGCCATGATCCGCGGGCTGGCCGAGCAGCGGGGCCGCGGATCCGTTCAGGAGTAGGGCGCTCAGCAGTCCGCCGGACCATCCCAGGGCCGGGCCGGTGCCGTTCGTGCCGTTCGTGCCGTTCCTCGGAGGACCCTTCGTGAGGTGAGGGCCCTAGCGGCCGTTCTCCCCGACCGACGTCAGGGAGCGCCCTTCTCCTCTCGCGGCGAGCCCGGTCCGACCGCGCTCGCCGTTCGCCGTGCTGGTCGAGCGGGGAGAAGGGCGCCGTCGCCGCTGTTCGATCCCCACCACGCGGCCTATAGTGAGCGTTACATACACGGAGACGGTGAGGTCTGATGACAAGTACCGTGGACGTCGGCGACGGAGTGCTCGCCTACACGGAGTCCGGCGCGGGCGATCCGGTCGTGTGGTTGCACGGCTCGGGCCCCGGGGCGACCGGCATGAGCAACTTCGGTGGCAACCTGGCGGCCTTCGCCGACCACCGCAACATCGCGGTCGACCTGCCGGGCTGGGGGGAGTCCGCGCGACCCGAGACGGACCAGCCGTTGATCTTCCATGCCGCCGAGCGGGTGGTCCGCGCGATGGCGGCCCTCGGGATCGAACGCGCCCACCTGGTCGGCAACTCCTACGGCGGCGGTGTCGCCATGCGGATCGCGGTGACGGAGCCGGAGCGGGTCGGCCGGCTCGTCCTGATGGCGCCCGGGGGCGTGCTCCCGACCGACGCGCCGCCATGGCCGGTCGGCCTGCAGCACCTGTTCGACTACATGGCCGCGGAGAAGCCCTCGCGCGAGGCGATGGCGGAGTTCGTGAAGCTGATGGTGTACGACGAGGCGCTGGCGACCGACGCGCTGGTCGACGAGCGCTACGAGTCCAGCCTGCGGGTGCACCCCGAGCTGCCCATCCCGCCGAACTTCGGTGATCTGACGCCCGACCTGCCGAAGATCTCCGCGCGCACCCTGCTGGTGTGGGGTCGCGAGGACCAGACCGTCCCGCTGACCTGGGCGCCGAGGATCCTGCACGGCATCCCGGACGCGGAGCTGCGGGTCCTGCCGCGCAGCCGACACTGGGTGCAGTACGAGCGGGCGCCGGAGTTCAACCGGATCGTCCGCGAGTTCCTCACGGACGAGGGGTAGGCGCACGGTGGGTATCCGCAGACTCGGGTATGTCGGCCTGGACGTCACCGACGTCGACGCCTGGACCGAGCTGCTCGGCCGCACCCTGGGCGTCGGCGTCACGGCCGACAAGATCGGTTCACGGGAGGTGCTGCTGGCCGAGCTCGACGAGTTCAAGTACCGCCTGGCGCTGTACCCCGCGGCCGAGGACGTCCCCCGGCAGATCGGCTGGATCGTCGACTCGGCCGGCGAGCTGGACCGGCTGACCCGTCGGCTGGAGGAAGCCGGGTACCCCGTCCGGGACGGCTCCCCGGAGGAGGCGGAGCTGCGCGGCGCGACCCGGCTCCGCTGGTTCACCGACCCGGTCGGCTACCGCGTGGAGCTCGCGGTCGGCGAGGCGAAGATGCGCTCCGCCCCCGCCCGCCCCGCCGACGGGGGCCGCGGGATCATCGGTCTCGGCCACCTCGTGCTGGCCGGGCCGGCCCTGGCCGAGCTGCGTGAGCTGTACGAGACGGTGCTGGAGTTCCGCCTCACCGACTACCGGGCACCGGGCCTCTACTTCTACCGGTGCAACCGGACCCACCACAGCATTGCGCTGGCCCGGGCGGACGCCCCGTCGATCCACCATCTCGAGCTCGAGCACGACTCCCTCGACGACGTCGGCCGCTCCTACGACCGGGCCCTGGCCAACGAGGTCCCGATCTCGATCAGCCTCGGCCGGCACATGAACGACAAGGCGATCTCGTTCTACGTGCAGAATCCCAGCGGCTTCCACCTCGAGATCGGGTGCGGCGGCATCGAGGTCGGCGACGACTGGGTCGCGCACGATTTCGGGACCTCCGACGTCTGGGGTCATCACCACTCCGCATCGAATCCGTTCGCGGGACCGGCGTCGTGAGCGCGTCCCTCGCCGGCCGCCGGACCGTCGGCACCGGAGCCGCGAGCGGCCTCGGCGCAGCGACCGCGACCCGGCTCGCCGAGCTCGGTGCGTCCGTGGTCGTGTGCGACGTCGACCGCACCGGGGCGGCGCGGACGGCCGAGCGGATCGGTGGCGAGCCGGACCAGGATGTCGGTGGCGGCCTCGGCGACGGGCGGCACCCGACAGGTGCGATACCGAACGTTCTATCTGATAACGTGGGGTGATGAAGGGTAGCGCGAGTACTCGGCCGTCCGAGGCGCGGTTGCGGCTCCTGGGTACGGCGAGCCGGATCTTCTACTCCGAGGGACTGCATTCGGTCGGGGTCGACCGCATCATCACGGAGGCGGACACGACCCGGGCCACGTTCTACCGGCATTTTCCCGGGAAGGAGGACCTCGTCGTCTCGTACCTGGAGGAGGCCGACCGCGCCCTGCGGGCCCGTTTCGCCGGGGCCCAGGAGACGGACGGGTCGGCCGAGGATGTGTTTCGCGCGGTCGCCGCGGACATCGCAGGGGACATTCGGGGGGAGGGCTTCCGGGGATGCGCCTTCCTCAACGCCGCCGCCGAGTATCCCGATCCCGAGCACCCGGTGCGCCGGCGCGTCGCCGCGCACCGCGACTGGTTCCTCGGCGCGGTGACCGACCTGTTGTCCCGGATCGGCGAAGGCCCGGCGGAGTCGGCGGGCCGGCACTTCGTCATGTTGCGGGACGGTGCGATGGCAGCCGGCTGTCTGGCGGACCCGGAGGTCGTGAGCAGGACCTTCCTCGACGGCGTCGAGGGGCTGTTGTGGTCCCGCTCGGTGCCCGGCACCCACCGGCCCTGAGCGCGCCCGAACAGCTCGGCTACCGCAGCTCCTCGTACGCCCGCATCAACTCCGGCTCGTTCCGGCGGAGCTCCTCGTAGCGCCCCCGGCCGGTCCGCGTGACGCACTCCAGCGCCATCGTGGTGAGGTCGCGGGGGTGGGCGGGTCTGCAGGCCTTCGGACCAGCCGATGCTGCGCACGGCCGCGCGCTGGAACGCCTCGGCGGTGGTGGACAGGTCCGTCACCCGGCCGCCCGCGCACCGAGAGGACGGCCCGGCGCGGCGCCGGGCCGGTCGAACGCGAGCACCCGTCCGCCCTTCGCCGCCGTCACGACCAGGACGTCCAGCCCGGGGCCGGCGAAGCAGAGGTTGGTGGGGAAGGTCGGCTCGGCGAAGTCGAGGCGCTGCGCGAAACGGCCCTCGTCGTCGAAGACCAGGATCGCGTCGGCGTCGGGGGCCGCGGCGTACACCCGGCCCTCGACATCCAGGGCGAGGCCGTCCGGTCCGCCCGCGGGCAGGACGAGGTCCGGACCGTCGGGTACCAGGCCGGTGCCGGTCCAGCGGTGGCGGGTCACCCGGCCCTCCTCGGTGTGCGCGAGGTACAACCGGTCGCCGGCGAAGGCGAGGCCGTTGGGGTAGTCGACGGCGGCGAGGACCACCTCGGTCTCGCCCGTCCCCGGGTCGAGCGCGCACAGCCGGCCGTCCGCGGTCGCGCCGGGCGGTCCCGGGTCGGTGAACCAGATCCGGCCGTCCGGACCCAGGGCCAGGTCGTTCGGCGCCTGCGCGCGGGCGACCGGGAAGTCCGTGACCGCCGTCCCGTCGATCCGGTGCAGGCCCGCGACCGCGGGCCGCGCCGATCCGCTGGCGCGGACCGCACCCCCGTTCTGCGCCACCCAGATCTCGCCCGCCGGGCCCTCGGCCAGCCCGTTCGGGCCGCCGCCGGTCTCGACGGAGCCGAGCACACCGCCGTCGAGGTCGATCTCGACCACCCGTCCCCGGGACATGGCGACGACCAGCAGCCGCCCGTCCCGGGTCCAGACCGGACCCTCGGTGAAGCCGATCCCGGCCGCCAACGTCCTCACGACAGACGCTTCCTGAGCAGCCGCTTGCTGATCTTGCCGGTGTCGGTGAGCGGGAGCTGCTCCTGGGCGAGCACCTCGATCCGGGACGGGACCTTGTAGCTCGCCGCGCGGCCGCGAACGTGGGCGACCAGGTCGACGGCCAGGTCCGGCGGCGGGCTCCCGCGCGGCACCACGGCCGCGACCATCTCCTCGGTGCCGTGCTCGTCCTCGACGCCCACCACGAACGCCTGGTCGACGGCCGGATGGGTGCAGAGCAGCTCCTCGACCTCGATCGGGGCGATGTTGATGCCCTTGACCTTGAGCATCTCCTTGCGCCTGCCCACCACGCGGAGCCTGCCGTCCGCGTCGAGCGTGCCGAGGTCGCCGGTGCGCAGCCAGCCGCCCTCACGGAAGGCGCCGTCGTTCAGCGCCGGGTCGCCGAGGTAGCCGTCCATGACGCAGCCGCGGAGCTCGATCTCGCCGGTCTCCCCGGCCGGCACGGGCCGGCCCGCGTCGTCCGTGATCCGCAGTTCCTGGGTGTCCAGTACCCGTCCGGCGGTGTGGAGCAGGACATCGAGCGGATCGTGTGCGTCTGTCATCGCGGAGTGGCCGTAGGCCTCGGTGAGCCCGTACACCCCACACACTTCGGTCACCCCGAGCTCCTCGCGGACCAGGCGCTTGTCCTCGGTGGTGAAGCCCGTGGTCCCGGTGCGCAGCGAGGAGATGTCGTGCTGCGCGAAGCCGGGCGCCGCGAGCAGGTTCCGCGTGGTCGGCCCGAAGCCGTAGTACACGGTGCACCGCTCCCGGGCGATGAAGGCCAGCGACGTGTCGCCCGCCGGGCGCTCCTCGACGCAGAGCGTGACGCCGTGGGTGAGGGCGACCGGCAGCGCGTTGGAGCAGCCGTACCCGAAGAAGAAGGGCGCCGAGAACCACAGCCGGTCGCCCCGGACCAGGTGTTGGCGGCCACCGATCGCACGGGCGTTGCGCATCAGGCGGTCGTGGCGCAGCGGGACCGGCTTCGGGCGGGAGGTGGAGCCGCTGGTGAACAGGACGTAGGCGAGATCGTCCGGGCGGGCGCCGGGCAGGTCCCGGGGCGGACCCGCCGGTGTCGGGTCCCCGGCTCGCCAGACGAGCGCCCGGTCGCCGGGCAGTCCGGCCGCCGCGAGCTCGGCGAGGGTGTCGCGGCCGAAGACCTGCTCCTCCGTCACGACGAGGCGCACCGCTGCTCCGTCGAGAACGTGCGCGATCTCGGCGGAGCGGTACCAGGTGTTGATCGGGACGACGGTGGCGCCGGCGCAGTGGGCGGCCAGGGCCGCGACGATCCACCGCAGGCCGTTCGGCAGCAGGACGCCGACCCGGTCACGGGGGCGGACCCCCCGGGCGACGAGGGCGGAGGCGCAGGCGTGCATGTCCTCGGCCAGCTCGGCCCAGGTCACCCGGCCCTCGGGGGCGACGATCGCCTCACCGGTCGGGGAGCTCGCCGCCAGGAGGCCGACGAGTGCGGGCAGGGTCTCGCCGATGTCGGTCGCGCCGGGTTCCTTCTCGTGCAGCGCATTGGGCACAGGACACCTCTGATCTTTGATACGTCCCGGGGGACGAAGAAGTCAGTCGGACAGGATGCCGCGGCGCTTGAGGGCGGCGACGACGTCGTCGCCCTCCGCGCGCACGTGATCCTGGTTGAGCCGGTCGGCGGCGGCGGCGTCGCCCGCGCGCAGCGCCGCGATGATCGCCGCGTGCTGGCGGTTCGCGGCCGCGCTCGCGGCCTGCGGGATGCGGTAGACCTCGCGGGGGAGGTTGTGCGAGAGCTGGCGGAGCACCGACAGGGTGCGCCGGCTGGCACCGGTGCGGTTGACCAGCGAGTGGAACTCCCAGTTGAGGTCGTGCACGAGATCCGTGTCGCGGCTCTCGGACATCCGGGCGTGGAGCTCGTCGAGCCTGGTCAGGACGGGTTCGGTGATCCGGCGGGCGGCGCCGGCGGCGGCGAGGCCCTGGGCCATGCCGTAGAGCCGGTAGTGGTCCTCGATGTCCTCGGCCCGGATCGGGACGACGAAGGTCCCGCGGTGGGGCTCGGAGGCCACCAGCCCGTCGGACTCCAGGGTGATCAGGGCCTCGCGAACGGGCAGCCTGCTCACCCCGAGCTCCTCGGCGATGGCGTCCTGCGGAACGCGCTGCTCGGCCTTCAGTCGCCCGTCGAAGATCATCGAGCGGATGTGCTCGGCGACCTCGACGGCCAGGGAGCGGCGCCGCATGCGCGGGCTCGCGGCCATCATCGCCTCCCGCCCTCGGATCGCCAGGTCCGGATAAACTATCAGCCCCCTCATCGCGCACCGGCCACGGCGAGCCCCCAGCGGTCGAGCGCGTCGCCGAGGTTCCCGGCCTCCCGCGCGCGCAGCGGGGTGCGGTCGAGTCGGGGGGCTGCGGCGGGCTGTGGGCCGTCGGGCCGCGGTTCGAGGGTGCCACGGGCGGCGAGGTGGGCGTCCCGGGGCGCTTCGGCGAGGCTCAGCACCGGGGTCACACAGGCGTCGCGGTCGGCGAACACGGCGGTCCAGTCGGCGCGGGTGCGCGTGGCGAAGGTGGCCGCGATCCGGGCCTTCATCTCCGGCCACCGCGCGCGGTCCCACTGCTCGGGGAAGGAGAGGGCCAGCCCGTCGAGCAGCCGGGCCCAGAACTGCGGCTCGATCGCGCCGACGGCCATGTACTCGCCGTCTGCGGTGGCGTAGACGTCGTAGAAGGGGGCGCCGGTGTCGATGTCGTTGGTGCCGGGGACATCGGACCAGCGGCCCTGCGCGGCGCGGGACCAGATCCCGGTCATCAGCAGGCTCACCCCGTCGACCATCGCGGCGTCGACGACCTGCCCGCGTCCGCTCGTCGCGCGTTCCAGCAGGGCGGTGACCAGGCCGAATGCGAGCATCATGCCACCCCCGCCGTAGTCGCCCACCAGGTTCAGCGGCGGCACGGGCGCCTCGCCACGGCGGGCGATGGAGCGCAGCGCCCCGGTGAGCGCGAGGTAGTTGATGTCGTGGCCCGCCTCCCGCGCACGCGGCCCGTCCTGTCCCCAGCCGGTCATCCGGCCGTAGACCAGGCGCGGGTTCTCGGCGAGGCACTCCCGAGGGCCGAGGCCCAGCCGTTCCATGACCCCCGGCCGGAAGCCCTCGACGAGGACGTCCGCGCGCCGGACCAGGTCCCAGGCGGTGGCGAGGCCCTCGGGGGCCTTCAGGTCGAGGCCGATCCAGGGCCGGCCGCGGGTGAGCGCGCCGCCGTCGACCGGACCGGCCGGGCGGTCGACGCGAATCACGTCCGCGCCGGCGTCGGCCAACAGCATGGCGGCGAAGGGCCCGGGACCGAGCCCGGCGAACTCGACGACCTTGAGGCCCGCCAGGGGCCCGTTCTCAGGCGACATGGGGATCTCCGATACTGCGGCCGCCGCAGGCGACCAGGACCTGTCCGGTGACGTAGCCGGCGCCGGCGAGGTAGGCCACCGCACCGGCGACGTCCTCGGGGGTGCCGGCCCGGCCGACCGGGATGGCGTCCAGCGTCCGGCGGCGGATCTTCGGTGGGAGTGCGTCCGTCATCGGGGTGTCGACGAACCCGGGGGCGACTGCGTTGACCGTGATCCCGGCGCCGCCGAGCTCGAGCGCGAGCGACCGGGTCGCCCCGACCAGCCCGCCCTTCGCCGTGGAGTAGGCGGTGGAGCCGAACGTGCCCAGCCAGGCGCGCGAGGCGAGGTTGACGATCGCGCCGCGGCCCCGCCGGGCCATCCCCGGCGCGACGAGCCGGGTGAGGGCGAGCGGGCCGAGCAGGTTGATCTCGGTGAGCCTGCGGAACAGCCCCGCCTCGAGCTTCCCGATCCGGGCGTCCCGCAGCACGCCGGCGCAGTTGACGAGCAGGTCCGTGTCACCGAGCTCGTCGGCGCGGGCCACGGCCGCCCGGCGGGACAGGGGGTCGGTGACGTCGAGGACCTGCGGCACCGCCCCGAGCTCGGCCGCCGCGGCGTCCGGCTCGAGATCGGCGAGGACGACGGTGTACCCGTCCGCGGCGAGTCGTGCGCAGATCGCCCGCCCGATCCCGCCTGCACCGCCCGTGACCAGGGCGATCCGTGATGTCGTGGTCATGGCCGCAACCTCCCCAGGTCCGCGCCACCGGTCAGGTAGATCTCCTGCCCGGTGACGCCCTCACCGCCCTCGCCGAGGAGCGCGCCCAGCTGCGGGCCGAGGCCCGCGGGATCGCTCACCGCCAGCACGTTCACGGTCACCTCGTCCCTGGCCAGCTCGATCGCGAGCGTGCGGGCCATCGACAGCACCCCGTTCGCGACGGCGGAGGCGCCTGCCTGGCCGGCGGCTCCCATGAGTGGGGTGGCGGGAAGGACGAACACCAGCCTGCGAAGGCCGTCGAGCACGGCCCGGACGTCCGCGAGGACGGCGTCGAGGCCGTCCCCGACGTCGGCGGCCAGCCGCTCGTCCGTCAGCTCGGCGAGGGGGGTCGGGTCCGGGACCGCGGGCACGACGACCGCCGCCCGGGCCACCGGGCGGATCCCCACCAGCGCCTCCCGGACGGCGGGGACGAGCGCGCCGATCCCCCGCAGCTCGACGTCCCTCGTGGAGAGCGTCACCGGGCCATCACCACCGTCGTGACGGAGCCGCCGTCCGTGCCGTTGACGGTGCCGCCCTTGCAATACGCCAAGCCGCTCCGCGCCCCCTCGACCTGACGGCCGCCCGCGGTGCCGCGCAGCTGCCAGGTCAGCTCGCAGACCTGCGCCGCGCCCGTCGCGCCGACGGGATGGCCGCGGGAGAGCAGTCCGCCACTGGGGTTGACCGGCAGCCGCCCACCGAGGGCGGTGCGCCCGTCGGCGGTCCATGCGGCGCCCTGCCCGTGCGGGACCAGTCCGAGACCCTCCATGCGGACGATCTCGGCGATGGTGAAGCAGTCGTGCATCTCGACGAGGTCGATCTCGTCCGGCCCGACGCCGGAGAGCTTCCAGGCCTCCTCGCCCGCCCGCCGCGACACGTCCTCGGCGTTCAGGTCGCCGGTCCCGGTCAGCACGGACCCGCTCACCAGGCCGACCCCGAGAACCCGGGGCACCGGGCCGACGATCCCGAGCCGCCGCAGCCCGCCCGGGCTGCACAGGACCACCGCCGCGGCGCCGTCGGAGATCGGGCTGCAGTCCAGCAGGCCCAGAGGTTCCGCGATCGGCCGCGCTCCCAGGACCTCCTCCAGGGAGATCGGCTTCTGGTACTGCGCGTACCGGTTGTGCACCGAGTGCGCGTGGTTCTTCACGGCCACCGCGGCGATCTGCTCGCGGGTGGCCCCGTGGTCGGCCATGTAGCGGCGGGCGCTCATCGCGTGCCCGGCCGCCATGACGTACCCGACGGCCGCGTCGAGGTCGCCCGGATCCGGCCGGACCCCGCCGGCGACGCGGTCCGTCATCTTCTCGACGCCGATCACCAGCACGACGTCGTGCAGGCCTGCGGCGAGCGCGACCCAGGCCTCCCGGATCGCGGTCGCACCGCTGGCGCAGTAGTTCTCGTGGTTCGACACCGGGGCCCCGTCCAGCCCGAGCTGGGCCGCGATCCGCTGTCCCGCGACGGGGCCGCCGAACACGTGGCCCACGTAGAGTCCGTCGACTGCGGTCAGCGCGGCCCCGGCGTCGGCCAGCGCCTCGCGGGCGGCGCCGGCCGCCATCCGCTCGAGCGTGACGTCCGCGGGGTACTTGCCGAACCGGACCATGCCGACCCCGGCGACATGGGCGGGCGCGAGGGTCATGCCGCCACCCCCGCCCGGAACCGGAAGCCGAGCAGGCCTTCGTCCGCGTCGCCGAAGGGTGTGAGCTCCAGCTGCACGGGCATGTCGAGCGCGACCTCCTCGGGCGCGGTGCCGACGACCTGCGCCATCAGCCGGACGTCGTCGGCGGGCAGGTCGACCCAGGCGAGCACGTACGGCACCTCGACCCCGGGCGGCGCCTGCCGAACCACGGTGAACGAGTGCACGCGGCCCTCCGTCGACAGCTCGGCCCGCTCGACGCCCTCGGCAGCCCGGCAGCCCGGACAGAAGTCACGGGCCGGGAAGGACGTGACAGTGCACGCGGGGCAGCGGGATCCGAGCAACCGCGGCGGATCGAGGGAGAGCAGACCCTCCCGGAAGGGGCGGGGTTCGCGGGGCATCGAGAGCCTCCTGACAACTGGTGAGGACCGTTCCGAAAGTAGATACTTGATACAACTTCGGCAAGATGCAAGGGTGCTTCCGGTCGCCGCAGGACTCCAGGCCGGTCGATCCTGCCGTTGAACGCAGCTCGAACCGACCCTTGTGCAGTACGCCACATCCGTGTTTTCGTATCAAATATCTACGAAGGGACGCTGATGACCCTCGCCACCGAGGTGCCACACCTCTCCTCCGCCGTCGCGGCCCGCCTGGCGCTGCCGCCCCACGTGTTCGTCGACGGGCAGGCGGTCCCCGCGCTGAGCGGGCGGACGATCCCCGTACTGGACCCGGCTACCGGCAACCGGATCGCCACCGCCGCGGACGGCGACGCCGTGGACGTCGACCGCGCCGTGCAGGCCGCGGTCCGGGCCTTCGATCCCGCGTCCCCGTGGCGGACCATGACCCCGCTGGAGCGGGGCAAGGTGCTGCACCGCATCGGGGACGCCATCCTCGAGCGGGCCGACGAGTTCGCCGAGCTCGAGGTGCTCGACGCCGGCAAGGTCCGCGGGGCGGCCCGCGGGATCGACGTCGACTTCGCGGCCCGCTGCTTCCACTACTTCGCCGGCTGGCCGACCAAGATCGTCGGCTCCACCGTGCCGACCTCGCATCCCGGCATCCACGTCGCCACCGAGAAGGACCCGGTCGGCGTGGTCGGGGCGATCACCGCGTGGAACTTCCCGCTGCTGCTCTGCGGCTGGAAGCTCGCACCGGCCCTCGCCGCGGGGTGCACCGTCGTGCTCAAGCCCTCGGAGGAGACCCCGCACTCCGCGCTCTGGCTCGCCGAGCTGGCCGTCGAGGCCGGGCTGCCCGCGGGCGTGCTCAACGTGGTCCCCGGGCGTGGCGCCGAGGCCGGCCGGGCGCTGGTCGAGCACCCGGGCATCGACAAGATCACCTTCACCGGCTCGACCGCGGTGGGCAAGGAGATCGCTCGCCGGGCCGCCGACCAGGTCAAGCGGGTCACCCTCGAGCTGGGCGGGAAGAGCGCGAACATCATCTTCGCCGACGCGGACCTGGACGCCGCCGTGACGGGTTCCGCGGGTGGCCTCTTCTGGCACTCCGGCCAGACCTGCTCCGCCCCCTCCCGGCTGTTCGTCCACCGCTCGGTGCACGACCAGGTCGTCGGGAAGCTCCGCGCGATCGCGGACGGGCTGCGTCCCGGCCACGGTCTCGACGCCGCCACCGAGCTCGGACCGCTGGTCAACGCGGCCCAGCAACACAAGGTCGAGGGCCACGTCCGGCTCGCGAGGGAGCAGGGCGCGACCGTCCACGTGGGACCCGCGGTGCCCTGCGCCGGGTTCTTCCACCCGGCCACGATCATCTCCGACGCGCGGGACGACATGGCCTGCGCCACGGAGGAGATCTTCGGCCCGGTGCTGACCGTCCTGCCCTTCGACGACACCGACGAGGTCCTCCGCCGCGCCGACGCCAGCGAGTACGGCCTGGCCGCCGGGATCTGGACCACGGACGTGGCCACCGCCCACCGCGCCACCAAGGCGCTCCGGGCCGGGACCGTCTACGTCAACGGGTGGGGCCTCACCGACCCCGCCGCGCCCTTCGGCGGCTACCGGCAGTCCGGCTACGGCCGCGACCTCGGTCCGGACAGCCTCGAGGGCTACCTCGAGACCAAGTCCGTCTGGACCTTCCACGGCTGAGAACAGGAGACCCGAGAGATGAAGACACGAGCCGCCGTCCTGACCGGCTACCACAAGCCCTTCGAGATCCGCGAGGTCGAGCTGGACGAGCCCCGCGCGGGCGAGGTCCTGCTCAAGATGTCCGCTGCCGGCCTGTGCCACTCCGACCTGCACATGGTCGACGGGGACAACGTCGTCCGGTTCCCGATCGTCGGCGGGCACGAGGCTGCCGGCATCGTCGAGCGGGTCGGCCCCGGGGTGACGAGGGTGCAGCCCGGCGACCACGTCGTCTGCAGCTTCATCCCGTCCTGCGGGGTGTGCCGCTACTGCTCCACCGGCCGGCAGAACCTCTGCAACCAGGGCGCGACGATCCTCGAGGGCTCGATGCCCGACGGGACCTTCCGCATGCACGATCCCGAGCTGGGCGACATCGGCGCCTTCTGCATGCTCGGTGCCTTCGCCGAGTACTCCACGGTGTCCGAGCTGTCCTGCGTGAAGGTCGACGAGTGGCTGCCGCTGGACAAGGCGGTGCTCGTCGGTTGCGGCGTCCCGACCGGCTGGGGGAGCGCGGTCAACGCGGGCGGGGTCAAGCCCGGGGACACCGTGGTGATCTACGGCCTGGGCGGCGTCGGCATGAACGCCGTCCAAGGCGCGGCGCACGCCGGCGCGAAGTACGTGATCTGCGTGGACCCGGTGGCGTTCAAGCGGGAGACCGCCCAGGAGTTCGGCGCCACGCACGTCTTCGCCACGGCCGAGGAGGCCGCGAAGGCCGTCACCGAGCTGACCTGGGGCGACGGCGCCGACCAGGCGATCTGCGTGGTCGGGGTGATGACCGAGGAGGTGATCAGGGACGCGTTCGACGTGATCGGCAAGGGCAGCACCGTCGTCGTCACCGGGGTGGCGAACCCCGCCGACCTCACCGTGCACGTGTCCGGGTCCGACATGGTGTTCAACCAGAAGACGATCAAGGGCACGCTGTTCGGCTCGTCGAACCCGCAGTACGACATCGTCCGGATGCTGCGCCTCTACGACGCCGGCCAGCTCAAGCTCGACGAGCTCATCACCCGGCGCTACACGCTCGACCAGATCAACGACGGCTACCAGGACCTGCGCGACGGAAAGATCATCCGCGGCGTCATCGACTACTCGAAGTGAGGACCAACCCATGAGCGACGTCGACCTCCGCCTCGATCGGCTCGAGAGCACTCTCGCGGTCCACCGCCTGATCTCCCAGTACGCCCACGCCTTCGACAGCCAGGACCTGGCCCTGCTGCGCTCGATCTGGCACGACGGCGCCGAGCTGCGCCTCGGCGAGCCCTTCGGCGACTTCGCGGGCATCGACGGCATCGTGGAGGCCGCGCACCTGCTCTGGTCCCAGAGCCCCCGCATGCACCACTGGATGAGCAACGTCGTCGTCGATCTCGGTACCGACGGCGACGACGCCACCGCGATCTCGGCGCTCGACTGCCTCGTCACCAACGTCGAGCTCGGACCGACCCAGGTCGGCGGCGTCTACCGCGACCGGTTCGAACGCCGCGACGGCCGCTGGGGCCTGACCGAGCGTGTCTTCGACCTTCACTACTTCACCCCGATCCCGAACTGGACCCCGGCCCACGGCAGCGAGACGGCCCCCCTCGTCGTCCCCAGCCGGTAGCCGGACCCGACGGAAAGCAGGCCATGAGCACTTCCCCCGCCGGACATCTCGCCGACCTGACCGGCAAGGTCGCGATCGTCACCGGCGCAGCCAGCGGAATCGGCCGGGCCACGGTCGAACTCTTCGTCGAGCGCGGCGTCCACGTCGTGGCGGAGGACCGCGATCGGGCCGTCGAGAAGCTGGCGGGCCCATCGGTCGCGCCCCTGGTCGCCGACGTCACCGAGGAGGACAGCGCCCGACACGCCGTCTCCCTCGCTCGGGACCGATTCGGCCGCCTGGACGTCCTGGTCAACAACGCCGGCGTCATCATCAACAAGACGGTTGCCGACATGACGCTCGACGACTGGAACGCGGTCCTCGCGGTCAACGCGACCGGCGCCTTCCTGCACTCCCGCGAGGCGGTCCGGGCAATGCTCCCCCAGGGCTCGGGGGCGATCGTGAACGTGGGCTCCTACGCCTGCTTCCAGGCCTTCCCGACCATCGCGGCCTACGCCGCGTCGAAGGGCGCACTCGCCCAGCTGACCAGGACGCTCGCCCTCGAGGTCATCGGGCACGGGATCCGGGTCAACGCCGTGGGCTCGGGCGACACCGTCACCCACATCCTGGACCACATCCACGACGACGGGCCCGGGTTCCTCGCCGAGCACGGCAGCGGGACCCCCATCGGGCGCGCCGCCCAGCCCCGCGAGATCGCCCAGGTGATCGCGTTCCTGGCCTCCGAGCAGGCGGCCTACCTCGTCGGGTCGATCGTGATGGCGGACGGCGGCATGAGCGTCGCCGCGGGCTCATGACGGCCGCGGTGCCGCGCCGGGTCGTGGTCGCGACCCTGGTCGGCAACTTCACCGAGTGGTTCGACTTCGCCGTCTACGGGGCGGTCGCCGTCACACTCGGCAAGGTCTTCTTCCCCTCGACGGACGCCGTCGGGTCGCTGCTGGCGTCCCTCGCCGTGTTCGGTGTCGCCTTCGTGTTCCGCCCGCTGGGCGGGGCGGTGCTGGGCTCGGTCGGGGACCGGTACGGCCGCCGGGTCGCACTGTCGGTCGCGGTGCTCGGCATCAGTGGGGCGACGACGCTGATCGCCGTGCTGCCGTCGTACGCGGCGATCGGGTTCTGGGCGCCGGTGCTGCTCGTCCTGCTGCGCTGCGTCCAGGGGCTGTCGGCCGGCGGCGAGTGGACGGGGGCCTCGGCGTTCCTCGCCGAGTACGCCCCGGCCGACCGGCGCGGTGCGCGGGCCGCGTTGATCTCGGCGTCGGGCGGGCTCGCGATCGTCGCGGGCACCGTGTCGGTGCTGGTCCTGGAGTCGTTCCTGGACCCGGCGCAGATGCAGTCGTGGGGCTGGCGGCTGCCGTTCCTGCTCGCCGCCCCGCTCGGGCTCGCCGGGCTCTACCTGCGTCTGCGGCTGGCGGAGACGCCGGTCTACCAGGAGCTCCGCGCCCAGGACGACGTCTCCGCCCGCCCACTGCGCGAGGCCCTGCGCACCGAGCGCAAGGCTCTGCTCATCGCGTTCGCGTGCGCGTCGATCACCGGCGTCGGCTTCTACTACCTGGCGACGTACTTCGCGAACGCGATGTCCGTGGGTGACGGGTCACGGCGGACCGCGCTGGTCGTCAGCTCCGCCGCCCTGCTGGTCTACGTGGTGCTCTGCCCGCTCGCCGGCCGGCTGTCCGACCGGATCGGGCGGCGCCCGGTCTACGTCGGCGGCGCGATCGCGCACGCAGTGCTGGCCGTCCCCGTCCTGCTGCTCGTCGGGTCCGGGTGGCCGTGGCCCGCCCTCCTGGGCATGGTCGTGTTCGCAGTCCCGCAGGCCGGGCTGAACGTCATGTCCTCCATCGTGCTCGTGGAGCTGTTCCCGGCCCGGACCCGCTCCAGCGGGGCCGCGCTGGCCTACAGCCTCGGGGTCGGCCCGATCGCCGGGACCGCCCCGCTGGTCGCCGCGGCGCTCGCCGCGGGCACCGGCAGCGCGGTCGCCCCCGCGCTCTACCTCGCCGCGATCGCCCTCGCCGTCGGGATCGTCCTGGCGCGGGTGCTCCCGGAGACCGCGGGCCGGTCGCTGACCGACCCGGTGCCCGTCACCGCCTGAGTCCCCACTCGACCAACGGAGGTCGACATGTCCTCGGATCCTCGGATCGTCGCGCGCCTCGAACGGCTGCCGATGGCCCGCCCGCAATACGGCATCCTGCTCGCGGGCGGCCTCGGGCACCTCTTCCAGGCGCTCGACATCGTGATCATCGGCTTCATGCTCCCGTACCTGAAGGTCGAGTTCGACCTGTCGAACGGGGAGATCGGCCTGATCGGCGGAGCCGCCCCGATCGGCATGATCATCGGCGCGGTCGCCGCCGGTCTGTTCGGCGACCGCCTCGGCCGCAAGAGCGTGATGCTGTACGCGCTGCTGCTGTTCTGCGCGGCCTCGGTCTCGATCGCGTTCGCGAACGGACTGGTCTTCATCATCGTGGCGCGGATCGTCGCCGGGCTCGGCGGAGGCGCCGAGGCCGCGATCGTGTCGCCGTACATCTCCGAGTTCGCCACCGGGCGCAACCGCGGCCGGTTCGTCAGCGGCGTCACCCTGTTCTTCTCGCTCGGCAACGTGGTCGCCGCGCTGCTCGGCTCGTTCGTCGTCCCGCTGGACGACGGCTGGCGGATCACGTCCGTCCTCTGCGGACTGCCCGTCCTCGTCCTGCTGTGGTGGCGGCGTTCGTTGCCGGAGTCCCCGCGCTGGCTGCTCAGCCAGGGCAGGGTCGCCGAGGCGGACGCGGTGGTCACCCGGCTCGAGGAGCGGGTCGTCGCCGCCACCGGCGGCCGCCCGTTGCCCCCGGTCCCGGCCATGGTCGACGTCCCGGCGGCACCGCGGGTGTCCACCTCGCCGTGGGAGGTCTGGCGCAACGGGCTCGCGCGGGTCACCACCGCGACCTGGCTGTCGTCGTTCGTGTTCCTGTTCGCGTTCTTCGGCTCACCTGGATGCCGTCACTGTTCCTGGAGATCGGAGTGGCCCCGGGGGTCGCCTCGCTCTACAGCTTCCTGCTGTTCGTGGCGCAGCCGGTCGGCTACCTCGCCGCCCTGGCGGTCAGCGACCGGTTCGAGCGGCGCACGCTGCTGGTGACGTTCTTCTCGGTCGCGACGGTCGCGTCCGTCGCGCTCGCCCTGGTACCGCGCGACAGCGTGGCGCTGCTGTTCATCGGCATGGCCCTGTCGATCTGCATCACGTGCATCTCGGGGATCTTCTTCCCCTACTCCTCGGAGGTGTACCCGACGGCGGTGCGTGCCACCGGTGCCGGGCTCGTCTCCACCGCGGGCAACGTCGGTGCGCTCGCCGCGCCCGTCGCGATCGGGTACGCGTTCGGGACCGTGGGTTTCGGCGGGGTCTTCCTGGCGATGGCGGCCCTGCTCGCGGTCGGCGCCCTGGTGATCCGCACGCTGGGCCCGCGGGTCACCGGCAAGACCCTCGAGCAGGTGTTCGCCGACGAGGCCGGCGAGGTGCCCGCGGCGTCCGCGCCGGTCGTCGAGAAGGAGGCGACGGCATGACGCTTCCGGAGTCCGACATCGCGGACGTCGGCCGGGGCCCCGCGGTGCTGTTCAGCCACGGCACGCTGCTCGACCGGACCATGTTCGCGCCGCAGACCGCGGTACTGGCGGAGCGCTACCGGACCCTCGCCTACACCAGCCGTGCCGGGACCAGCCGGTACGGCACCGAACGATCGCTCGACGACCTGGTCGACGACTGCCTCGCCGTCGCCGACGGCGCGCGGATCGAGCGGTTCGTGCTGGTCGGCATGTCCGTCGGCGGGTTCATGGCGGTGGAGCTGGCGCTCCGGTACCCGCAGCGCGTCGCGGGGCTGGTCCTCATGTCCACCCAGGCCGCGGCGTACACCGCCGAGGAACACGAGACGTTCGGCGCGCTGCTCGAGCCGCTGGACCGCGACGGGCCGATCCCGGAGCACGTCGTCGAGGCCTTCGTGCCGGTGATCTTCGGCAAGCAGGCGCCGGACGAGCTGGTCGAGCGCTGGACCACCCGATGGCGGCAGCGCCCGGCGCGGTCGCTGTACGGCGAGTACCGCTCGTGGATCGACAAGCCCGACCGGCTGCCGGACCTCGAACGGCTCACCGTGCCCACACTCGTGGTGCACGGCGAGGGGGACGACGGCATCGCCATCCGGCATGCCCACGACATGCACGCACGCCTCCCGCGGTCGACCTTCGTCCCGATCGCGGACTCCGGGCACCTCGTCACCGAGGAGCAGCCCGAGGCCGTCACGAGGGCGATCGCGAACTGGCTGGGGGAGATCCATGAGTGACCTCACGGGCGAAATCGCCGTCGTCACCGGCGGGAGCCGGGGGATCGGTGCCGCCGTCGTCATCGCGCTGGCCGGGGCGGGCGCGAGCGTCGTCGTCGCCGGGGGCTCGGAGAAGCACGGGCGAGCCCTCGCCGACGACGTCGGCGCCTGTTACCTCGCGCACGACGTCAGCTCCGAGGAGTCCTGGGAGCGTCTGCTCACGCAGGTCTCCACGGACCTCGGCGAGGTCACCGTGCTGGTGAACAACGCCGGCGTGCTCGACCCGGGGCCCGACATCAGCGACACCACCGTCGAGAACTTCGACCGGCACTACCGTGTCAACCAGCTCGGGGTGTTCCTCGGCATGCGGGCGGTGGCCGGGGCGATGAAGCGTGCCGGCTCGGGCTCCATCGTCAACCTCTCCTCGATCGGCGGGCACCGCGGCTACGCCAACCAGATCGGCTACTCGACCACCAAGTGGGCCGTCCGGGGCATGACGAAGTGCGCCGCCGTCGAGCTGGGCCCATACGGGGTGCGGGTCAACTCGGTGGCCCCGGGCTTCATCAGCACCACGATGATCGACGTCATGCCGGGGGAGCAGATCGACGCCGTCACGGCGGCCACGCCGCTCGGCCGCCGCGGCACCGCCGAGGAGATCGCCCGCGCCGTGCTCTTCCTGGCGTCGAAGGACTGCCCTTTCGCCACCGGAACCGAGCTGGTGGTCGACGGGGGCCTGGCCCTCTAGCGCGTCGTCCGCGGAGCCGGCGTCGTTGCAGAACTGAACCTGGACGAGCACTACCCGGACCAGAAGCTCGCGACGGTTCAGTGGCGCCGGAGCCCGGACTCACCCCGAAAGGCCCGCACCGTCCGGACGACCGAGCGAGGCGGAGGCGGGGCGAGGGATCAGCCCGTGAAGCCTCGCTCGATCCCTCGCCAGACGCCGTCGTAGTCGGCCTGGCGGTGGACGGCGGCGTGGGCGAAGTCGGGGACGGTGATGGGCCAGCGGGTCTCGAACATGAAGGCGAGGGTGTCGGTGATCTTCTGTGGGGCGAGCTCGGCGCTGCTGGCCTTGCGGTAGGTCTCGGCGTCGGGGCCGTGGGCGCTCCACATGTTGTGCAGGCTGGCGCCGCCGGGGAGGAAGCCTTCGGCCTTCGCGTCGTAGACGCCGTGGACCAGGCCCATGAACTCGCTCATGACATTGCGGTGGTACCAGGGCGGGCGGAAGGTGTCCTCGCCGACGAGCCAGCGCGGGGCGAAGACGACGAAGTCGGCTCCTGCCTGCCCGGGGGTGTCGGTGGGCGAGGTGAGCACCGTGTAGATCGACGGGTCGGGGTGGTCGTAGGAGACCGTGCCGAGCACGTTGAACCGTGCCGTGTCGTACTTGTAGGCCGAGTGGGTGCCGTGCCAGGCGACGACGTCGAGCGGGGAGTGGTCGTAGTCGGCGGCCCAGAGCTGACCGGCGTACTTCTGCACGACCTGGACGGTCTCCTCGCGGTCCTCGTAGGCGGCGACGGGGTAGAGGAAGTCGCGGGGGTTGGCCAGGCCGTTCGCGCCGATCGGGCCGAGCTCGGGCAGCACGAAGGGTTGGCCGTAGTTCTCGCAGACGTAGCCGCGGGCGGGCCCGTCGGGCAGCTCGACGCGGAAGCGGACCCCGCGGCCGATCACGGCGATCTCCCCGGGGGCGGCGTGGAGGCGGCCGTACTCGGTGTGCAGCAGCAGCGCGCCCTGCTGGGGGACGAGCAGGAGCTCGCCGTCGGCGTCGACGAAGTAGCGGTCGGTCATCGAGCGGTCGGCGGCGTAGAGGTGGATCCCGATGCCGGCACGTTGGCGGACGTCGCCGTTGGTGCCGACGGTGTAGAGGCCGTCGACGAAGTCGGTGGGCTGTTGCGGGAGGGGCAGTGGGTCCCAGCGCAACCGGTTGGGGTCGGTGATCCCGGTGGTGTCCGGGGCTGAGCGGAGCAGACCGGTGTCGATGCGGCGGAACGGCGGGTGCGCGGCCGAGGGCCGGATCCGGTAGACCCAGCTGCGCCGGTTGACCGCGCGAGGCTCGGTGAACGCGGTCGCGCTGTGCTGCTCGGCGTAGAGACCGCGCGGGGCCTGTTGCGGGGAGTTGCGCCCGACGGGCAGGGCGCCGGGGACGGCCTCGGAGGCGTGCTCGTTCCCGAAGCCCGACGAGTAGGTCAGCTCGGCTCCGGTACCGCGCGCGGCGGCCGGTGAGGGCAGTGTGCTGGTCATCGACATCCTCCTCCGTCGGTCGAATGTGCGAGTCGGTCCGAGGGTCTCAGAGGTGCGTGCCGGCGTCGACGACGATCTCGGTGCCGGTGGCCGGCCGAAGCCGGGTGACCGCACCGAGGACGGCGACGGCTCCGACGTCGGCGGTGGGGTGTGCGCAGCGGGCTGTTCGCCGCGCGACGGGAGAGCTCGACCGTCCCCGGCGCGCAAACCCGTCAGGATGTGTGCGTGCTGGGACTGGAGATGGCGGTCGTCCTCGGCGTCGCCTTGGTCATGTGCGGTGCGCTGGCGCGCCGCTACCCGATCGCGCCGGCGATCCTGCTGGTGCTCGTGGGTGTGCTCCTCGGTTTCGCGCCACACCTGCGGGAGGCCCAGTTGCCGCCGGAGGTCGTGCTGCTGGTGTTCCTGCCGGTGCTGCTGTACTGGGAGAGCCTGACCACCTCGCTCCGCGAGATCCGCAACAACCTCCGCGTCGTGGTCCTCACCAGCACCGTGCTGGTCTTCGCCACCGCGGCGGCGGTGGCGGCCGTGGCACACGCGATCGGCCTGGCGTGGGGGCCGGCCTGGGTGCTCGGTGCCGCGCTCGCGCCGACGGATGCGACCGCGGTCGGGGTGCTGGCCCGGCGGCTCCCTCGCCGGACCGTGACCGTGCTGCGCGCGGAGAGCCTGGTCAACGACGGCACCGCGCTGGTGATCTACGGCCTCGCGGTCGGGGTCACCGTCGGCGAGGAGTACCTGACGCCGCTGCACGTGAGCGGCCTGCTGGTCCTGGCCTACGGCGGAGGGGTGCTCGCGGGCGCGGTGACGGGGCTGGTGAGCTGGCAGCTGCGCCGCCGGATGGACGATCCGATGCTGGAGAACATCGCGATGCTGGTGACGCCTTTCGCGGCGTTCCTGCTGGCCGAGTCGGTCCACGCCTCCGGCGTGCTGGCGGTCGTCGTGTGCGGGCTGTTCCTCAGCCAGGTGACCCCGCGCATCACCAGCGCGGTCACCCGGCAGACCTCCGTCCCGTTCTGGACGGTCACGACGACGGTGCTCAGCAGCGCCCTGTTCGTGCTCGTCGGTCTCCAGGCCCACACCGCGATCCGCGGGCTCTCCAGCGTCTCGCCCCTGCGCGCGCTGGTCGACGTCCTGCTGGTCACCGCGGTGGTGATCGGGGTGCGCTGGGCGTGGATCTACACCACGCCGTACATCATCCGCGCGCTCGACCGGCGGCCTGTGCAGCGGTTGCGCCGGATCGGGGCCCGGCAGCGCTCCGTCAGCGCCGTGGCCGGGTTCCGCGGCGCCGTCTCGCTCGCCGCGGTGCTCGCCGTGCCGCAGACCCTGGACTCCGGGGCGCCCTTCCCCGACCGCGACCTCATCGTCGTGATCACCTCGGGAGTGATCGTGTTGACCCTGCTTCAGGCACTGCTGCTTCCGCGCGTGGTGCGGTTCGCCCGGCTCCCGGCCGACAACTCCGTCGCGGAGGAACGGCAGTACGCCGAGGTGTCCATCGCCGACGCCGCGATCGACTCGATCGCCGACACCGCGGCCGAGCTGGGCACCGACGAGCGCGTCGTCGCGCGGGTGCGCACCGAGATCGAGAAGCGGCGCACGCTGCTGGCGGCCGACGAGGCCGACGACGACCCGGTGACCCGGCACGACGACCAGTACGCCGGCCTCTGGCTCGCGCTCATCGCCCGTCAGCGCGAGGCGCTCCTCGAGCTGCGTGACGAGCAGCGGATCGACGACATCGTGCTGCGCCAGGTCCAGGCTCGTCTGGACATCGAGGAGGTCCGGTTCTCCCGGGCCAACCCGGGCGACTGAGCGGCGTCCCGACCACCCCGCCACGGCAGGCACGACGGGTCGGCGGTGCAGGGCGGCGGAGGTGAACCGGACGAGGACGACGGTCATCCGCGACGGCTCCCGGCCGCTGGAGACGGGATGATGGAGACGTCGCCGCTGAAGGTTCCTGCCGGTCGGGCCGACGGTCTCGAGCCCCCACGGGTACTCCTCGGCGGGGGAGCTCAGGGGTGCAGGAGGGTCTTGATGGCGCGGCGCTCGTCCATGGTCGCGATAGCCCTCGGCGGCCTCGTCGAGGGGCAGTTCGAGGTCGAAGACCTTCCCGGGGTCGACGGTCCGGTCGTAGACGAGGTCGATCAGGTCGGGCAGGAAGGTTCAGTGGGTTCGGAAGCGCTGCTCGGCCACGGTGATCAGGCTGCGTTCCTCGGGCGTGCGGTCGGTGCGCGGCCGGACCTGCCCGAACAGCACGTCGTCGCTCAGGCGGACAGCTCGGGCGCGACGTCGCGGAACGCCTTCGGCCCGCCGGACGGCTCGCTCTGGTCCTGCTCCTGTGCCGTGTCTGCCATGGGGTCGTTCCTTCCCGGTGGCGTCGGGTTCAGTCCTGCGGCGTTCCCGCGCGACGGCCGTGGCCGGAGATCCGTTGGTCCGCCACGACTCGTCCGACGCTAGGGTCTGCCATGATCACGACACGGCCGGCAGAGCGCCGGGACGTCGACGCAGCCGCGCGTCTGGCGCACGACGCCTATCAGCACTACGCGGCGCGGATCGGCCGACCGCCGGCGCCGATGGAGGCCGACTATGCGGCGGCAGTCGGCGACGGGACGATGTGGGTCGCGGAGGACGACAACGGTCTGCTCGGCTTCATCGTGCTCCTCGACGCCGATGACCACCTCCTGCTCGACAACGTCGCCGTGGACCCGCTCGCCCAGGGGCGGGGAGTCGGCGCGCAACTCCTCGCCTTCGCCGAGGTCGAAGCCTCCCGCCGGGGGTACGACCGGATCAAGCTCTACACGAACGAGGCCATGACGGAGAATCTCGACTACTACCTCCGGAAGGGCTACGTCGAGACCCGTCGTGGCGAGCAGGACGGATATCGCCGGGTCTTCCTCACCAAGACCCTCGGCGGTCGCTCCGAGGAGCGCCCGGAGTCGTAGGGTGTCACCCCTCCCGCGGCTCCTCCCGATCGAGGCGTCCGGCCGGTGTGGCCGCGACGAGGGATGTGCCGCCCGACGACGACGTGAAGTTCGCGCTCCGGCAGGTGAAATCGGGTCTTCGGGAGGAGCCCGAGGTTCCCGGTGTGGTCGTGGTGCCGGTGCGTCAGGACGACGTCGTCTCGTCGGTCTCGCCGTTCACGGCACGTCGCGCCCGGCGGCACGGACCTCGACCCCGGCCCACTCCTCGACGAGCCGGGCGATGCTGGTGAAGTCGGAGTCCGCGCCGAGCTGGTCACGGGCCTGCCGCCACATCTGGTGCACCACCGAACCGACCCAGGTCGGGACCCGGAGGTTCGCGGCCTCCTCGGCGAACAGCCCGAGGTCCTTCTCCATCAACCCGGTGGCGAAGCCGAAGTCGAAGCTCCCGGGCAGGACCGACCGCGGGAACTTGTCCTGGGTCGCGCTGTTGCGGCCCGAGCCGGCGTTGAGGACGTCGAGCATCGTCCGCGGATCCAGACCGGCCTTGGCGCCGACCGCCATCGCCTCCGAGGTGGTCGCCAGTGCCGCAGCGGACAGGTAGTTGTTCACCAGCTTCATCGCCTGCCCGAGGCCCGGCTCCATGCCGACGTGGAAGACCTTCCCGAGGACGGAGAGCACCGGCTGCAGCGCCGCGAAGTCCGCGGCCGGGGCGGACGCCATCACGGCGAGCGTGCCCTTCTCCGCGCCGCTCGTACCCCCGCTCACCGGGGCGTCGATCGCGGTCACGCCGCGGGAGCAGAGCTCCCCGGCGATCCGGCGGGCCGTGCGGGTGCCGGTGGTGGACAGCTCCACCACCCGCCGGACCGCGCCGCCCTGTGCGAGCCCGTCCGGCCCGAGCACGACGTCGAGCACGATCGCGGGCGTCGGCAGGCTGGTGAGCACCACCTCGGCACGGTCCGCGACCTGCTCGGCCGAGCCCGCCGCCGTCGCTCCGAGGGCGACGAGGGCCTCGACCGCCTCGGCGTCGACGTCGTGGACGACGAGGTCGTGCCCGGCGTCGACGAGCCGGGTCGCCATCCGTGATCCCATCCGGCCGAGGCCGACGAACCCGAGTTCCATCTCGCTGCCCTCCGTCAGGGAGTCGGGGCCGGGCGGGCGACGGGTCCGGTCTCGGCCTCGAGGATCGCCTGCCGGGTCTCGAAGCCGTCCGGTGTCGCCGGGAAGCCGCAGTACGCGGCGACCTGCAGGAGGACCTCGCGGATCTCCGCCGTGAGCGCGCCGTCGACGTACTCGTCGCCGACGACCGCGCGGCGGATCCCCATGCCCTGCGCGTAGGTGCTGTCGTTCATGATCCTCCTCGTCGTGGTCGGCGGGGCGGCTCGAGCGCGCGGAGGCGATTCACCACGACGCCGCGCGGAGGGCGCGTTCGTAGTCCTCGTCGGACACCTCGTGCAGCCATTCGGTGGCGCCGAAGGAGTACGCGGTCTGGGTCAGCAGGCTGTCCGGGCCGGCGCCGTGCCAGTGCACTTCGCCGGCCGGTGTCCAGACGCTCTGCCCCGCTCGGATCGGCCCGCCGAGCCCGTCCTCCCTGACGACGAAGCCGCTGCCGTGGGTGGCCAGGATGAGCTGGCCGCCCTCGTGCCGGTGCCAGTAGGTCCGGGCACGCGGGGCGAAGGCCACCAGGTTGACGACGGGGTCGTCGCCGGAGATCGGGTCGGCCCAGACCTCGCCGGTGAACGTCTCGGTGCGGCGGACGCTGGGCTTCCCCGAGCGTCCCGGGATCAAATGCATGCGTGCTCCCTGTTCTTCGGTGGGGATCAGGAGCGTGTCGTCGCGTTGTCCGGTGCGGACGCGGCGATCGGCCCGCGCTGCTCGCTCGGGCCGAGGTCACGCCGGCGCGTCTCCGGCAGCACCCGCCACAGAACGATCGTGCAGACGAGGGCGACGCCCGCCATGTAGACGGCCGGGAGCCCCACCCCGGCGCCCGCGGCGGCGAGCGCGGCGGCGATCAGTGGTCCGGGCCCGGCGATGAGGGCGGCGCCCAGGTTGTAGCCGATGGCGCTGCCGGTGGAGCGCATGTGCGCCGGGAACAGCTCGATGAGCATCACCGTCGTGGTGCTGTTGTGCATGGCCTCGAAGAGGCCGAAGAGCACCAGGCCGAGGACCGCGACGACCGGGTTGCCGGTCGCCATGAGCAGGAACGCGGGCACGGCGAAGAGCGCCAGACCTGCCCCACCGATGAGGGAGACCGGTCGCCGGCCGACCCGGTCGGACAGGGCGCCCATGACGGGGCACAGCGCTGCGTACAGCAGTGCCCCGACGGCGACGACGACCAGCGCCGCGAAGCGGTCCATCTTGACCGTGACCGTCAGGAAGGTCGTCACGTACGTCGCGATGTAGTAGAAGCCGAGCACCGTGATGGCGGAGAGGGCGAAGGAGATCGCGACGCTCCGGCCCTGCGAACGTCCCACCTCCCGGATCGGGGCGTCGGCGATGTCGCCGCGGGCCTTCAGCGCCTGGAAGACCTCGGTGTCCTCGAGCTTCATCCGCAGGTAGAGGCCCACGAGGGTGAGCGGGAACGCGGCGAGGAACGGGATGCGCCAACCCCAGCCGACGATGTCCTCGGGTGCGACGGTGGACTGGATGAGCAGCGCGGAGCCGGCGCCCACCGCGACGGCGAGGGCGGCGGTCATCGGGATGACGCTGGCGGTGACGCCCCGCCGGTTCGACGGCGCGCTCTCCACCAGGAACGCCGCCGAACCGGTCCACTCGCCACCCGCGCTGAAGCCCTGCACGCAGCGCAGCAGAACCAGCAGGACCGGCGCAGCGACACCGATCGCGGCGAAGGGCGGCAGCAGTGCGATGAGGGCGGTCGCCAGGCCCATGAGGACGACGGAGAGCATGAGCGCGAAGCGGCGGCCACGGCGGTCGCCGATGGCGCCGATGACGAACCCGCCCACGGGCCGCATCAGGAACGCGACGCCGTACACCGCGAGGGTCGAGAGCAACGACGCCGTGGGGCTGGAGCTGGGGAAGAAGTTCGCACCGATCGCCGTGGCGAAGAAGCCGTAGATGGCGAAGTCGAACCACTCCATGAAGTTGCCGACGGCGGCGGCGACGAGGCGCCGGCGACGGTCCGGCCCGGCGGTGCCGGTCCGGGTGACGGATGCTGACAAGAGACTCACCACTTCTCTGGGATGGCCTGGGGGCAGCGGCCGGCGGCGGAACCGCCGCCGGGTCGATCAGCGCTCGTACTTGTCGTGCAGCAGCGCGAGGACGGGGAAGAAGTACTCGGCGAAGCTGGCCGGGTCCTCGGACATCGGGAAGTGGCCCTTCCCCTCCATCTCGACCAGCTGCCCGCCCAGGCGCTCGGCCGCCGTCCGGCTCATCTCGGTGGTGGCCGAGTAGTCGTACTCACCGCTGAACACGTAGAGCGGGCAGCGGGCGGTGCCGAGGGAGTCGGCCACCCGGGGCAGGTCCTGCGAGTAGAAGTACGTGTCGCCCTGGTAGATGCCGGGGCCGGACTGCGCGTAGCCCCACAGGGTCTGGGCGGCCGGGCCCGCGGGGCTGGTGGGCGCGATCAGCCCACCCACCCAGCTGGTCAGGAACGACGAGTGGTCGACGTCCGTCCGGTTGGTCCAGTCGACGAACCGCGACGGGTTGCCGAGGCCGCCCTCCAGGGCGCACACGCCGGTGAACCGGTCGCCGTGCTCGGCGGCCAGGTACAGGGCGATGGCGCCGCCCATCGAACAACCGGCGAGCACCGGCCGCTCCAGCCCCAGGCCGTCCATGAACGCCAGCACCGTCGCGGCGTAGGTGGCGGTCGTGAGCCGGTAGGTCTGCCGCTGCCAGTCGGCGGGTGGCTCGGAACGACCGTGCCAGGGCATGTCGAACGCGTAGACGGTCCATCGTGCGGTGAGCTCCGGGTCCTCCAGCAGGTACCGGAACTGCCGCGAGTCCGCGCCTGCGGTGTGCAGGCACACCAGCGGGGGCCCGGTGCCGGCCGACTCGAAGTACAGGCGCTGGCGGCGGCCCTCGACCTCGACCGTGAGGTAGCGCCCGACGACCGGGCTCAGCCCGGCCGCGGGAGCTTCGGGATCCGGGCGGCGCTGCGGGGCCGGGGTCACCGTGTCACGCAGGGCGCCCAGGAGGCGGTCGACGACGAGCGCGGCGCGCGCCCACACCGCCCGGTCGCCCCGCACCGGCGCACCACCCGCGGTCGCGACGAGCGCCTGTGCAGTGGTGAAGCCGCGCGGGCACGGGCTGCTGCAGAACGCCGTCCACTCGGATTCGCCCACCAGGAACTCGAAGTCCCAGGCGTCGTTGATGCCGGTGGCGGGACGGACCTCGACCTCCGACCCGGTGCAGCGCAGTCCGAAGGACAGACCCGGCAGCTCGAACAGCGCGCTCCAGCGGCCGGTGGGCGGGAGGCCCGCGAGCAGGGTGCCGAGGTCGAGGCTGTGCAGGTCGTCGCGGCTGATCGCCATGGGTTCTCCTCGTCGCTGAGTTCGGCGAAAGGTTGCGACACATAGCTGCGACGTGTCCAATAGAGGAATTCTGTCGTATCCATAACTCGGAGTGATGCGTGGAGACCCGCCAACTGCAGCACTTCCTGGCGATCGCCGATGCCGGCACGTTCACGGCGGCGGCCGAGCAGTTGCACATCTCCCAACCCGGCCTGTCCTCGTCGATCCGGGCCCTCGAGCGTTCCCTCGGCACCCGCCTGTTCGTCCGGACCCGCAAGCGGGCGGAGCTGACCGAGGCAGGCCGGGAGCTCTACTCGGGCGCCCGACGCGCCCTGGCCACGCTCGAAGCGCTCGAGAGCCAGGTCCGCCGCGGGCCCGGCGTCACCAAGAGCACGCTGCGGGTCGGGTGCATCCCGTCGTTCGCGGGGCTGGACCTCGCGGCTCTGATCAGCCGGTTCATCGCGCGCAATCCGGATGTCGACGTCGACGTGGTCGTCGGCATGCCCTTGAGGCACTTCGCCGATCTCGCGAACGAGACCATCGAGCTGGCCTTCGTGACGATGCCGCTGGAGCCTCCCGAGGGCATCCGCCTGACTCCGCTGGCCACCTACCCCATGGTGCTCGCCTGTCCCGCGGGCCACCGGCTCGGCAAACAGACCTCCGTCGAACTGGCCGACCTCGCGGACGAGGCGTTCGTCGACTTCGACGTGGACCTGGCGGCGCGTCAGGTCACCGACCAGGCGTTCGCCGCCGCGGACATCACGCGCACCGTCCGCGTGACGTGCAACGAGATCGGTTCCCTGCTGGAACTGGTCGCGCACGGCCTCGGGATCGCGGTCGTCCCGCGTCCGCTCGCGATCGCCACCCGCGTGCCGGTGGCGATGGTGCCGCTGGCGAATGCCTCTCTGGTGTGGACGGTCGCTGCCGCCACCCGCCCGGCCGGGGTGACGACGGAGGCCGGCCAGGCCTTCTGGAACCTCATCGCCGACACCGCCACCCCGGTGAGCCAGAAGCGCGCCTGAGGGGCCGCCGCGTCGGGCTCACCTCACAACGCCGCCCACTCCTGCGCGACCACGAAGTTCCGGAAGCGGCGCACCACCGGTGTCTCGGGCTGGTCCGCCCGCCAGACCAGCCCGAGCACCCGGTGCGCCGCGTCGTCGGTCAGCGGGAGGTAGACCGCGTTGGGGTCGGCCCGGTGCGGCCGAGGCCGGGGTACGACGGTGACGCCGAGCCCCGCTGCGGCGAGGCTCTCCATCGTCGCGATCTCGGCGCTCTCGAACGCGATCTCCGGCTCCACGTCGGCGCGCCCGAGCAGGTCGTCGGTCAGCCTGCGGAGCCCGAAGTCGGGGCCCAGCATGACGAACGGCTCGCCCGCGGCCTCCGCGACCCCGACCCGACCGCGGTCGGCGAGCCGGTGACCGCGGGGGACGACCAGACACAGCTGCTCGGTGTGGATCGTGTGCCACGCCAGCTCCGCGGCGGCCGGCCGCGGGCCGGTGACGGCCAGGTCGACGATGCCGTCCGCGACCAGCGCCTCCAGTTCGTAGGTCGCCGCCTGGGTCAGCGCGAACTGCACCTGCGGCGCCCGGGCGCGGAACCCGCGGATGAGCTCCGGAGCCAGCCAGGTGGCGACCGAGTGCAGGAACCCGAGCCGGACCGTGCCGTGCTCCGGATCCCGCAGGGCCTGGATGTGCTCGGCCGCCGCCCGCAGCTCGAGCAGGCTGCGCCGCGCGTGCCGCAGCAGCACCTCCCCGGACGGGTTGAGCCGCAGGCGCCGGTTGACGCGGTCGAACAGGGGCGCCCCGATCTCGTGCTCCAGTCGTGCCAGGCTGCGCGACAGTGTGGGCTGGGTCGTGTTCAGCCGCTCCGCCGCCTGTGTCATGTGCGGGGTCTCCGCCAGCGCCACGAACCACGCGAGGTCCTCGACGTTCATGCGTCGAGCGTATCGACCTGATGAGAATGTTTCATTTCACGTATTGCCTCTGCTCGGTCACGATTCCCGGGACGTCGCCGAGGTCGACCGACGGAGGAGCAGCATGACCACACCGCACACCGACGGCGCCCTCGCCCGTTCCTGCCGCCGATCCCGGGCCGCCGACGGATGTTCGTGACCGTGCGCCACGAACTCTCCGCCGACGGTCGGCCGGTCGGGGCCGAGGAGCAGGGCGTCGTCCACCGGTCCGAGCCGGAGGGCGCCCCGCCGCGGACCATGACCCGCCCGGACGGCGACGGGCCGGAGCCCGCGGGGGAGTGGCGGCGCAGCCTGGCCCCCCGATCCGTCGCCGACCGCCTCGATCCGCCTCGCCGGAAGGACCCGACCTCGATGACGACCGAGACCTCCCTCCCGCCCCTGCACGGTCTGACCGTGGTGAGCCTCGAGCAGGCCGTGGCCGCGCCGTTCGCCACCCGCCAGCTCGCCGACCTCGGTGCGCGTGTGATCAAGATCGAGCGGCCCGGGGCCGGGGACTTCGCCCGCGGCTACGACGAGGCCGTCCACGGCAACTCCAGCTACTTCGTGTGGCTCAACCGCGGCAAGGAGTCGCTCACCCTCGACCTCAAGTCCGCGGACGGGCGGTCGGTCCTGGGCGAGCTGCTCGACCGCGCCGACGTCCTGGTCCAGAACCTGGGCCCGGGCGCCGCGGGACGGCTGGGCGTCGACGCCGGCTCCCTGGCCCGGACCCATCCCCGCGTCGTCCCGTGCACCGTCTCGGGTTGGGGCACGACCGGGCCCTGGGCCGACCGCAAGGCCTACGACCTGCTCGTGCAGTGCGAGACCGGGCTGCTGTCGATCACCGGGACCTGGGACGAGATGGCCAAGGTCGGGATCTCGGTCGCCGACATCGCCGCGGGCATGTACGCGTACTCGGGCATCCTGACCGCGCTGCTGCGCCGCGCGACCACCGGGCAGGTGTCCGCGGTGGAGGTGTCCCTGTTCGAGGCACTCGCCGAGTGGATGGGCTCGCCCGCCTACTACACCCGCTACGGCGGACGCCAGCCCGCCCGTGCCGGCGCCCAGCACGCGACCATCGCCCCCTACGGCCCGTACGACACCGCGGACGGCAGGCTCCTGCTGGCCGTGCAGAACGACCGCGAGTGGCGCGCGCTGTGCGCGGTGGTGCTCGCCGATGCCGCCGTCGCGACCGACCCCCGCTTCGCCTCCAACTCCGCGCGCGTCGCCCACCGCGAGGAACTCAACGAACTGATCGGCGGCCGGCTCGCGACGCTGCCGACCGCGGCTGCCGGGACGCTGCTCGACGAGGCCGGCGTGGCCAACGCCCGCATCAACCGCATCGAGGAGTTCCTCGACCACCCGGTGCTCGCCGGACGCGAGCGCTGGCACGAGGTCGCCGTGCCCGGCGGCACGGTCGCCGCGCTGCGGCCCCCGGCCGACCTCGCCGGCGTCGAGCCGGTGATGGGCGCGGTCCCCGCGCTGGGCGAGCACACCGACGCCATCCTGCGCGAGCTCGGCCGCACCGACGCCGACCTCGCCGACCTGCGCGACCGTGCCGTCGTCTGAGCCGTCCTCCGTGCCGTCGTCCGAGCGGTCGTCCGAGCTTCCCGAACCCCCGAGAGGACCCACATGAGCACGTTGAGCAGCGAGGAACGCGACGTGGTCGCCACCGTGCGCTCCGAGCTGATCGCGCTGCTGTGCAAGACCGACCCGAAGGCCGAGCCCAAGCACCGCGGCATCTCGGTGCTGCTGGTCGAGCACGGCCCCGGGCTCACGGTGTCCGAGGAGCTGCCCAAGCTGGGCTACAAGGGCGTCGAGTCCTGCGAGCTGATCTTCGACGACATGCGCGTGCCGACCGACGCGGTGCTCGGGGAGGCCGGGATGGCCAAGCTGTTCGCCTCCGAGACCGCGATGGAGATCGCACTGAACGCGGTGCGGATCCACGGCGGGTACGGCTACTCCACCGAGTTCGACGTGGAGCGCTGCTTCCGCGACGCGCCGCTGATGATCGTGAGCGAGGGCACGAACGAGATCCAGCGCAACGTGATCGCCGCACAGCTGGTCGAGCGGGGTGCTCGACTGATGCCCGGTGACGGGCGCGGTCCGCCGCTGCTGTTCTGCGACCGGGTGGCCGGCCGCGATGGGGCGCCGGCACCGAGCCCGGCTCGCGGCTAGGGGAGCGACTGCGCGCCGATCACGGAGAGGAGCTGCAGCTTCTCGTAGCTCTCGGTGCCGGGAACGGCCGTGTAGACCAGCAACGAATGGGACTGGTCAGGGTCGATCAGCCGCTGGCAGTGGAGCTCCAGCCGGCCGAGCTCGGGATGGACGTAGCGTTTGACCTCCCGCGGACGGATCCCCACCTCGTGGTCGTCCCAGATGCGCCGGAACTCCTCGCTGCGTGCGAGGAGCAGGTCGGCGAGCTCTGCCGCCCGGGATTCCCGGCCTCGGAGGGCGACGACCTCGCGCAGCCCCCCGGCGAACATCCGCGACAGGAACGCGTGGTCTTCCGGCGCGTGGAGCCGCCGGGACGACGGATCGGTGAACCAGCGGTAGCCGCTGCTGCGGGCGGGACCGGTGAAGCGGGTCGTGTCGCCGGTGAGCGCGACGCCCAGCGGGCTCTGGCGCAGCGTCTCGCCGAGTTCGGTGGTGATCTCCGCGGGCGTGTCGTCGAGCCGGTCGAGCACCCGCAGGAGGCCGGGGCTGACGTGCTCCCCGGCCGCGCCGCGGGTGGGCGGGTGGTGCCCGGCGAGCCGGAAGAGGTGGTCGCGCTCGTCGAGGGACAGGTGGAGCCCCTGCGCGATCGAGGCGATCATCTGCTCCGAGGGCTGCGGCCCGCGCTCACGCTCGATCCGCGCGTAGTAGTCGGTCGACATGTGACACAGCGAGGCCACCTCCTCGCGGCGAAGGCCGCTGGTGCGGCGGCGTCTCCCGCGTGCGAGGCCGACGTCCTCGGGCTGCAGCGACTCGCGACGGCGCCGCAGGAACTCCGCCAGCCCGCTCCGGTCGATCACCATCCGCTGCCTCTCCCCGTCGTCGTGCTGTTTCTACCGTCCCGGCGATGCGCTCAGCCACGGCCTGTCGATCCCCCCGTCCCGGCCGAGGACGGCCCCGCGAGCCACGGTTCGACAGGCCGTGGCTATCGCGTCCGCGACCTCGGAATCCTGGTGGGGTCACCTCGACACAGGGCCGCACGCCGCGAAAGCGGGGGCGGCCGCACCGACCGAAGGAGTCCGGAGCATGCCCCGTCGCCGCCCCGACATCGCCGTCCCCGACCTCTCCGGCAGGCGTGTCGTCCTCACCGGAGGCAGCGACGGGGTCGGCCTCGGTCTGGCCGTGCGGCTCGCCGCGGCCGGCGCCGAGCTGATCCTGCCGGTCCGCAACCCCCGCAAGGGCGAAGCGGCGCTGGCGAGGATCCGCGCGCAGGCTCCCGGCGCGCACGTCTCGCTGCGCGAACTGGACCTGTCCTCGCTCGGCTCCGTCGCCGCCCTCGGGGAGACCCTCCGCGGCGAGGACCGGCCGATCCACGTGCTGATCAACAACGCCGGCGTCATGACCCCACCGGACCGGCAGACCACGGCCGACGGGTTCGAGCTGCAGTTCGGCACCAACCACCTCGGGCACTTCGCGCTCGTCGCGCACCTGCTGCCCCTGCTCCGCGCGGGCCGCGGACGCGTGACGTCGCAGGTCAGCGTGGCTGCGGCCCGGGGCGCGATCCACTGGCCGGACCTGAACTGGGAACGCGCCTACGACGGCCGGCGCGCCTACGGCCAGTCGAAGATCGCCCTCGGGCTCTTCGGGCTCGAGCTCGACCGGCGCAGCCGGGCCCTCGGCTGGGGCATCACCAGCAACCTCGCCCACCCCGGCGTGGCGCCCACCAACCTGCTCGGCGCCCGGCCCGAGATCGGGCGCGCCGGCGAGACCGCAGGCCGCAGGTTCATCGGCGCCCTCTCGGCCCGCGGCATCCTCCTCGGGACGGCGGACAGCGCCGGCCTGCCCGCCCTCCACGCCGCCACCTCGCCCGGCGCCGAGCGCGGGCGGCTCTACGGCCCGAGCGGGCCCGGGCACCTCGGCGGCCCGCCTGCGCAACAGAAGCTCTACACCCCGTTGCGCGACACCGACGCAGCCACGCGCCTCTGGGAGATCTCCGAGGAACTCGCGAAGGTCACCGTCGCCGGCGCGTGAAAGGAGCTCCGCCGCCTCCGGCCGCTCCGGCCAAGGCCGAACGTTCTCTCTGGCACCGTCGACCCCATGGGGCGCACTGCCGGTGAGCGGCCGTCCGCGGCGCGTTCGCGGCTGCTCGGCACAGCGAGCCGGATCTTCTACGCCGAGGGACTGCACACCTCGACGGCGTCGCGGGGCCGCTGTGGTCCCGCACCGTCCCGGGGGCGCCACGAGGCTGAGCCTCGCACCGGGGCCGGTCCCTAGGCGTTCCCGTAGACCGGGATCCGGGCCCCGCTGATCGGGGCCGCGTCCGGGCCGGCGAGGAAGGAGATCACCCGGGCGATCGCTTCCGGGCTGACGGCGCGGGCGGCGAGGTCCGGTGACATCCAGGTGCGGTTGGCCGGGGTGTCGATCACCGACGGCAGCACGGCGTTGACCCGGATCCCCTGGGGGCGGAGCTCCTCGGCGAGGAGCTCGGTCATCCGCACCACCGCCGCCTTGCTCGTGGCGTGGGCGACCGGGGCGGCACCGCTCACGGCCGTCTTGGAGCCCACGGTGACGATGGCGCCCCCGCCTGCCGCGCCGAACCGGGCCGCCGCCTCCCGGGCGCACCACACCAGCGAGGCGACGTTGGACTGCCACATGGCGTCCCACACGTCCTCGGTGAGGTCGGCGAGCGAGCTGGGCCGGAACCCGCCGGCGAGTGCCACCAGGACCTGCGGGGTCCCGATCGAGTCGATCGTCTTCCAGGCCGTCGCCACGTCCTCGGACCGGGACAGCTGCGCCGCCACCGGGTGGACCCCGTCCTGGCGGCCGACCTCGTCGAGAGGGTCGCCCGGCCGGTCCAGGGCCACCACCTCGGCCCCCTCGCGGAGGAACTCGGCGACGACGGCCCGGCCCAGCGCCCCGGCGGCGCCGGTCACGACGACGAGCCGGCCTGGCGTGCTTCCCATCGGTCGCCCCTCCTGCTGGGTCTCGGACCTCGTGCGCGAGGAGTCTCCCAGAAGACGAGGACGCCGTGGGTGGTCTGCGGCGGGAGCGCGGCCGGGATCAGTCGACGTGCTCCTTGAGCAGGTCGCCGATGCACCTGTCGATCTGCTCCCGGTCGCGGTCGTCGATGCAGAACATCGCGAAATGGGCCCACAGCGAGTCCACGACACGGAACTCGCTGTCCGGGATGAGGCGCTGCTCGGCCTCGCAGTCCTCCGGCGGGAAGAACATGTCGCGGGAGAACGGGACGACGTACGTCTTCGCCGTGATCCGCCCCAGCGCGGCGGCCAGGTCCCCGTTCGTGTGGAGGCTGACGTCGCCGTGGCGCCACTTCCACCCCATCCAGATGAGGTTGTTCGGGTCCATGGGCGCGAAGTAGTTCACCCAGAACCGCTGCAGGAAGTCCTCGAGGGAGGTGAAGCCGTAGGCCCGGTAGGCCTCGGAGTTGTAGAACTCCGGGCACAGGCCCATCACCGACCAGGTCTGCGCGTGGCGGCGCAGGCCCACGTGGACGTCGCTCTGGTCCTTGTAGAACCCCCCGTCCCAGGCCGGGTCGGACTTCAGCGCGTCCTCGTGCGAGCGCACGAAGAGGTAGTCGTGCGCGGTGGTCCGGGCCGTGCCGGCGAAGGGGAGCGCTCGCTTGACCATGTCGGGGTACCGGACGGCCCACTCGTAGGTCTGCTCGGCGCCCATCGACCAGCCGAGCACGAGCTCGAGGCGCTCGATCCCGAGGACCTCGGTCACGAGCCGGTGCTGCGCCCGCACGTCGTCGCTGATGGTGACGTGCGGGAAGGCGCCGCCGTCGAACGGCGGCGGCGTGTTGCTCGGCGAGGACGAGAACCCGTTCGCGAACTGGCCCGGGAAGATGACGAAGTACTTCGACGGGTCGAGCGGACGGCCCTCCCCGACGAAGATCTCCATCGACGCCGACGTCCCGGACCACATGTGCGGGAACAGGACGGCGTTGTCCTTCGCCTCGTTCAGGGTGCCCCGCGTCTTGTACGCGAGCTTGGCGTTCGGGAGGGTGATCCCCCCGGCCAGCTCGAAGTCGCCGAGGTCGAGGTACTCGTGCGGGCCGTGGATCTCCTCCGAGTAGTAGTTGCCCATGGTTCTGCACTCCCTCCGGACGACCAGCAGTGACGGCGGTCACAGGTTCCCGCCGCCGACGGCCGGGAGGGACCGCCATCCATCGCAATGCCCGCGGTCGACCGCGTTAGCGTGGCGCGGTGCGGAGCTGGAGCATCGACGCGTACCTCGCACGCCTGGCGGCCCGGGACCCGACGCCCGCCGGCGCCGCCGTCGCCGCGCTCGACCTGGCCCAGGCCGCCGCGCTGCTGGTCATGGTGGCCCGGTTCCGCGTCGACCGGGACCAGCCGGTGGGCGACGTCGCGCGGGCCGTGCTCGCCCGGGCGGAGGAGCTGCAGCAGGCGGCGCTGCACCTGGCGGAGGCCGACCTCGGGGCCGTCGGCGAGGTCGCCGCGGCCTACGCGCTGCCCCGCGCCACCGAGGCCGAGCGGGCGCGGCGGGCCGACGCGATCGCCGACGCGCTCCTCGTCGCGGCGGGTCCGCCGGCCGAGCTGGTCGGGGTCGGCGCGGAGCTGGTCGGGCTGTGCGAGCGGATGGCCGGGGTCGCGAGCGGTGCCCTCCTCGGCGACGTGGCCGCGGCCGCCGACGCCGCGGCCGCGGCGCTGAGCATCAGCCGCACGAACGTCGAGGCCGACATCGCGCCCCGCCGCGGCGCCGCGGAGGCCGAGCGCCTCGCCGCCGCCGTCGGTCCCGTCGACGACCTCCTCCGGCGGGCCGCCCGCGTCCGCGACGACATCCGCCGTGCCCTCGGGTGACGCTCAGGAGAGGTTGACGATGTTGCCCTCCTGGTCGATGTCCACCAGATGGGCGGCCGGGGTGGCGCCGAGCCCGGGCATGGTGCGCATGTCGCCGCAGATCGGGTAGATGAACCCGGCGCCGACGGAGGCCCGCACCTCGCGGACGGGCAGGCGCCAGCCCGTGGGTGCTCCCTTGAGCGAGGCGTCGGACGACAGCGACAGGTGGGTCTTGGCGATGCACACGGGAAGGCGGCCGTAGCCGTTCGCCTCGTACGTCGCGAGCTGGCGGGCGGCGGCACGGTCGTAGTCCACCCCGGCGGCGCCGTAGACCTTCGTCGCGATGGTCTCGATCTTCTCCTCGAGGCCGGCCGAGTCCGGGTAGAGGAAACGGAACCCGCCGTCCGGCCCGGACGGCTCCTCCGCGGCCTCGGCGACCGCCTCGGCCAGATCCCGGGCCCCTCGTCCGCCTTCGGTGAAGTGCGTGCAGACCGCCACCCGAGCGCCCATCTCCTGCGCGATCTCGGCGATCGCCGCGTGCTCGGAGGGGTGGTCGCCGGGGAAGGCGTTGATCGCGACGACCGGCGACACGCCGTGCAACCGGATGTTCTCGATCTGCTTGCGCAGGTTGGCCCCGCCGATGTGGACCTCGTCCGGGTTCTCGGCGAGGAGCGCCTCCGGCAGCGGCCGGCCGGCGACGATCCGGTGGTGCCCCGAGTGCGCCTTGAGCGCCCGCACCGTCGCCACGACCACCGCGGCATCGGGGGTGAGGCCCGAGGCCCGGCACTTGATGTTGAAGAACCGCTCCGCGCCCATGTCGGCCCCGAACCCGGCTTCGGTGACGAGGAAGTCGCCGCCGTGGATCCCGATGAGGTCGGCCACGACCGACGAGTTCCCGTGGGCGATGTTGCCGAACGGGCCGGCGTGCACGAGCACCGGCGTGTTCTCCAGCGTCTGCATGAGGTTGGGCTTCAGCGCCTCGCGCATGATCACCGTCATGGCGCCGGCGCCGCCGATGTCCTCCGCCGTGACCGGCGTGCCCTGCCGGGTGTAGCCGACGACGATGCGGCCGAACCGCTCGCGCATCTCCTGCAGCGACCGGGCGAGCGCGAAGATCGCCATGACCTCGCTGGCCGCCGTGATGTCGAACCCGGTCTGGCGGGGGATCCCGTCCGTCCCGCTGCCCAGGCCGACGATGATGTTGCGCAGCGCGCGGTCGTTGACGTCGAGCACCCGGCGCCAGGTGATGGCGTGCGGGTCGAGGCCGGTGGCGTTGCCCTGGAAGAGGTGGTTGTCCAGGACGGCCGAGAGCAGGTTGTGCGCCGCGGTCACGGCGTGGAAGTCCCCGGTCAGGTGCAGGTTGAGCACATCCATCGGGATCACCTGGCTGTAGCCGCCGCCGGCCGCCCCGCCCTTGATCCCGAAGGTCGGGCCCATCGACGGCTGCCGGATCGCCACCGTGGTCTGGCGCCCCGTCTGGCACAGGGCCTGCCCGAGGCCGACGGTCGTCGTCGTCTTGCCCTCGCCCAGCGGGGTGGGTGTCACGGCGGACACCACGACGTACTTCGCGCGGGGTCGGTCCGCGAGGTCCTCGATCGCGGCGAGTTTGATCTTGGCCACGTGCTCGCCGTACGCCTCGAGCAGGTGCGGCCCGATACCCATGGCGGCGGCCACGTCGTCGAGCGGCTTCAGTGAGGCGGTCTGGGCGATCTGCAGGTCACGCGGAATCATCGACGGTCTCCTCGGTCGTGGCAGGGGCGTCAGGCGGTCACCCGCAGGCAGTCGCGCTCGTCCACCTCGAACCGGCCGTCGCGGATGTCCGCGGCCCAGGCGGCGGTGGGGACGAGCGCGCCGAACGGGAAGAAGTGCACGGCCCGCAGCAGGCTGTGGGGGTCGGCCGCCACGGCGGCGGCGAGGCCGAGCAGGGTCGTGTCGGGCGGGTGGACCGGCGAGGTCGCGAGCCTGAGCACCCCTCCGGCCTGTTGGCGGAGCACCTTGAGGGAGGGCCCCACCCCGCACCTCAGGCCGAACCGGAGCAGGCGGGCGGCCGAGGTGAGGCCGGGCAGGCCGACGTGGACCGGCACGTCGACGCCCGCGGCCCGGATCCGCCGCTCCCACGCGACGATCGGGTCGGCGGCGAAGCAGAACTGGGTGACGAGGTGCAGGTCGAACCCGCGCGCCCGGGCGATGCCGCACTTGGTGACGAGGGCCCGGAACAGCTCGTCGTCGTCGACGTCGGGGTGCCCCTCGGGGTGGCCCACGATGCCGACGCGCCGGATCCCGGCCTCCTCGAGGAGACCGGCGTCGAGGATCTGCGCCGTCTCGCCGAACTCCCCGACCGGGGTCGTCAGGGACCCGGCCAGGAGCAGGACGTCCTCGACACCGACCGCGGCGAGATCGGCCAGCATGCGCCGGAGCGCGGGCCGGTCGGGCACCGCACGGGCCGCGAGGTGGGGCACCGGGCGCATCCCGGCCTCGCGGACGGCGCGGGCGACCGCCACCGTCTCGCTCCACGGGTGGTGCGGCAGGAAGGTGAGGTAGACGGCCGTCCCGGCCGCCAGGTGCTCGGTCAGCGGCGGGAGCGCCGCCGCCTCGCGGGGCGTGATCTCCACGCTGAACGGGGACATCAGCCTGCGCACGGCGGTGCTCAGCTCGGCGTAGGTCGGTGTCGGCATCGCGCGGTTCCCTTCAGCCTCGACGTCGTCGGATCTCGGCGTTGATCGCGGGGACGACCTCGTGCATGTCCCCGATCACGGCATAGGTCGCCTTGGTGACCATCGGCGCGTTCTCGTCGGTGTTGACGGCCAGGATCGTCTTCGAGCTCGCGCAGCCGGCCCAGTGCTGGATCGCCCCGCTGATGCCGCAGGCGATGTAGAGGTCGGGGGAGATCCGGCTCCCGGTCTGGCCGATCTGCTCGTGGTGGGGGCGCCAGCCCATGCTCGTCACCACGCGGGAGACGCCGAGCGCCCCGCCGAGCAGCTCCGCGAGCTCGGCGACGTCCCCGAAGCCGGCCGCGCCGCCGGCCCCGCGCCCGGCGCCCACCACGACCCGGGCCGAGGTGAGCGCACCGGACAGGTCCGGCTCGGCGGGCTCGGTCGACACGACGCGCGTCACCAGGTCCGCCTCCGCGACCTCCGGGGAGAACTCGGTGACCGTCGCGGACACGGGCGGGACCTGCTCCGCCTCGACGGCGTGACCGGCGACCGTGAGCACCGCGGGGCGCCGGGGGAGGAGCATCTCCTCGAGCGCCGCCCCGCCCATCACCTGGCGGACGACCCGAAGCGCCCCGCCGTCGTCCCCGCCGTCGTCCTCCCCCAGACCGACGACGTTGGCCGCCATCGGCACGTCGAGGCGCGCGGCCAGATGGGCCATGACCTCGAGACCGCGCGGCGTCCCGGGGGCGACGACGGCATCGGCGTCCGCAGCCGCCACCACGGCCTGCACCGCGGCCGCCCAGACGGCCCCGCCGTAGGCCGAGAAGGCGTCGCCGGTGGCGTGGTGCACCTCGACGACGCCGTGGCCGGCGAGCTGGTCGACCAGCCCGTCCGGGAGCGGACCGACCACCAGGGCGTGCACCGGGCCCAGCGTCCGCTTCGCGAGGGCGCGCGCGAACGTGACGGCCTCCAGCGAGACCTCGGTCGCCCCGCCCGCGTCGGTCTGGACCACCGTGAGGATCATCGGGTCACCCCCAGTCGCTGCAGCAGGTCGACCACCGACGGTGCGGCGTCCGGGCCGCTGCCGAGCACCTCGACGGTGCTCGGCTGGGCGGGCGGCAGCGTGAGCCGCACGCGGCCCGCGCCGCGCGGCTCGTGCCGCGGCGCCACGGTCTCGATCGGGATCTTCTTCGCCTTCATCCGCCCGACGACCGACGGGTAGCGCGGCTCGACGCCGCCCTCGAGCACGGTGACGACCGCGGGCAGCGGCACCGCGAAGGTCTCGACGCCGTCCGGCCCGTCGCCGCGTGCCGTCACCACCCCGCCGTCGACCTCGACCGTGCGCACCCCGTTGACCACCGGCCGGCCCAGCGCGTACGCGAGCCGGACGCCGACCTGGAAGTCACCGGTGTCGGCGGCGTCGTTGCCGAGCAGGACCAGGTCGTGGGTGCGGCCCTCCGCCGCGTGCGTCTCCACGACGGCGGCGATCTCCCGGACCACGTCCGCCGGCCCGAACCCGAGCGGGTCGGCGTCGATGTGCACCGCCGCGGCGCAGCCGACGGCCAGAGCGGCACGGAGCTGCTCGACCGCCGCCTCGGGCCCCAGGGTGAGCACGGTCGCGGTGCCGCCGGTGGCCGCGGCGATGCGCACGGCCAGCTCGACGGCGCAGTTCTCGTGCGCGCTCACGGTGAAGCCGACGAAGCGGGCGTCGATCGCCTGCGCGTCGGGGGTCAGCAACACCTCGCCCGCGACGTCGGGCACCCGCTTGATGCAGACCAGCACGTCGGTCACGGCTCAGCCCCTGATCCGCTCGTTGGCCGGGTCGAACAGCGGCGTGGCGTCGGCCGACCCGACGGTCACCGGGTAGAGCTCCTCCATGTAGGACACGGCGAGCCGGTTGCCGACCACGGCCTGGTCCGGCGGCAGGTAGGCCATCAGGACGTGCCTGCCCAGGGACGGGGCCGACCCGGCCGAGGTGACGTACGGATGGTGGCCGTGGCCGTCCGTCAGCGCCCCGCCGTCGCGGGTCAGGATCGGTTCGCCGCCGAGCATGTAGCGGTTGCGGCCGCTCGCCGACCGGTGGTCGTCGACGGTGAGCGTGCACAGCACCGATTGGGGTTCGGCGGCCCGTTGGGCGAGGTAGGCCTCGCGGCCGACGAAGTCCGCGTCCTTCACCCTCGGGCGCGCCATGCCCGCCTCGACGATCGTGCGCTCGCCGTCGAGCTCGAACCCGAACGCCCGGTAGCCCTTCTCCAGCCGGCCGGTGGTGCCGTAGACGCCGATCCCGACCGGGACGGCGCCGTCCGGCCTCCCGGCCTCGTGCAGCAGCTCCCACACCCGCGCGCCCTGCTCCATGGGGACGTAGAGCTCCCAGCCCAGCTCTCCGACGTAGGAGATCCGCGAGGCGAGCACGCCGACGTTGCCGACGGCGATGCCGCGGCAGGTGAGGAACGGGAAACCGGTGTGGGAGATGTCGTCGTCGGTGAGGCGGCCGAGGATGTCGCGGGCCCGCGGGCCCCAGAGCCCGATGGTGGTGAACGCCGAGGTCTGGTCGACGACCGCGGCGCCGGCGGGCAGGTGGTCGGCGAACCACTTCAGGTCGGCCATGCCGTGCAGGCCGCCGGTGACCACGCGGTAGTGGTCGTGGGCCAGCCGCATCACCGTGAGGTCGGACCGGAAGCCGCCCCGGGCGTCGAGCACCGGCGTGTAGATCACGCGGCCCTCCGCCACGGCGGCCTGCGCGACGACGATGCCCTGGATCGCCTGCTCCGCGGCCGGCCCGACGACGTCGAAGACGGCGAAGGCGGACAGGTCGACGATGCCGGCGCGGTCCCGCATGGCGAGGTGTTCGGCATTGATGATCGGCGACCACCAGCGCGCGTCCCACTCGTGCTCGCGCGGCATCACCGCGTCCCCGTACTCGCCGAGCAGGGCCTCGTTCGACGCGTACCACATCGGCCGCTCCCAGCCGACGGTCTCGAAGAACTCCGCGCCCGCGGCCCGCTGCGCGGCGTGCATGGGGGCGAGGCGCTTGCCGCGCTCCCCGTTCCACTGCTCGCCCGGGTGCACGATGCCGTAGGTCTTGTTGAACGCCTCCGAGGTGCGCGAGCGCACGTGCGCGCGGGTGCGCTGGTGTGGGTAGAACCGCGCGATGTCGGAGTGGTGCAGGTCGATCTCGGAGTACCCGTGCGTCATCCACTCCGCGACCGCCCGGCCCACCCCGGGCCCTTCCTTGATCCACACCGCCGCAGCCGACCAGAGGCCCTGCACCTCGGGCGTCTCCCCGAGGATCGGGGCGCCGTCGGGGGTGAGCGAGAGCAGACCGTTGATGGCGTAGCGGATCTCGGCCCCGTCGGCGCCGAGGGCGTCGGGCATGAGCTCGAGCGCCTGCTCCAGCTGGGGGTCGAAGTCGTCGGCCGTGAACGGCGTCTCGGTGGGGGAGAGCCGCGCCTGGTCGATCGACGGGATCTCCTCCGGGTCCCACAAGATGGGACGGTGGGCGTAGGAGCCCACCTCCATGTCGGCGCCGTGCTGGCGCTCGTAGCAGAACGTGTCCATGTCGCGGATGATCGGGAAGGAGATCTCGCCGGGCCGCTCGGCGAGCTGCGGGATCGGTCCCACCGAGATCATCTGGTGGACGGCGGGGGTGAGCGGGATCGCCGCGCCCGCCATCCGGGCGAGCTTCGGGCTCCACACCCCGCAGGCGATCACGACGGTCTCGGCCTCGATGTCGCCACCGGTGGTGCGCACGCGCCGGATCCGCCCGCGCTCGACGTCCATGCCGAGCACCTCGACGGTCGACACCACGGTGAGGGCACCGAGGCCCTGGGCCGACTCGCGCATGAGCGTCCCCGCGCGCAGCGAGTCGACCACGCCCACCGAGGGCGTCCAGAACGCCCCGAGGATCTCGTCCTTGTCCAGGAACGGAACGCGCTCGACGACGTGGTCGGGCGTCACCAGCTCGGCCGGGATGCCCCACGCCCGCGCCGACGACATGCGCCTGCGCAGCTCCTCCATCCGCTCCTCGGAGCGGGCCACCTCGTACCCGCCCGACTCCGTGAAGACACCCAGCTCCTTGTACTGGCGCATCGAGTCGAGCGTGAGGTCGGTGATCTCGCGCGAGTGGTCGACCGGGAAGATGAAGTTCGAGGCGTGCCCGGTGGAACCCCCGGGGTTGGGCAGCGGGCCCTTGTCGATCTGCACGATGTCCCGCCAGCCGAGGCGGGCGAGGTGGTGCACGAGGCAGTTGCCGACGATGCCCGCGCCGATCACGACGACGCGGGCGGTGGACGGGAACGCACGAGCGGGGCGTGCGGAGCGAGCATCGGTGCTGGCCATGGGTGGTCCTCCTAGTCGCCCAGCTCGCGGCGGCGCCGGGTCACGTACTCCGTCAGCTCCTCGCGCACCGCGTCGTCCAGCGGCGGCGGTTCGTACTCGTCGAGCCGCTTCCGCGCGACGTCGCGGGCGCGGGCGGCGGTGTCCTTCGCCCCGTTGCGCATCCACCGCTCGTAGTTCTCGGAGCTGTTGAGGAACGGGCGGTAGAAGCAGGTGCGGAACCGTTCCATGGTGTGGGCCGCCCCGAGGAAGTGACCGCCGTGGCGGACCTCGTCGTGCGCGTCGAAGGCGAGCGACGCCTCGTCGATCTCCAGCGGCCGGAACTCGTGCTGCAGCATCTCCAGCAGCTGCACGTCGAGCACGAACTTCTCGTAGCTCGCGACCAGCCCGCCCTCCAGCCAGCCGGCCGTGTGCATCACCCAGTTGATGCCCGCGAGAAACGTCGGGAGCATGGTCATCAACGACTCGTAGCCGGCCTGTGCGTCCGCCGTCTGGCTCGAGGTGAGCCCGCCGCCGGACCGCACCGGGAGCCCGAAGCGGCGGGCGATCTGCCCGGTGCACAGCAGCCCGACCGCCGATTCCGGCGTGCCGAAGCAGGGCGAGCCGGACTGCATGTCGATGTTGGAGAGGAACGACCCGAAGATCACGGGGCAACCCGGTCGGACGAGCTGGGAGAGCGCGATGCCGGTGAGCGCCTCGGCGATCTGCTGGGTGAGCGCCGCCGGGATCGACACCGGCGACATCGCGCCCATCAGCAGGAACGGGGTGATGACGACCGCCTGGTTGGCCTCGCTGTAGGTGAGCTGCGCCTCCAACATCCGCTCGTCCCAGCGCAGCGGCGAGTTGCAGTTGATCAGCGAGATCGTGGCCGGGGTCGCCTCGATCGCCGCCCGACCACCGAAGAGGATCTCGGTCATGGCGATCGTGTCCGCGGCGTTGACCCCGGACACCACGTTGCCCATGTAGATCTTGTCGGTGAGCGTCTGCAAGGCGTAGGTCATGTCCAGGTGCCGCGAGTCCAGCGGGGTGTCCTCGGGCTCGCAGACCACCCCGCCCGCCGAGTCGAGGGCGGTGAAGCCCTGGGCGAGGCGGGTGAAGTTGCGGAAGTCCTCCATCGTCGCGTCCCGGCGCACGTCGCCCTCGCGGACGAACGGCGGGCCGTAGACGGCGCCGAACGCCATTGCGTCGTCGCCGATGTGCACCGTGTTCGCGGGGTTGCGGGCCTGCACCTCGAACGACCGCGGTGCCTTGGCGACCTGCTCGAGCAGGAAGTCGGGATCGAACCGGACGACACCCTGGCCGTCGGAGTCCTCGACCTTCTGGCCGGCCTGGCGGAACAGCTCCAGTGCCCGGGGCGAGCCGAACTCCACGCCGATGTCCGACACCAGCCGGCGCCACCCCGCCTCGAGGGTGCTCATCGCGTCCTCGGAGAGGATCTCGTAGCGGGGCATCGCGTTGCGGAACATGTGCTTCTCCGCTCTTGACGGACCGGGAGACCGGCGTCACAGTAGCCGCCATCGTCAGAACCCGGGTTCCATAATGTGAAACTTTGGACGGCTCTCATGGCGGCGCAGACGGGCAGTCAGTCGGTCGAACGCGCAAGTGCCCTGCTCGGCCTCATCGTCGAGTCCGGCGCGCCGCGCACCTTCAGCTCGCTGGTGGACGAGCTCGGGCTGGCGAAGTCCACCACCTCCCGGCTCCTGCAGGCCCTCGAGCGCAGCCGGCTGGTGTACCGCGACCGGGCCGGGGCGTTCCGGCCGGGCGCGTTGTTCTCGCTGCACGCCGCCCGGCCCAGCGCGCTGCACGACCTCGCGGAGCTCGCCCGTCCGACGATGGAGCACCTGTCGACGCTCTGCCGGGAGACCGTGAACCTCGCCGTGGCGCGCGGCGGCCAGCTCGTCGAGATCGACCAGGTCGACAGCCGGTACCTGATCGGGGCCACGAACTGGGTCGGCGTCGACGTGCCCGCGCACTGCACGGCGTTGGGCAAGGTGCTCTACGCCTACGGCGCGCTCGCGCTGCCGCCCGGCCAGCTGGAGCGCCGCACCGCGCACTCGCCGGTCGACCGCGCCCAGTTCGAGCACGCCCTCGTCGAGGTCCGGCGGCGGGGCTGGGCCGGCTCGCTGGACGAGCTGGAGCTCGGGCTCGCCGCCGTCGGCGCTCCCGTCCGGGCCGTGGACGGCACCGTCGTCGCCGCCGTCTCGGTCTCCGGACCCACGAACCGCATCAACGACTTCGGCATCACCAGGCTCGGGGACCTGCTCGTCACCGAGCTGCGCGGGCTGTCGGGGCTGCTGGGGCACCAACCCGGACGAAAGGGAGGCTCGGCCTGATGGATCACGACACGATCCTGCGCGGGCTCTACGACGAGACGCTCGTCGGCAACAAGCCGCGCGTGCTCGAGCTGACGGGGGAGGGGCTCGACGCTGGACTCACCCCGGAGACGATGCTGTTCGACGCGCTGATCCCCGCGTTGGAGGAGGTCGGCGCGCGGTTCGAGCGCGGTGACTTCTTCGTGCCCGAGATGCTGGTCGCGGGCAAGGCGATGAGCGGTGCCCTGGACATCCTGCGTCCGCTGCTCGCCGAGACCGGTGCGCAGACCGTCGGGACCTTCCTGATGAGCACCGTCAAGGGCGACGTCCACGACATCGGCAAGAACCTCGTGAACATCATGCTGGAGGGCGCGGGCTTCCACGTGATCGATCTCGGCGTGCAGGTGTCGCCGGAGAAGGTGATCGCCGGGATCCACGAGCACAACCCCGACATCGTCGGCTTCTCCGCCTTCCTCACCACGACGATGCCGATGTTCAAGGCCAACATCAATGCGTTGCAGAAGGCCGGGCTGCGGGACCAGGTGATCGTGATGGTCGGGGGTGCACCGGTCACCCAGGAGTACGCCGACGCCGTCGGGGCCGACGGTTACGCCGCCGACGCCGCCACGGCCGTCCGCAAGGCCAAGGAACTGCTCGCCGCCCGTCGCGCCGCCGTGGGGGTCTGATGCACCGGGAAGGAAGGCACACCGTCCTGCGCTCGGCGACCCGCGAGGTCGTCATCGGGCCGGACAGACCGTTCTGCCTCATCGGTGAGCGGATCAACCCGACCGGCCGGAAGATCTTCGCCGAGCAGCTGCGCCGCGGCGACCTCTCGCGCATCGAGGTCGACGTCGCGCAGCAGGTCGCCGGCGGGGCCACGATGCTGGACGTCAACATGGGCGTCCCGCTCGCCGACGAGGCGGAGCTGCTGGCCAAGGCCGTCACCACGGTGCAGGAGCTCACCGACCTGCCGCTGGTCATCGACTCGTCGGTCGTCGAGGCGCTCGAGGCCGGGCTCGCGGCCTACGAGGGCAAGGCGCTGGTGAACTCGGTGACCGGCGAGCGCGAGCGGCTGGACGCGATCCTGCCGATCGTGGCCCGGCACGGGGCGGCGGTGATCGCGCTGCCCAACGAGGAGGACGAGATCCCCGACGAGCCGGAGCGCCGGCTGGAGATCACCCGCAAGATCCTCGACATCGCCGTCAGCGAGTACGGCATCCCGCTCGAGGACATCGTCGTCGACCCGCTGGCCATGCCGGTCGGGGCGGACACCACGCTCGTGGGCACGACGCTGCGGACGATCGAGCTGATCGCCGACGAGCTCGGTCTGAACATGACCCTCGGCGCCTCCAACGTCTCCTTCGGGATGCCCGGGCGCCCGGCGCTGGGCGCGGCGTTCCTGCCGATGGCCATGTCGTGCGGGCTGACCAGCGCGATCATGGACGTGCGGTCGCCCCAGATCGTCGAGGCGGTCAAGGCCGCGGACCTGCTGCTGGGCAACGACGAGTGGGGCGCGGCCTGGATCGCGCGGGCGCGCGCCGCGGCCGCCGCGGGGAAGACGGCCTGACGGTGACCGCCCTCCCGGAACCGCCGGCGCAGGACCGGGTCCGCATCCGGTTCGACCCGGACGGCGCCCGGCCCCGCGAGGTCCGGGTCCCCGCCGGGGCGACGCTGTTCGACGCGGCGAGCTGGAACGGCATCGCCGTCGACTCGACCTGCGGAGGCCACGGCACGTGCCGCAAGTGCCGGATGCGGGTCGTCGAGGGCGACGTGCCGGTGTCCCGGCTGGACCCGCGCGCGTTCGGCCCGGAGGAGCTGCGCGCGGGCTGGCGCCTGGCGTGCCGCGCCCGGGCCGAGCAGGACCTGCGGGTGGAGGTGCCGCCGCTGGTCACCCGGCCGAAGGCGGCCACCGTCGGCGTCGGGCGCCAGGTGATCCTGCGACCCGCCCTGCAGAAGCGCTGCCTGACGCTGCCCGAGCCGTCCCTCGCCGACCAGCGCACCGACGTCGAACGCCTGCGCGACGCCCTGCCCGACCTCGAGCTGCGGGTGGACCTGCCGGCGATCCGGGGCCTTGCCGCCGCGCTGCGGGCCGCGGACCACACCGGGGACCGCGCGGTCACCGCGGTCGTCGTGGACGACGTGCTCGTCGACGTCGAGCCGGGGGACACGACCGCGCGGCTCTTCGGCATCGCCTTCGACCTGGGCACGACGACCGTCGTGGCGACGCTGCTCGACCTCGCCACCGGGACACCGGTCGCCGTCGCGTCGCGGCTGAACCCCCAGCAGTCGCACGGGGCCGACGTGATCACCCGGATCAGCGCGACGATGACCGACCCCACGGCGCTGGACCGGCTCACCGCGCTCGCCCACGAGGGCCTCGACCGGCTCACGGCCGAGGTCTGCGCCGACGGCGGCGTCGACCGCCGCGAGGTCTACGAGATCGCGGTGGCGGGCAACGCCACCATGACCCACCTCGCCCTCGGGCTGGACCCCGAGCCGCTGGGGGTGGCCCCGTTCGTCATGGCCTCCCGCTCGTTCGACGGCCTCACGGCCGCCGACCTCGGGGTGCGGGTGCACCCGCGGGCCAGGGCCTACGTGTTCCCGGCCCTCGGCGCCTACGTCGGCGGCGACATCGTCGCCGGGGCGCTCGCCTCGGGAATGGACCGCGACCGGCGCATCCGGCTCTTCATCGACATCGGCACGAACTGCGAGATCCTCCTCGCGGCCGGCGACCGCCTGCTGGCCACGGCCGCCCCCGCCGGGCCGGCGTTCGAGGGCGCCGCGATCCGCTGCGGGATGCGGGCCGCGCCCGGTGCGGTCGAGGGCGTGAAGATCAGCGACGACGACGTCGTCCTGCAGGTCATCGGGGACGTCGAGCCGGCCGGGCTGGCCGGGTCGGGCCTCGTCGACGCCGTGGCGGCGATGGTGGCCGCCGGCCTCGTCGACGCCTCCGGGCGGCTCGTCGCCCCGGACGCGCCGGGCGTGCCGCCCGGGTTGGCCACGCGGCTGCGGCAGGTCGGCCAGGAGCGGGTCTTCGTGCTGCACTTCCGCGGGCACGACCCGGACGGCGACCCCGCGGACGCGCTCTACCTGTCGCAGCGCGACATCCGCGAGCTGCAGTTCGCCAAGGCGGCGATCTCCACGGGCTGGCAGCTGCTGCTGGAGGAGCAGGGGCTGACCGCCGCCGACGTGACCCAGGTGCTGCTGGCCGGGTCCTTCGGCAGCTACCTCGCCCCGACCGCCGCGGTGCGGATCGGGCTGGTGCCCGAGGTCGCGCTGCTGCGCATCGTGAGCGCGGGCAACGTGGCGGGGGAGGGCGCCAAGATGGCGCTGCTGTCGGTGCGCGAGCGGGCGGCTGCACAGGCACTGCTGGAGGAGGTGCACTACGTCGAGCTCTCCGACCGCGCCGACTTCAACGACCGGTTCGTCGAGCGCCTCGCGTTCCCGGTCTGAACGCGCGGTGCACGAGGACCGGGTCGCGGTGGTCGCGTGCGGGGCGATCGCCCGGCACGTGGCCGTGGTCGCGGCCCGCCGCGGCTGGCCCGTCGACGTCGTGCCGCTTCCCCCGTTGCTGCACAACCGGCCCGAGCGGATCGCCGCCGCCGTCGAGCGCGAGGTGGCGCGCCTGCGGCCGCGGTATCCGCGAATCGCCGTCGGGTACGCGGACTGCGGCAGCCACGGCGCGCTCGACGACGTCTGCGCCCGCTGGGAGGTGCCCCGGCTGCCCGGCACCGACTGCTACTCGGTCTTCGCCGGCGCCGCCCGGATGCACGCGTTGCTCGAGGCGGAACCCGGCACCTACGTGCTGACCGACTACCTCGCGGCGTCCTTCCACCGCTCCGTCGTCGTCGAGCTCGGTCTGGACCGGTACCCGGAGCTGCGCGACGACTACTTCGGCCACTACCGGCGCGTCGTCTGGCTCGCGCAGCACCCGACCGCGAACCTTCGTGCGGCGGCGCAGCGGGCGGCCGGCGTCCTCGGCCTGCCCCTTGAGGAGGTCGCCGTCGGCGACCTCCTCCTGGAGCGGGCGGTCGAGGAGCTGGTGCACGCCTGATTCGCGTCGTCGCCCAGGCTCGTCCGGCGCCCGACGACGGCCGCACCGCGGCGGCCGTGACCCGGTGCCGACCGGGCGCCGTGGTGGGTCTCGCCTGCCGGCGGCATCTCCTATAGTGTCTTGCTTTCACTATAGGAATCGCAGAACGGAGGCGACGATGCCCCGCGTGGCACTCCCCGAGCAGGTCGAGGTGGTCAACGTCGGCCTGCCCATGTTCGCCGAGGCGATCCGCGAGCAGGGGGGTTCCGTCCAACAGGTCGACTGGCGGATCCCGGCCGGTGGCGACCCGGCCGCCGTCCGGCTGCTCACGGCGTTGTCCGGTCGCCACGCCGCGGTCGTCGACGAGGCGAACCGGGAGGTCGTGCGGAGGCTGGACGAGGGCGTGCCGCAGCTGGTCGCCATGGGTCGCGTCGCCGACGTCCCGGGCTACGCGGGCCGCACCCTGCTGCACTGCGGACCTCCCGTCGACTACGCGGACGCCTGCGACCCGCTGCGCCGGTCGATGCGGGCCGCGGTGGTCGCCGAAGGCTGGGCCGCCGACGTCGCGGAGGCCGACGGGCTGCTCGCCCGGGGCGACGTCGCGCTCGACGCCGCGAACCACCACGACACCGTGGTCCCGATGGCGAGCGCGGTCGGGCCGTCCCAGCCGGTGTTCGTCGTCGAGAACCGCGAGGGCGGGACCCGTGCGTACGCACCGGTGAACCAGGGGCCCGGGGAGGTCGCCTGGTTCGGCCGGGAGACGGACGCGGCGATCGCCCGGCTCCGGTTCCTCGCCGACGTCGCGGGGGACGCGCTGGCGCACGTGCTCGCGGGCTCCGGTCCGATCGACCTGCTGGCCCTCGCCGCCCAGGGCATCACGATGGGCGACGACCTCCACATGCGAACGCAGGCGGCGACGAACCTGTTCACCCGGGCGGTCCTGTCGCACCTCGCGTCCCTTCCCGACGCCGCACGCGGCCCCTTCGCCTCGTACCTCGCCGGCAACCACCTGTTCTTCCTCAACGCCGCGATGGCCGCCGCGAAGTCGCTGCAGCTGTGGGCGGAGCAGGTGCCGAACTCCAGCATCGTCACCACGATGTCCCGCAACGGCACGACGTTCGGGATCAAGCTGGCCGGGAGCCCCGACTGGCACCTCTGCGAGGCGCCTCCCGTGGGCGACGCGCTCTACTACTCCGGCTTCGGCCCGGAGACCGCCGCCCGGGACATCGGTGACAGCGCGGTCCTCGAGCTGACCGGCATGGGTGGCCCGGCGGCGGGCGGTTCGGCCGCGGTGGCGGCCTTCCTCGGCGGCACGATGGCCGGTGCCGCGGAGGCGACCCACTCCTTCCGGGCCATCTGCGCCGGGACGAGCTCGCGCTTCACCCTCCCGCCGCTGGAGTTCGAGGGCACCCCGCTCGGGATCGACGTGCGGAAGGTGGTCGAGACCGGGATCACCCCCAAGGTGACGACGGGCATCCTGCACGCCACCGCGGGGACCGGGCAGGTCGGAGCCGGGGTGGCGACCGCGCCCCCGGAGTGCTTCGGGGCCGCGCTGCGCGCCCTCGGGGAACGCCTCGGGAGCTGAGCCCGGTGGACGCCGCCGCGTTGCGGACCGTGGACCTCGGCCGCGGGGCGCGGTCACTGCTCGGGCGGCCGGGCGTCGCGAGGGTGCACTCGGTCCACCGCAGGGCGTTCTACCTCAGGATCCACGGTGGGCTCGTCGCGGTGACGGACCCGTCGGCGCCGCCCGGCCCGCTGCACCTGCGCTGCACCCCAGGCCTCCCGGCCGTGTCGCCCGGGCAGGCGGTGGCGGTCGACGGGGTGTCGGTGCGCGGCGTCGGCTGGTGCCTGTACCTCGATGCGCCGACCCCGCCCGCGGTGCTGCCTCCGCCCGAACTCCTGTCCGACGCCGTCCGCCCCGCCGACGTGCGGGAGGTCGCGGCGCTGATCGGCGGCCGCGGTCCGGGCCTCACACCCGCGGGAGACGACGTCCTCGCGGGGCTCGCGCTGGTCGCCCGCGCCCGCGGCGGACCGGCGGCGGAGGACGAGCTCCTCGCCTGTGTCGCCGCGGTCGAGACCACGAGCCTGGCCGCGGCGTTCCTGGGCTGGGCCGCACGGGGCGAGTCGATCGCCCCGGCCCACGAGGCCCTCGGGCACCTCGTGGGCCATCGCGAGGACCCGGGGAGCGAGGCGCGGCTCGCGGCGACGGGTGCGTCGTCGGGCGAGGCCCTCCTGCTCGGGCTCCGGCTGGGTGTCCGCCGAGGTCGCCTGCGGCCGGGTGGTGTCCTGGACCACAGGCTGTTCACTATAGTAGGAATCGACTGAAGCATCCGACACGTGGAGGTGGTCAGGTGGGCGGCATCGCCGACCTCGGAGGTCAGGAAGGCTGGGGCGCGGCCGCCCCGCCGCCGGCGGACGAACCGGTCTTCGCCGAGCCGTGGGAAGGCCGCGCGTTCGCCCTCACCGCGTTCACGATGGGCCGGATCTCCGGGCGCAACCTCGACGCGTTCCGGCACAGCCTCGAGCGGCTCGGGCGCGCCGCCTACTTCGACGACGGCTACTACGGACGCTGGCTCAACGCCGCCGAGCTGATGCTCACCGAGAGCGGCATCCTCGCGGAGGGTGCCGTCAACGCCCGCGCCCGGCGGCTGCGCGGCGAGCAGGTGGAGGAGCCACCGGCACCCGAGCCCTGCAAACCGGACTACGCGCCGACGGCGGCGGGCTCGCTCCGTGAGGTGGACGACGCACCCCGCTTCGACGTCGGGGACCGTGTGCGGGCCGTGGCCGCGGCCCCGTCGGAGTTCACGAGGCTGCCGAACTACACACGAGGACGCACCGGGACGGTCGAGATGGTGCAGCCCGCCCATCTCCTGCCCGACACCCACGCCCTGTTCCGGGGCGAGAACCCGCAGCACGTCTACTCCGTCCGGTTCGACTCCCGCGAGCTGTGGGGACCGGAGGCCGAACCCTTCCAGCTCACCATCGAGATGTACGACAGCTACCTGGAGCCCGCCTCATGACCACCCAGTACGACCCGGCCGACCTCGGCACCGAGCGGCTGTCCCCGGCACTGCGCACCGAGGCCCTCGAGCAGCTGCTCACCGAGCGGGGCCTCGTGCGGACGGACGTGATCGACGGCTTCGTCGCCAAGTACGAGTCCGATTTGGGCCCGCTCAACGGGGCCAGGGTCGTCGCGCGGGCCTGGGTGGACCCGGAGTACAAGGCGCGGCTGCTGAAGAACGGCACCGAGGCGATCAAGGAGGTCGCCTGGGGCGGCGGGGCGAACGGCGAGCACATCGTCGTCGTCGAGAACACGCCCACGCGGCACAACGTCGTGGTGTGCACCCTGTGCTCCTGCTACCCGTGGCCGGTCCTCGGGCTCCCGCCGTCCTGGTACAAGGACCCCGTCTACCGGGCCCGGGTGGTCCGCGAACCGCGCACGGTCCTCGCCGAGATGGGCCTCGAGCTCGACGACGACGTGGAGATCGTGGTCCGCGACTCCAGCAGCGAGGTGCGGTGGCTGGTCCTGCCCGAGCGGCCGGCCGGCACCGAGGACCTCACCGAGGAGGAGCTCGTGCCCCTCATCGGCCGCGACGCACTGGTCGGCGTCGCGAAGGTGGCCGCGCCGTGAGCGCGGCTGCGCTCGCGCCGCTGGCGCTCGACGGGCCGGGGGCGCCGCCGCGGTCGAACGGCGAGCTCGTGTTCGCCGAGCCGTGGGAGTCGCGCGCCTTCGGCATGGCCGTGGCACTGCACGACGCGGGGGCCTTCGACTGGCCGGCCTTCCAGGCCGCCCTGATCGCCCGGATCGCGGCGTGGGAGGCGGATCGCTCCGGGGACGAGACCTGGAGCTACTACGTGCACTGGCTCGGCGCGCTGGAGGACGTCCTCGTCGCCGACGGGACGCTGGGGAACCGCGACATCACCGAACGGGCCGGACGGCTCGCCGCGCGGCCCGCGGGCCACGACCACGACCGGGAGCACGGCCACGGTCACGGCGCCCCTGCCGATCACCGAGAGCACTGACAGCACTGACAGCACCGACAGCACTGACAGCACCGACAGCACCGACAGCACCGAGAGCCCCGACAGCACCGACGGGCGGACGCCCCCGCGGCGGGTGGACCCGCCGTGGGGGGGGCCCGACGGCGGGCCGGCGGTGTCAGACCCGGCTGCCGACCCGGAGCCGGTCGTAGATCTCGAGGTGCCGAGCGGCACTGGCCTCCCACGTGAAGCGCGGCAGGATCGCCGCGCCCGCCGAGGCGAGATCCGACCGGAGCCGCGGTTCGTCGAGGAGCCGCATCACGGCGTCGGCGATCGCCCCGTGGTCCCCGACCGGGGGCAGGAGTGCGTCGACGCCGTCGGTCAGGTACTCGCGGAAGACGGGGAGATCCGAGGCGACGACCGGCAGCCCCGCCGCAAGGGCCTCGAGCACCGCGAGGCCCCAACCCTCCTTGACGGAGGGGAAGCACAGCGCGTCGGCGGTGTGGAACCAGCCGGCGAGCTCCTCCTCGCCCACGGTCCCGGCCAGCACCACGTCCTCGCCGGGCACCAGCCCGAGGTCGGGCAGCATCCCGAGCGCGGCCTCCCGGTACGCCGCGTGGTCCTGGAAGGAGTGCCCGCCGACGACGACCAGGGTCGCCACCGGCCCGCGCTCCCGTTTCACCCGCGCGAGCGCCCGGAAGGCGTGGACGGTGCCCTTGCGCGGCTCGACACCTCCGACACCGAGCAGGACGAAGCGGCCGGCGGGCACCCGCGCCCGCAGTGCCGCCCGCAGTGCGGGTGCGGGTGCCGGCAGGCGGTCCGGGTCCACCCCGTTCGGGACCACGGCGGCCTCCCGGCCGGGGTCCGACCGCAGGATCCGCCGCCACTGCTCGCTGACGACCAGGACGACGTCGGGCTCGAGGATGGCCGCGCGTTGGCAGTCCCTCAACGTGCGGGTGGTGAAGTCGTCGACGTGGTGGACGGTGCGGACGACCGTCACGGGCGCACCAGCCTCCCGGACGCGCGCGGCGGCCCGGGCGGCGATGCAGTCCTGCGTGTGGACGACGTCGACCTGACCGACGAGCTCGGTCAGCCCGGCCTCCAGCGCGTCGATCGCGGCGAAGACGCGGTCGTCGAGCGTGGTCCCGGCGGGGGCGGGCGCGCGCAGGATCGTGTGCGGCACCGGCGTGGGGCGGAACAGCGGGACCTCGGGGTCGCCGAGCAGGACGAGCCGGACGTCGACGCCCTTCCGGTGCAGGGCCTCGGCCAGGGACAGCGTGTGGACGACGCCGCCGCGCGGCTTCACCGAGTAGGAGACGAGCGCGATCCGCGGGCTCACAGCGGCTTCTCCGCCAGCGAGGGGTCGCGCAGGGCGAGGGCGGCCGCGGCGAGGGAGGCCCTTGCGGCGGTCTCGGTGACCACGCAGCCCGCGTCGGCGAAGGCGCGGCGCTGTCGGTCGAGGCCCTGCGGGTCCCGGTCGGTGCCGAGCACGTAGACGACCACCCGGGGGCCGCCCGCGGCGGCGATCTCCGCGCAGACCGGACCGAGCTCCGCGGCGGGATCGGGGTGCGCGCCGTAGCCGAGGACGACGTCGAGCACGATCGCGGCCACCGCAGGGTCCGCGGCCTGCTCGCGCAGGAGCTCGATGCGGGCCTGCGGGTCGATCATCGGGTGCGGCCTGCCCTGCGTGTACTCCTCCTCGCCGAGGTCCAGGCAGACGTGCGCCCCGTCCGGGGCCGGCAGCCCGAGGCCGGAGCGCAGCGGGGTGTTGGAGTGCACGTCACCCAGGACGTCGGCGAGGATCACCAGCGACTCGAAGCAGAGCGTCCCCCCGGAGAACAAGCCGCGGACGAGGGTGCGCTGCGGTCCGAGGTCCGCGATCGCCTCGCGGATCCGGTCGGCCAGGCCGGGCGCCACGTCGGGATCGGGAAGACCCCGGGCCCGGACGGCCGCGCGTGCGCCGGCCTCCAGCGTCCGCGTCACGGTCACGCCCTCGGGTGCGGCGAAGTCCTCCGGCACCCCGATCAGGGCGGCGACCACGGGCTTGCCGCCGGCGGCCCGCACGACCTCGTGCGCGACGCCGACGTCCGGCGGCTTCGACACCAGCAGGACCAGCTCCGCCCCCGGGTCGGCGAGCAGGCCGTCGAGCGCCGCCCGGGCCATCCGCCCGCCCACCCGGGCGCCGAGGTCGCGCCCGCCCAGACCGACCACGTGGGACACCCCGCCGCCCCACCGGTCCACGAGCGTGGCGGCCTCCTGCGCGCCCGTGCCCGCGGCGGCCACCACCGCGACGGCGCCGTCGGCCACCACGTTGGCGAACCCGAGGCAGGTGCGGCCCAGCATCGCCGTCCCGGCACCGGGGCCCATCAGGAGGCGGCCGAGCCCCGCTGCGCGGTCCTTGAGCTCGATCTCGTCCTCGACCGAGACGTTGTCGCTGAAGAGCAGGACGTCGAGCCCCGCCGACAACGCCTTGTGCGCCTCGAGCGCGGCGTACTCGCCCGGCACCGACACCACGGCGAGGTTCGACCGCGGGGCCCGGCGCAGCGCGTCGTCGAGCGACCGCACGGAGGCCTCGACCTGCTCGCCGCCGCCGCGGCGCTCGAACATCGCCCGCTCGCCGGCGTCGACGGCCTCGGCCGCCGCCGTCCTGCTGCCCGCGCGGACGGCGATCACCAGGTCGTTGGCCGTCGCCGCCGCCAGGTCCTCGGCGTCGAACCCCTCGGCCAGCAGGGTCTCGACGTTGGCGGGCGTGGCCATCACGGCGGTGGCCCAGTCGACGTCGGGTGCGGCCCGCAGGGCGCGGGTGCCCGCGAGCTGGACGACCGAGTCGACGTAGGTGTCGCGGTGGATGCGGACGGACGTGGTCACGAGGCTGCTCCGAGCGGGGAGGCGACGGGGAGGACACGGGTGCCCTTGTCCTCGGCGGGGGCGCCGGGATCGAGCGTGGCGACGAGGTGCTCGGTGTCGGTGATGACCGCGGTGCCGCCTGTCGCGTCGACGAACCGGGTCGCGGCGCGGACCTTCGGGCCCATGCTGCCCTCCGGGAACTGGCCGTCCGCCGCGAGCGTGCGCAGCTCCGCGAGGCCCACGACGACGAGCGGCCGCGCATCGGGGGTCCCGAAGTCGACCATCACCCGGGGGACGGCGGTCACCAGCACCAGCGCGTCCGCGCCCAGCGAGGTGGCCAGGCGTTCCGCGGCGAGGTCCTTGTCGATCACCGCGTCGACCCCGCGGAGGGTGTGGCCCTCCCGGACCACCGGGATCCCGCCACCCCCGGCGGCGATCACGACCGACCCGCGGTCCACCAGGGACCGGATGTCGTCGAGCTCGACGATCTCGTGAGGTTCGGGCGAGGCGACCAGCCTGCGGAACCCCCGGCCGGAGTCCTCGCCGACGGTCCAGCCCCGCTCGCGCACGTGCCGTTCGGCGGTGTCCTCGTCGAAGAACGGACCGATCGGCTTGGTGGGGCGGCCGAACGCCGGATCGTCGGCCTCGACCCGGGTGTGGGTCACCACCGCGACGATCCCGGGGAGGTCCGGACCACCGCACTCGCGCAGGGCCAGGGTCAGCAGGCAACCGATCTGCCCCTCCGTCATCGCGTCGAGCCAGAACAGGGGGAGCTCCGGGACCCGGTCCGCGCCCTCCTCCTGCTGGATCGCCAGGTTGCCGATCTGCGGTCCGTTGCCGTGGACGACCACGACGTTCCATCCGGCGTCGCGCACCGCGCACAGCGCACCCGCCATCGCGCGGGCGTTCGCCACCTGCTCGGCGAACGTCCCCGCCTGGCCGCTGAGGGTGATCGCGTTGCCCCCCAAGGCCACCACGGCAGTCTTCGGCATGGCGTCGTTGCCTCCGGAACCTCGGCGAACTTCATCATAGGACACGGTTGTTTACCATAGTAGGAGAACGGCTAGGCCTCGTCGCCGATCTCCGGGTAGGCTCATCGGGTGGTCCCGGTCCTCCGGATCTGCGTGCTCGGACCCTTCACCGTCGAGGGCGGGCTCAACGCACCCGTGCCGACGGGAAAGGCCGCGCGCGTCCTCGCCGTCCTCGCCCTCCGGGCGGGCGAGCTCGTCCCCCTCGACCAGCTCGTCGACGCGGTGTGGCCCGACGCGGACCCGCCGGACCGGGTCGACCGGAACGTCGCCGCACTGGTCAGCAGGCTCCGGCGCGCGCTGGGCCGCGAGCGCATCGAGGGATCGCCCGCCGGCTACCGGCTGACCGCGGAGTCCGTCGCCGTGGACCTGAACGAGGCCGTGGAGCTGGTCCAGCAGGCGGACACGGAGCTCGGGAGGGGCCGCTTCGCCGTGGCCGCGGCCGCGGGGGAGCAGGCCGTCAAGCTCCTGGCGGCCGACACCCCGCTGGCGGGGGACCGGGCGGACCGATGGGTCCGCGCCCTGCGGGACCGGGTCTCGGCGCGGCTCCAGGAGGCCCGGCTCCTCTGGAGCAGGGCGGCGCTCGAGCTCGGTGCGTTCGACACCGCCGTCCAGGTCGGCTCCGCCGTCCTGCAGGCGGACCCGCTGGACGAGGAGGCCTGCCGGGTCGTGATGCTCGCCCATCAGCGCGCGGGCCGTCCCGGTGCCGCCCTGGTGATCTATCGCGCCCTGCGCGAGGCCCTCGCCGAGCACCTCGGCATCGATCCCTCGCCCGGCATCCAGGCGGTGCACCTGTCGGTCCTGCGCGCCGAGGCCGTCGGCGCCCGGTGGGCCGACCGCGACGGACCCACCGGCCGGTCCCTGGTGGGCCGGGACGCGGAGCTCCGCGCCCTGCGGGAGCGGTGGGCGGCGGCGAGCGCGGGCTCGCCGTCCATGGTGGTGCTCACCGGCGAGGCGGGGCTCGGCAAGAGCTCCCTGGCCCGTACCCTCCTGGCGGAGGCCGGCGACGCGGGGGCGACCGTGGTCCAGGTCGCCTGCTACGCGGCCGAGAAGTCCCTCTACCTGCAGCCCGTCGTCCAGCTCGTCGGGGCCCTCGTGCACCGGATGACCGCGACCGAGATCAGGGAGCTGGCGGGGGCCCGGCTCGGCACCCTCACGTCGCTGATCCCCGAGGTCGCCGACGTGGTCGGGGAGGCGCCGTACCAGCGCGCCGGCCCGGAGCTCGAGCACCTGCGCGGGCTCGACGCCCTCAGCGGGTTCCTCGTCCGGCTCGGGACGCGGCAGCCGCTGCTGCTGGCCGTGGAGGACGTCCAGCACGCGAGCGACTCCACGCTCCAGGCGCTGCACGTGCTGACCCAGCACTGGCGGGGCAGCCGGATGATGGTCCTGCTCACGGAGGACACCACCGAGGACCCGGCCGTCACGGCCGCGCTGCGCGACGTCGCCTCCGCCGTCGAGCTGCGGCCGCTGAGCCGGACGGACGTCGCCGATCTCGTCGCGCAGTCCGGGCTGGCCTTCGACGCCGACCGCATCTGGTCGTGGACGGGGGGCTCGCCCCTCTTCGTGACCGAGGTGCTGCGGGCCCCCGCGGTCGACGGGAGGACCGACGACCTCCCGATCCCGCACAGCCTCCACGACGCCGTCGCGGCGCGCATCGAGCACGCCGGCGCCGCCGTGGAGCGGCTGCTCGCCCTGGGGTCGATCTTCGGCACGACGTTCGGCCTCGACGAGCTGGCCGCCCTCGGCGAGACGGACGTCGAGGCGTGCGCCGAGGCGGCGTCGCGGGCGATCCGGGCCGGTCTGCTCACCGAGCAGGGGGCGGACTTCCGCTTCGCCAACGACGTCGTCCGTCAGGTGGCGTACTCGTCGGTGGCCCGACCGGTGCGGATCAGCCGGCACCGCCGCGCCGCCCGGCTGCTGGCGGCGAAGCCGGAGGCGGCCGCGGAGCAGCTCGCCGCCGCCGGCGACCATCGAGGGGCCGCCGCGGCCTGGGCGGCCGCCGCCGAGGCCGCGCACCTGGTGTTCGCCCAGTCCGACGCCGAACGGCTGCTCGACCGCGCCGTCGCGGCGGCGGCCGCGGGCGGCGACGCCGCGCAGCTGTTCGCCGTCCACCTGCGACGGGGTCAGGTCCGCTGCGACCTCGGCCGGTACGCCGACGCCCGCGCCGACCACGAGACCGCCCTCGAGCTCGCCCGCGACGCGGGGGACCTCGACCTGGAGGCCAGGGCGCTCGAACAGCTCGGCTGGGACGCCCTCTACGCCCGCGACGCGATGGGCGCCGTGGGGCTCGCCGAGCAGGCCACACACCTCGCCGAGACGGCGGCGGCGGCGCCCGGCGCCCTGCCCAGCGCGAGCCTGCTCCTCGGCCGCGTCCGGCACTGGGACGGCGACTACGCCGGCGCCGAGGCGGCCTACGACCGCGTCCTGGCGGCGAACCTCGAGGACGCCGCCGCGGCCGTCGCCCTCGCCTACCGGGGTGCGCTGCTCGAGCACCAGGACAGGTTCGGCGAGGCCCAGGACGTCCTGGCGCGGGCCGCGATGCTGTGCCGCCGGACCGGCGAGTTCCGGCCGCTGCTGCAGACGCTGTTCTTCACCGCCCTCGCCCGGGGCAACTCCGGCGACTTCGCCGGCGCCCTGCGGGCGCTCGGGTCGGCGCGCAGCCTGATCGACGCGGAGAAGCTGACGTTCTACCGCGCCGGTGTCGAGACCACGACGTCGTGGATGTGGCAGGAGCTCGGCCAGGTCGACCGCGCCCGGGAGCACGCCGAGGCCGCCGTCGAGCTCGCCCGGCGGGGCGGGGGAGCGCTCGAGCTCGAACAGGAGCTCCACGCCCTGCTCGCGATGGCGGACTGCGACCTCATGCGCGGCCGGACGGACGACGCCGCCGTGCTGGTCGAGTCGGCCCGCCCCATGCTGGAGGTGCCGCTCCCGTTCCGGCCCCGGGCCGTCATGCGCTTGCTCGAGATGCGGGCCCGGTGGGATCGCGCGGTGGCGGAGGAGCTCCTGGCGGAGGCCCGCCGGTTCCAGTCGCCGAAGTACGAGGCGCTCGCCCTGCACCATCTCGGCCGGCCCGCCGAGGCGGCGCGGCTCGCGCTCGCGACGGGTTCCGACCTCCTGGTCGCGCAGCTCGGCGACCCGGGGCCGCGGGACGAGGCGCGCACCCGGGTGGCCGGCCGCCTCCCGTCCAACCTGCGTGCCGGCTTCGTCGAGCGCGGCCGGCTGCTCGCACCCGCCCGCCGCACCCGGTGAGCGATGCCGGCTCACGGGCCGAGCGCGATCTCCATCCGCACGTGCGGCACGCCGAGGTGGTCCACGGGGCCGCCGGTCGAGCTCCAGCCGAGGCGGTGGAAGAACACCTCGTTGGGCGCCTGCACGAGCGCGCGCATCCGCCGCCCGCCCAGCGCCCCCGCCGTCGACACGGCGAAGCGGACCAGGGCCGCGCCCAGGTGGCCCGCGCGCCTGCCCGGCAGGACGGCGAGCCGGTCGCCCTTCCAGAGCCCGTCGCGGGGGTCCTCCTCGCGACACGGGTAGAGACGCACCGCGCCGGCCGCGACGCCGTCGACGAGCCCGAGCACGTGCACCACGTCCGCGCTCTCGTCGAGCGGGTCCCGGTCGGAACCGCGGAAGAGCCCCTGCTCGTGGACGAACACCGCCCGCCGGACCCCGTGGTGCAGGTCCAGGTCCTCGTCGGTCCGGACGAGGCGACACGTCTCGCGGCGCGCCGCGGCGACGTCCGGCGACGACTTCAGGGCGACGTCCCTGCGGCCCGGGTGCGTGATGCTCACGTCACTCCTGTCCGCGGCGCGGGTCCCGAGCCCGCCCGCTGCTCGATCTGGCTCCGCCGCTGCGCGAACTCGGTGAGCCAGGGCTCGCGCCGTGCGAACGCGGCGCCCGACGGTGCGCCGCCGTCCCCAGGGATCACGTCGACGCGGAACGGGGCGGTCGACCACGCGTCGATCGTGGCGCGCAGCTCGGTCCCGGACGGCAGGTGCAGGTGGGAGCAGGCCGACGGCCCGCCGGTGCCGCCCCCGGTGAGCTCCTCCACCTGCTCCGGGCCCTGGAGGACCGCCCAGCACCGCCCGGCCTCGCGGGCGCGCCGGACGGCCTCGGACCGGCAGCGGCGGACGTCCTCGGCGATCAGCACGCGCTCGCGCATCGCGCAGGCGGTGGCGACCAGCAGGACGGGAGGAACGCCGGGCCGCATCGGCACCCCGAGGTCGGCGAGGCAGCGTTCCGGATCGGCGAAGGCCGCCGCGAGCTCGGCGAGGCCCGCGGAACGGGCCGTGAACGCCGCGGCGACCGCGCCGATGGCCTCGACGGCGCCGGCGTAGCCCGCCGGGTCCGTCATCAGGGCGGGGAACAGCGTCTCCGCCACCGACCGCCACTGCCTGCGGGCGCCGGCGAGATCCTTCTCGTCGGCGCCGGACGTGCTCCGGTCCTGCCGGAGGCCGTCGAGGGCCCCGTGCGGAGGTCCCGGGAAGGGATCCATGTCGGCTCCTGTGCCTCGGGGCGGGAGGCCGGTGGGCGCGGCTCGGCTCCGGTCCGGGCGCGCGCCCACCGGCGGCACCTCACAACGTCCAGGTCTGCATGACCAGTGCGCCCTCGCGGCGGGCCGTGAGGTTGCAGTCGAGGACGTCGAGCGGGTGGATGGGCTGCACGCCCTCGATCACGTCCGTCTCCCGCATGCCGTAGAGCGCGGCCATCGCGAACCGGCAGGCCAGGACCTTGCCCCCCTCCTTCATGAAGGTCTGGAGCTGGTTGTTGTAGGCCATGTGGCCCGGGAAGGCCTCGGCCCCCACCGTCGGGAAGCCGCGCGTCGCCGACGCCATCAGGACCCCGGGCCCGTACAGCACGAGGTGCGTGTCGAAGCCCTTCCGGTTGATGCGGGTGCAGGTCAGCATGTTGACCAGGCCGACGGAGCCCTCGTAGGGCACCGTGTGCATGAAGATGTAGGCCTTCTCGCCGGGCTCCGCCTGGATGTCGTCGAACATCTTCGACTCGTAGTCGACGATGGCGTCGCCCGCGTGTGCCCGCTCTCCGACAATCTCGGCCACTTCGCTCTCCTTCGTTCGTGTGCTGCTGTCGGTCGTCGTCAGACCGCGGGACCCTGGGCTCGCGGCGGGGGCGCCCATGTCCTGCGGTGGCTTCCGGGCATGGCGCGCATGATGCGGCTGCGCAGCGCCCAGGGGAGCGCCGCGTAGGTGGGGGCGAAGACCCTCAGCCAGAAGATCTCCTTGGCGCCTCGGGGCGGGCGCGGGGCCGGCGCGCCGGTCCGGCGGGCCAGGTCCCGGTGGGCGGCGACGAGCAGGTAGTGCTCCGAGTTGCTCCGCAGCCAGCCGAAGAACCCCGGGGAGGTCGCGGCCATCGTCAGCCCTTCTCGCGGTTCCGGCGCGCGGCCTCCGCGAGGCCGTTGGTCGCGGCGACCACGATCGGCTCGTTGAGCGCGCCGATCGCGGGCGAGTAGACGTTCTCCATCGTGGACAGGTCGTCGAAGGTCATCCCGAAGCGGATCGCCTGGGCGAGGAAGTCCGCCCGCTCCTTGATCCCCTCGCCGCCGCCGACCATCTGCGCCCCGATGAGCCGCAGGGTGCCGGGCTCCGCCAGGAGCTTGACCTTGATCTTCTGCACGCCCGGGTAGTAGCGGGCCCGCGAGATGCCCTCGGCCACGCCGAGCACGTACGGGATGCCCAACGCCGTCGCCGTGGCCTCGCCGAAGGACGCGCCGCCGATGACCCACTTGCCCGCCGGGGTGCCCCACGGGACGAACACGGCACGGTAGGCGCGCGTGCCGCCGCCGGCGTTGGTCCCGGCGGTCTTGCCCTGTGCGTAGGCGTGGGAGCCCGTGAGGCCCTGCAGGGGGGTGCGGGTGAGGCCGTGCGGGATCTCGACGGCGTCCCCCGCGGCCCAGATGTTGGGGGCGGAGGTCTTCATCCGTTCGTCGACGATGATCCCGCCGGTCGACCCGATCCGGATCCCCGCGGCACGGGCGAGGTCGTTCCGGGGGGTCTTGTGCGTCGCGATCACGACGAGGTCGGCGGGGATCTCCCCGTCGGAGGTCCGCACCGCGCGGACGGCACCGCTCCCGTCCCCGACGAACTCCTCCAGGGTGGTGTTGAAGTGCAGGTGTACGCCCAGCTCGCGCCAGGAGTCCTCCACCGGGGCCATGATGTCGGGATCGGCCATCATCGCCAGCGGGTACGGGTTGGGATCGATCAGGTGGGTCTCGATGTCCCGGTGGGCCAGCGCGGTCACCATCTCGAGCCCGAGCGGTCCGGCCTCGACGACGACGGCGCGCTTCGTCTCGCCGATGACCTTGTCCCACTCCATGGCCGCGCGGATGTTCTTCACGTAGTACAGCCCGCCGAGATCCCCGCCGGGCACGCCCGGGTCGGCGTAGTCCCAGCCGGTCGCGAGGATCAGCTGGTCGTAGCGGACCTCGCCCTCGCCGTCGATCGACACCGTCTGCGCCTTCGGGTCGACGGCCGTCACCCGGGTCTCGTAGTGGACGTCGATGCCGGCGTCGACGTAGGCCTGCTTGCCGGCGAGGAAGAGCCGCTCGAAGTCCGGGATCTCGCCCCCGTGGACGTAGGGGATCCCGCACGGGCTGTAGGCGACGTCCTCGTACTCGGTGTAGACGGTGACCTCCGCGGACGGGTCGGCGGCCTTGACCCCGCCCGCGGCTCCCAGACCCGCGGCCCCGCCCCCGATGATCACAGTCCTGCGTGCGGCTGGCGACACGGCTCCGACCCTCTCGTTCCGGGTAGACTTCGGTCGACGGAAGCGTCGACTATACGAAATTTGTTCATACGATACTAAACACGGATCGCCTGTCAAGCCGCGAGGAGGCTCGATGCCCGCCGCCGCCGCTGCGCCCGAACCCTCGGGACGCGCCGCTCCGCACCTGGACAGCGTGGTGGGGGCGATCGGCCCGAAGATCCGGGAGCTGCGCCGCCGCCAGGGCATGACGCTGCAGCAGCTCGCGCACCACGCGGACGTCTCCGCGGCCTCGGTGCACAAGGTCGAGCGCGGGACGATGGTGCCGACCATCACGACCCTGCTCAAGCTCGCGGCGGCCCTCGACGTCCCGGCCCGGCACTTCGTCGAGGACGAGGAGCCGACGGGGACGCTCACCCGCTTCGCCGACGCCGGGGACGGGCCCGTGCGGATCACCGGCCCGGCCGAGCGGTTCCGCGCCGAGGGCACGGCGGCGCGGCTGCCGCCCGGTCAGGGCTGGACCGCCGAGCCCCGGCCCGGAGAGGCGTTGCTGCTGGTCCTCGGGGGTGCGGCCGAGGTCGCCCTGGCCGGGACGACGACGGTCGTGTCCGCGGGCGAGGCGTTCCACCTGCCGACCGGCTCCGGGTACACCGTGACCACCACGGGCGACGAGGTCGCCGAGGTCGTCCGGGTGGAGGTCCCCGGGGCCTGACGGCGCGGCCCCTCCGCGGGGGCGCCGTCCGGCACCGTCCGCGGCACGCGTCAGGGGCGCAGCGCATCCCGGCCCCGCGCGAGGAGATCCGCCTCCACCGCGTCGAAGGCGGCGAGCCGCGCCGCCGCCTCGTCGGCGAGCGTGCCGAGGTCGGCGCGCAGGTCCTGCACCATCGCGGCCACCGCCCCGGGTGCCGCGCCGCCCTCGGCACGGCGCGTCGCGACGATCTGCCGCGGGTCGAGCACCGTGGAGAGGTCGGCGCCCGCGAGCCCCCACGACCGGCCGGTGTGCCGGAGGGCCTGCGCGTCCACCATCTCGCCCGTGATCGCGTTCCCCGGGACCCCGTCGCGGGCCGCCTGCCGGACCGTGTTCCCCACGACCACGTACGCCGAGCGGTAGTCCACGCCGAGCCGTTGCACGAGGTGCTCCGCGAGATCGGTGGCCTGCGTGTAGCCCCGGTCGAGCTCCTCGCGCATCCGCTCGGCGTTCACGCCCAGGGTGGCGACGACCCCGCCGGTGAGCGTCGTGATCCGCTGGGCGAGGTCGAGGGCCCGGGGGACCTCGCCGTAGGCGAAGATCAGGTTGTCGCTGCGGGCGGAGGGGCTCTTCGTGACGGCGAGGAACCCGGTGAGCCTGCCGATCATCACGCCGGACGCTCCGCGGATGATCGCCAGCGCGTAGGGGTTGCGCTTCTGCGGCATGAGGATGCTGGAGCGGCTGTAGCCGTCCGCCAGGTCGACGAAGTCGAACTCGCTCGACGAGAAGATCTCCAGGTCCTCGGCGAGCTTCGAGAAGTTCGAGAGCAGGCTGGCGGTGGTGGCCAGGACGTGGATCAGTGCGTCCACCTGCCACATCGCGTCCCGGGTGTGCGGGATGACCCGGTCGAACCCGAGGGCGTCGGCGATCGGGTCGCGGTCGTCGAGGAGCCGGGTGCCGTTGACGCAGCCCGCGCCGCCCGGGCTGCGGCTGATCCAGCCGAGTTCGTCGAGGAGCCGCCGCGAGTCCCGGACCACGGAGTACGCGAAGGACAGCAGGTAGTGCCCGAAGGTCGACGGCTGGGCCTGCTGCAGGTAGGTCTGGTCGGGCAACAGCGTCTCGGCGTGCTCCTCCGCGCGGTCGACCATCGAGAGGCCCGCCGCCGCGGTGTCGACGACGAGCCCGGCGAGCTGTCGACGCAGGTGCAGGCGCAGCGCGATCCGGGCTGCCTCCCGGCGCGGCCGGCCCGCGTGCAGCCAGCCGGCCGCGTCGCCGATCCGGGAGACGAAGTACCGCTCGCGGGAGTTGTACGGCTCGCCGTGGACGGGGTCGTAGGGGAAGTCCTCCGGCGGGATGTCGACGACCTCGAGCAGCAGGGCGAGCAGGGTGCGGCGGGCGTCGGCCGGGATGAGCCCGCGCCGGGACAGGTCCAGCACGTGGGCGACGTCGGCGAGGTTCAACCCGTGGTGCAGGAACGCGGCGTCCGCGTTCTCCAGCTCGAAGCCGGAGCGGATCAGCTCCGCCGCGGGCCCGTTCTCCGGGAACCCCTCGGGTCGCGTGCGCGGGGCCCGGGCCGTGTCGGTCATGGCGTGCCGTGTCCTTCCTCGGGACGGGAGCGGGTGGTGCTCACCGGGACCGTCCCGGGGCCGCTCAGCCGGTCGATGGCCGCCGCCACTCCGCCGGTGTGCCACCACACGACGGGGCCCGGACGGTCCCGGC